>JADDPP010000030.1 GCA_016781845.1 Rubrobacter sp.
TATCAAATCCATCCCAGCTAACATTATTCAGCCGATTGATGTTGCCCTCGGTCTGCCCGGCGCTCCACTGGAGGGCCAGCCCTGCCCGTACCGCCGCCTCGTCCTTCTTCAGCGACTGCACGAACCTTTGCAACTCGACCACATTGCTCTCCTCGACCATCCCCGTCCATACGTCCAAATCCTCGCCCCGCAGCTGCCTAAGCATCGCGCAGAATTCCTTCGTCAACTCATACGCCTTGGATGTTTCCTCACTCGATTCGCAGAGTTGCTTGACGTAGGTCGATTGCCTCTCGCTGAGGTCCTCGGTGCGGCGCACAAAGAGCGTGGCCACGTGGTGGGTGCTGGGCGCATGCACCGATACTCCCGACGTGCCGCTTGCCTGTCCTCCACCGTCTGCCTTTGCCCGCCGCAACTCCGAGAAGAATCGGTAGACGTTCGTATCTGAGTACCCGTATCCCTGTTCCTGGATCTCTCGCAACAGCCTCTTCCGGTTGTGGCAGCCCTCCTCCCAGCGCCTCACGAGGTAATCCTTGTACGGATCCAGCAGCTTGCACCGTGGTTTCGGATGCTTGCGCTGGGGCGGATCGCGCATCCTTGAGTACCGGTACACGGTCTGTCGGCTGATGTCTACCATCCAGGCTATGTCAGCGACATCTGCACCAGCCTCCCTCAGTCTGCGCACCTCTTCCCAAGCGGCGACGTACTTGGCGTGCTTCTCCTCACTCGCCGCTGCGGCTTCCTCTAAGGGGGGATGGACGCTGTGCAGGGAGTTGCTCTACACTTTGGATTCCCTCTAAGAGCGGTGCCGCCTCCTTGAGGAGCCGAGTATGCTGCAGCAGGAACCGCTCGAGGTAGTCGATCAGGTTCTTGAGGATGTGCCAACGATGGACCACCTGCACGGCCTGTGATGCGCCCTATCCAGCCGCTTGGGTGTAGGTGTCGCCATGATCGCGCACGATGATCTCGATGTCGGGATGCGCCTTCAGCCAGTCAACCACAGACTCCACCTCACGATCAGGTAGCAGGTCTACCACCCTGTGCCGCTCCAGATCCACCAGGATCGTCCCGTACCGCAGTCTGCGCTTCCAACACCAGTCGTCGATGCCGAGCACCCGCACCGGCTCGTCTCGCACACCCGTCGCTTGCTTGGTAAAACGCAGCAAGGTGTCAGGACTCGTTGGGAGTCCCAGCCCGACAGCTAATCTTGCCCCCGCCTCCCCGCCCAGGACAAAACCTATATCCTCCAGCGCCCCTCGCTGCCGGTTTGTGCGTCTGGCGTAGCGCTGGGCTACTCCCTCAAGGCGCTCGGCAAAGATCTTTCTGGGGCAGTTGGAGTTGTCACAGTACAGCTTGCGGACCCGGATGTAGAATCGAACCGGAACTCCTCCCCAAGGTAGGTTGGCGAGCATCCGCGTGGAGTTGCTGCGGGATAGCGAACAAAGCATTCATCTGCATCAGGGTGGACTTTCTGCCCGGCAGGGCATTATGCTCAGCCATCGGTGGCGACGTGGAAGCCCACCTCGCGGAGCTCTTTGCCAAGGAGGTGGCTCAGGCCGAGGGGAGTCCTGAGCCCGTACCCTTGCCGGTTGATCTGGCTGAGGCCGACCTGCAGGCGCTAGCGCAGATGAACGACTCCCGCCACGACTGGATAGCACAGGAGGGGCAACAGGACCGGGATGCCAAGCATGATGGCTACCAGAGAGTGTCGGACGTGCTTGCAAGCAGCACCGACCTCGACTCCAGCTTGATGCCTGGCAAGAACGGCACTCACCCCGGCTACCACGTGCACTATGCAGTGGACGGAGGCAAGGCACGCATCGTCCTGCAAGTGCTCACTACTCCCAGCGAGGTCATGGAGAACATGCCGATGCAAGACCTGTTGTGGAGATGCCGGTTCCACTGGAAGCTGTTTCCTGAGCAAGTGACAGGGGACACGACGTACAGGACCGTTGAGATCATCCCTGCTGTCGAGGAGGAGGGCATAAAAGCGTATATGCCCTTGCCCGACTTCGATGCCCGCACTCCCTACCTGGGCAAGTCCGAGTTCACCTACAACCCTCACCGGGATGAGTACCGCTGTCCGCAAGCCCAGGTACTTCACCGTCATACCGCCAAGTCACCGAGCGGGTGGTGGTCTACCGGGTGGAGGCAGCCTCCTGCAACGCCTGCCCTATCAAGGGCAAGTGCACCGAGAGTTCCCGAGGGCGGCAGGTGAGCCGCAGCTTCGATGAAGAGTACCTGGACAGAGTCAGGGGATACCACGAGACGGAAGCCTACAAGAAGGTGATGAGGAAGCGACAGGTGTGGGTGGAGCCTTTGTTTGGCGAGGGCAAGCAGTGGCACGGGCTGGACAGATTCAGGCTCAGGAGGCTGAGGCGTGTGAACATCGAAGCGACGCTGATCGCGACAGGACAGAACCTCAAGAGGTTGCTCAGTTGGAGAGGTTGGGGGCGGAGGAACTTCCCGGGAGGCGCAGCTCAGGGTGGCTGTCGCCCCTCCCCAGCGTCGACCATCACTGCCGTAGGCGTGCCTTGAGCACCGACCGATCCCGCTCTGCTGATGCCTTTTTCAACAGTTTGTCA
>JADDPP010000350.1 GCA_016781845.1 Rubrobacter sp.
AAGCCGACACCGAGCTTGAGCTTGCCGCATGATCAGCATGGAAGCATTTAGATCAGCCGATAGCGTGGTCTCGGTTGTCGCGAGTCGCACCAAGCGTGCCGAGCGTCGCCCCAGGTTTTGGTCTTACCTGGATCGGGTGAACATCTCAACTCAAGGTCGCGGTTGCTTCCGTCACTGTACTCCGCTCGGACCCTCAGGACCGGATTAGCACGTACGCGAGTGCCGACAGATCTTTTCGCAGAGGCGTCGAAAGGTACTCGGCTATTGCCGTTTCTATAGAGCTACTCGGCACCCACACATCCTGTAGACCAACTCGGGGGCCTCGTACCTTAATACGAGGCCCACAAGAACCGCTCAGACGCTGCTGGCGGCGTTAGCGTCTCTCCCGAGCCCGCCGAAAACACGCTGGCCGAGCGCCCGCGCTCCTACGCGCGTCTCGCCACGCCCGCTCCCTGCTCGGGAACGCGTGTCTCGCTCCTGCCAGCCAGGGTCCTGTAGAGCCACACGAAGGCAGCGCCGAGGATCAGCCCAAAGATCAGGTGTCCCATCAGGCTGCCTATTGCCACCGGCATCATCCCAGCCATAGTGAGGGGTGCGAAAACCGGCATCCCGAGCATCATCGGCATCAGGATCAGGCCGCCCAAGACCCACCAGACGAGGCCGTACAGTGCTCCCAAGCCCAGGCCGGATCCGTATCCGTGGACGCGGCTGCCGAGCAGCCAGCCGAAGAGGGCGCCTATCACCGCGCTGTTGAGCAGGTGGTACAGCCAGCCTACGAGCAGGCTCCTGGACCCCACGACCATCGCGACCATGCCCATCATCGGCATCTTGCCGTCGGGCGTCTTCATTATCTGCATCATCATGCCGAATACCAGGCCGCCAAGCAGGCCGGCGATGATGCCGGCAGTAAGCTTCGAGCGCATTATCTTCTCCTTGTGAATAGGAGCTCTGGAGTATCAACCACCCCTTCGGCTCCGTCTACGTTCTACTCCGCTGTCGATCCCAGGATCCTCACCTCCTTTGCCCCGACCAACTTGTCCCATACAGCTCCGCTCTTTGATCGGTACGTCCTTCCACACCGGGGCTACTGCTGCTATGCGGTCGTCACCGGAGCCGGAATATGTGCCCTCACTCTAACCTTATGCTGGGAAACTATCTGTAAGCGGGATTACATTCGCAGGGGATGCGGTCAGGTCGGGAGTGAACAGGGAGGGTGAGGCAGAGTGGGCAGCCGGATTGTCAGATACTCGGCTGTCGCACTCTGGCTGTCAGGAGTCCTGGAGTAAGACTGAAAGCCCGGAACGATCGAGTATCTGGACCTTCCGTCGAGACAGCTTGAGGTACCCCGCAGCCTGGAACTCGTTGAGCGTCTTGGTGACCGTCTCGCGATACGCGCCGACCATGTCGCCCAGTTCCTCGTGGGTGATACCTTCAACCACGCCCTCCTCACTCAGGCGCAGCAGCACTGATGCGAGACGGGCAGGCACGCTCCGGTAGGCCAGATCCTCCAGCCGTGCCTCGCTCTCCGCCAGCCGGCGGCTCAGAACTGCTATCATGCGCAGCCCCACCTGCGGCTGGGCAAGCACCAGCCGCTCGATATCATGCTGACTCATTACGCACAGCAGGCAGTCCTCCGCGGCCTCGGCGTCGGCGTTGCGCATCCTCTCCCCCAGAAGCGGCATCTCGCCGAAGAACGTGCCGGGCTCGAGGATCGCCAGCTCCAGCTTCTTCCCGCCAGGACCTATGCGAGAGAGGCGCACCCGTCCTGTTTTTAGAAGAAAGAGTCCTTGGGCCTTGTCGTCCTGGCGGTAGATCGTACGTCCCTTCTCCACGGTCGTCATGCGCGTCGTCCTGTCAAGCATCTCCATCTCCTCGTGGGAGAGGTCACGGAAGATGTCTATCTTGCGCAGGTATTCACGCTTGAACGGGTAATTCGCCTGCGTGGAGCTGCCGGCGCGGGCCGAGCCCAGCACGCGCTTGATCACGTTACCCGCCATACGCCCCCTCCTTCACACCTCACATCACTGTGCATCATACGCCCGATGCACTGGCTCATGATGTCAAACCGTCTCACTGTGGAGCGTAGATCCGCGTATCCGGCTTGAAAGCGGCCCATGCGAACCAGAAATGATTGCCGTGTACGATCGGCTCCAGTTGCTTGCCGACCAGCGGCCCCTCGATGGCCCGTCCCAGAACCGTCCAACGACTACCGGTCTCGGCGTCGACAAACCCTTCGTTGCGCCACGAGAACGTCAGGCGGCGTCCATCTATCTGTGGCTGATACACAGCCGTCGCTCCCACGTCCCGTGAGGCTGCTATGGTGGAGGCATCCAGCGCCGAGGCGGTGCCGGGATCGAAGAAGACGACGATCGGCTGTCCACCGACGCTGTCGGTGATCACTCCCTCCTTCGCGAGCAGCGAGAAGGGATACGCGACATCCTCGCCAGCCACGTTCACGGTGACCACCCGCTCCTTCGGGGGCAGCCTGCCATCAAGCTTGCCTTCGAACAGGAACGGCGGCTCGTCGGCTTTGTCATACCCAGCATACGGGTTGTTGCCGTACAGTCGGGAGTGCCCTGTATCGCGCGAGAGTACCTGACCTTGGGGAAACTGCTGCTTGAACTCCTCCCAGGAGACTATGGTTGCCGGGAGCATCTGGAGCTTCCGGCCGGTCAGCTCACCCACTATCGCCTCGCCGGTGACCTGCTGCCACCACGACTCGGTCTGCCGGTCCCACATTACCAGGTCGGAGTTACGCAGGTTTCCGGTAGTCCCGAAGTCGAGCGTGCGACCGTGCAGCCTCCGGTCGAAGGCGATCGCGGTGTTGCACAGCGGGCAGAAGGTCACGGCGACGGGCATGTCGCTCACCACGTCGTTCACTATCTCGTGCCAGATGAGTATCTGCAAGGGGTACGCGCGCGCCTCGCCTCCTACCTCGAGATGGATCACCGGCTCTCGCGAATTCAGCCAGGAGCCGGCCTCCTCTACCGACACGAACTTCGGGACATCGATCGGCGGTATGCCGTCTCTGGGCGGCCCGCCGGGGATGATCTCGTCGAGGGGTACGCTATGCTTGCTGAAATCCGTCCTCCAGCCGTCCGTGTTGAATTGCACGTCGTCCAAGTCAACCTGTAGCTTCGCGGTCGGTGTAGCCACAGGCGCAACCGTGGGGACAGTCGGGACCGGCCCGACTGTGGTATCACCGCCAGCAGGAAGGGATCCTGCCTGTGATGTCTCCACTCCCAGCGAGCCGCGCGTTGGTTGCGATAGCCGACTGGACGACGCGTCCGCACACGCGACGACAAGCAGTGCCAAGACAAGGTCTATCCTTATCCAAGTCCGGCTGATCATCCACCACCTCCTTGATCCTTCAGGACGACCACTCTGACCGGGCCCCCTGTCAGACCTGCAGAGCCTGTAACTCCGTTATCGTCTTGACCAGGTCCTCCGGACGCGGGTTGCCCAGTGAGATCACCGTGCTGTCCAGAATGTAAGTGGGCGTGGCCACCACCCCATCGGGAACCGGGTGCCCCGCGTTCAGATCGATGAGGTCTACCTGTAGCAAGGGGAACCTCTCGCGCATCTCCAGGGCGATCGTGCGCGACTCCTCGCAGGTGGGGCAATCACGAGAGACGACTATCTGCAGCAGCACCCGATGTGCTCCTCGCGCGGTCATATCCATTCTGCCGGCTCCGTTCCTCATTAGCGGGTACCTCTTGCTTCCCTATTACAGTTCTCGGTCCTACTGGGAGCTAGATCACAGCACCGTGGCGAGCAGGCCGCCCAGTGTGAGCCAGTAGTAAAGGATATATGCGCCCGCGAGGAGCATCAGGACGGCGGTGACGGGCTGCATATACTGGCCCAGTCGCCTCACCCTCTTGATCACCACCTGCTGAGCCAATGCGGTGCTCAGCGTGAGCACGGTTATCACGAAGCCCATCCCCAGACCGTACAGGACAAACTGTAGGACACCCGGGAGGAAGCCATTGACCGCTAGCGCACTGGCCACCACCGCCAGGAATATGGGCAGCGTGCAACTCAGGGAGGCGGCGCCATACGCCAGCCCGTAGGCCAGGTACCCGCGAACACTTCGTCGACATGCGCCCGACCCGATTCGTCCCGCTATTCGCTCACCGAAGGTGGTGTACAGGGAGCCGCCATGCAGCATCCTCCCACCTGCCAGCACGAGTACGAAACCGACGGCTAGCCCCAGCCAGGGAAAGTATGCGGCCAGGACGGTGGTCGCCACGCTCAGCAACAGACCCGCGAGCCCGAACAGCACCAAGAAGCCTGCGGTGACGGTCGCGCTCACCTGTGCCGCGCGCAAGAGCCTTGAGCCGGTGCCCATCTCTGTCGACGGCCCGCCAGCATCACCAAGATACATGCCGAGGTAGGCGGGCAGCAGGGCGAAACCACAGGGGTTCATCGCCGCCACCATGCCTGCACCGAAGGCGTAGCTCAGCGGAGGCGCACTCGCGAGGCTGCCGAGCAGGCCACTAGAGAAAGCGGAGATAGACTCGATACTGGCATTCAGGCCACCAATACTTCTTCCCGTTAGGAGGGCCGCCGCGAAGACCACCGCCAGAGCGCACAGGGCAACGAGGAGACCACTCGGTATGCTTTTTTGGGTAGCTGGTCGTGCCGCTGCATCGGTCAAGTGCGCCCGCTCTCTGGTGTCCATACTGGCCCGCCTCCCTGGGTTGCCTTGCTCTCGAGACTAACTACCGCCGCCGGGATCAGGAGCCTGCGACCAGCTGATCGACTATATCGCCCAGTTCGTCTTCCAGGACGATGCCCTCCCGACGAGCGACAACCCTACCCTGCGAATCGAAGAAGATAGTCGTGGGCATATTCACCACCTTGTACTGCTGTAGAGCAGAGGCACTCACCGCATACGCGGACGGGTAGCGGACGTTCAACTCATCGAGGAGTTGCTTCGCCGACTCGTGATCGCCTAGGCCCGTAAACAGCCCCACATCCACGCCCACGAACACGACCTCGCCGTCGTACTTATCTGCGACCGCCTGGAACGAGGGCATCTCGAACCTGCACGGCGGGCAGTTGCCTGCCCAGAAGTTGAGCACCACCGGCTTGCCTTGCTCGAACGCCTGTGAGAACTTCGCCTCTCGACCGCCGAGCAATTCTTCGCCCTGATACGCCACGAGCTCGAAGTCGGGCACGCTAACGGCCTGTCCACTCAATTCCTGGGGCCTTGTCGCTGCCGACTCTACGGGCGGTGAGGTCGGGGCAAGGGTGGGTTTGACGACAGCCACTGTCGTCGGAATTTGCGTGGGAGTAAGAGTCGCCACCGCGTTGGGTACGACAGCCGTCGTTTCTGTCGCAGAGGGCACATCTGCGGTGGCGGCGGGCTCGTTCCTGGGCGCGGACACCGAGGTTGGCACAGTGGTGCGCCCGGTCACACCGCTAGTTGGGGCCGTTTCACTGGAGGCGCCTCCGCAGGCAGCCAGTAGGAGTACCAGCGTCATGGCGGATACACACGTTATCGCTGAATTCCTCAACCCAAAAACCCAAACCTCTCTGCTATTGGCGGGAAGGCTTACCTACGCTTGGCCCTCCTCGGACAGTAGTGCTGCCTTGTTCCATCCTAGTCGGGTACGGCCTCGGCTTCTGTAAGCTGGGTTACAGTCCCGTATCGGGGTTGTGCGCTAAGCTATTTTGAGCGCGGCTCTCTTACCACAGGAGATCACTAGCGGAGGAGGAGTCAGGGGTATGGCGGAGCGTTTCGACGTGATAGTGCTGGGCATGGGACCAGGCGGGGAGGTCGCCGCCAGCAAACTGCTCGCGGGCGGCAAGAAGGTCGCGGTTATTGAACGGGAGCTCATAGGAGGGGAGTGCGGCTACTGGGCGTGCATCCCATCGAAGACGCTCCTACGCCCACCGGAGGCCCGGGAGGCGGCCCGCAGAGCGGCGGGAGCGCGCACATCCCATCTTGACTGGCCTGAGGCCTCTGCCTACCGCGACTACATGATCCGCCACCTCGACGACTCCAAGCAGGTCGAGAGCTACGAGCAGCAGGGCGCGGCTGTCTTCAAGGGCCGCGGGCGCATCACGGCGCCGGGTACGGTCGAGGTAAACGGGCAGACCCTCCGGGCCGAACACATCATTGTCGCGACCGGCTCGGACGCTTCGATACCGCCGATAGAGGGACTGGGGGACGTCCAGGTGTGGACCAACCGGGAGGCCACGACCCTCAAGGCAATACCCGAGCGTGCGGTGTTCCTCGGCGGGGGGCCGGTTGGTGTGGAACTCGGCCAGATGCTCGCCCGATTCGGCGCCGAAGTGACGATCGTGCAATCGGCCGACCGGCTCATCAATAGGGAGGAGCCCAGGGTTGGCGAGCTCATCGGTTCTGCCCTGGGCGAGGACGGAGTTGACATCCGCCTGGGACGAAGGGCTGTGCGCGCTCGCAAGGACGGGGCGGGCACTATCGTCGAACTGGACGACGGCTCGACGATCTCCACGGATGTGATCGTGATCGGTACGGGCAGGACTCCACGGATCCATGGGATAGGCTTGGAGACGGTCGGCATCCAGCTTGGGGAGAAAGGGCTGCCAATCGACGAGAGGTGCCGTCTGGCGGAGGGTTTGTGGGCGGTCGGCGACGTGACCGGGGTTATGCCCTTCACGCACGTCGCGAAGTACCAGGCGAGGATCGTTGCCACCAACATCCTGGGTAAGTCTGCCCGGGCCGACTACCGCTCCATCCCCAGGGTGGTGTTCTCCGATCCGGAGATCGCGGCGGCCGGCATGACGGAGCAGCAGGCGCGGCAGCAGGGCATGGACGTTGTGACGGCGACGGTCAACCTGCCGGAGACGCTAGCCCGTCCGTGGACGTACGAGCAGAACCCCAGGGGGGAGATGGGACTGGTCGCTGACCGCGGGCGAGGCGTGCTCGTCGGCGCGTGGGCAGTTGCCCCGTTGTCGAGCGAGTGGATACACCAGGCATCCGTAGCTATTCGCGCTCAGATTCCAATACCCACACTGCTGGATACCGCCGCGCAGTTCCCCACCTACTCCGAGGGGTATCTGGCCGGACTCGAGCAGCTCGACCTGTGATCAGGCGCTCCGCTCAACGGCTAACCCGGGACACCGCCGTCAGGGTGGACGGGCTGCGCGCCTAGCAAGACGGTGCTGTACGCCGCCGAGGCCGCCCACCAGATACGCTACGCTAACTCCAGAGGTGTGGTCTTCCTGAGGCTCTAGCGCGATACCGAGCCTCTCCACTCCAACCGCATCGTCCGAGTCATCGAAGAGCGCGTAGACGACCCGATTCGGGAGTAGTTACCGCACACCACGAGCTGCGGGAAGAGACACAGCTCTCCGTCCGGGCCCCTGGCCGTGCCCGGGTTCAGCACGCCCTCCGTCTCCCAGCGTTTTCCGGGTTCCGGCTCCATTACAACCTCCAGGTGCTCGAGCCCAAACGGGACTGCCCGTTCTTCTTTGGGTACCCGGCCGGAGGTCATCCCCTATTTCCTCCCGAATCGAGCAGACCAGGTGCTACCTGGAGTTCTCCGGTGTCGGGGTCAATGAGCCCGTTGGTCTCCTCCTCGATGCTCACCGCCTGGGTGTACACGTCGCCGGCGATAGGCCGTGCCCGCAGCTCCCGCTTGAACGTGCGGATCCTCTCTGCCTTCGCGCCGGATTCCTCCGGGCCACCGTACCCCTCCCAGCCGAAGCCGCCCCACTCGCTCACCACGAGGGGAACCTGCCCGTGGTAGAAGAAGGGATCGCCGACGACAATCGGCACGCCCGCAGGACCTGCGTTCGGCTCAGTCACCAGTCCGTCGAGCGCCTCACGCCAGTGCCCGATATCCGTCGTATAGACGTGTGCAGTCAGCAGGTGGGACTCCAGACGCCCCCCGGTCGAGACGTGCCGCCAGCCGTCGTTGTCGACGACGAGTACGTGCGGATGGTACAGCCGCATGTGAGCGTAGACACCGGCGATGTAGGCGCGAGTTTCCGGACTCGTCGCTATATCCTCCGCCCCCCAATCCTCGTTGTACAGGCTCCAAATGACTACAGATGGATGGGAGCCGATGATCGGCAGCATCCTCATCAGCTCCGCCCGGTGGTTCTCGCGGCTGCAGTCCGTCGAGGTGTGTGGGCTGGGCACCTCCACCCACAGGAGCATCCCCATCTCATCGGCCAGATCGTAGATGCGCGGGTCTATGCCCGCTATGTGGACGCGGACGAGGTTGGCCCCCAGCTCCTTCATCGCCCGGAAATGCCGCCGCATCTGCTCCAAAGACGCAGTGCCGGGCTGGTAGAGGATCCCGTCGAGGTACAGCCGCTCGTTGTTGAGGTACACATACCGGCCCCTCGCCTCGATCTTGCGCAGCCCGAAGTGGGTCTCGATCCGCGACACGCTCCCGCCAGGCTGCGTGAGCGTCGCGACGAGGTGGTAGAGGTTAGGCTTGCCCGGCGACCACAGCTCGGCCTCGGGCAGCTCCAACGCCACCCTTTGAGATCTCTTTCCAGCCTCCAAAGGTAAACTGTACTCTGCCTCCGCTATAGCCTCGCCATTCGCGTGCGAGGACACGGCCAGCCGGAGGAGGTAGGTGGCCGGATCTCTGACGCCCGTCGTGAGCTCGAACTCGACCAGGCGGTCCTCCACAGTGCTGATCACCCCTAGCCGCGACCGTAGCCGGTTGCGCAGCACCATCTCCACCCATACGCTCCCGACAGGACCGGTGTACGTCTGGTACCAGATGCCGCCCTGCTTGTACACCCGCGACTCCTGTTTCCCCCGTGGCGTCTGCGGGTCCAGCGAGTCGGCGATGCGCACAGTCAGGCGGTTGACTGGCTGCAGGAGCTCCTGCGGCAGCTCGTACGAGAACGAGGTCCACCTGCCCAGATGGGCTTCCTCCCCCTCGATCGTCCGCAGCGGGTGTCCGTTGAGCCAGACGCGCGTCTCGTAGCCGGATGCCCCGAATGTAAGCTGCGGCAACCACTCGGGCGTCTCGCAACACGACTCGGGCAGCTCGAACTCCCGCTCGTACCAGGCGACGACGCTGTCCTCTGGGGGCCGGGGCTGTCGGTGCAACTCCTGGTGTCTGCCCATATGGCTCTCGATCGAGCCCGGCCACTGCGCTGTGTATTCCCACTCATGCCCCAGGTACCATCGCTCGCCGAGACCCCGGTCCTCCACGTCAGGTGCAAACCACCACTCTCCGTCGAGTACTACGAAGGGGTTGCGGCGGGTGACCGAGCGCGGCACAGGGTTGAGCATATGCTCTGCAAATCCGACTTCCGTCCTATCAGGTGTAACCGTACTCAACACTACTCTCCTCTCTTCCCGACACTTCGCCCTCTCCCCCGAGAGGTCTGTGGTCGGTGTGATCACAAAGGTACGCGGTGGAGAGTGTGACTTCAGTGACCTGGCTTACATCGGCGGGAAAGGCCGCGAGGGAAAGATAGGGACGATGGTTGTGTCAGGCTGCGCCGGAGGGCTCCTGCAGGTCTTCGACAAGGAGAGCAAGTCTTAGGGCGACCGGGTGCCGGCAGCCTTGCTCACGTTGGCGACGAGGCAGCGACCGCCGCAGCCGAATGTGTTCAAGGTTACAGACCGACCAAGCCGTGGATGTTACGATGACTCTCTACCCGGGCAGGTGTTTACTTGTGACACGGCGCGCACACCCGAGAGCAGGAGCGCACTGTCAGATAAATAAGGGCTGAGACAGGCTGAGATTCACAAACCTAAACCCAGGGGATAGACGTATATGGGACACAGATACGACCTGGTGGTCATCGGCGCAGGCTCCACCGGCCTCCCTACCGCCTCCTTTGCGCGCCAAATGGGCGCCCGCATGGCGCTCGTGGAGAGTGACCGCGTGGGGGGCGACTGCACGTGGACCGGCTGTGTGCCGAGCAAGGCATTGCTGCACGCGGCGAAGGTCGCCCACCAGATGCGTCACGCCGGTTCCGTAGGACTGGATCCGGTCGAACCCCAGGTTGATCTGGCGAAGGTGATGACGGGCGTGCGGGCGGCGATTCAGCGGGTGTACGCACTGGAGACGCCGGAGGTGCTGGCCAAGGATGGTGTGGAGGTCGTGCTGGGGCATGTCAGCTTCCGTGGCCCCCATACCCTCGAAGTGGACGGACGGATCCTGCACTCGAAGCGGTTCATTATCTGCACCGGCGCGGAGCCCGCGTTCCCGCCCATCCCAGGTCTTGCCGATGTCCCCACGCTGACCTACCAGAACGTGTTCAATCTGCAGGAGCTACCCGCCCACCTATTGGTGCTGGGGGGCGGACCGATAGGAGTGGAGCTCTCCCAGGCGTTTCGGCGCCTTGGCTCCCGGGTGACGATCCTCCAGCGTGGAGGGCGCGTCCTGCCTGTAGCGGATCCGGAGGCGAGCTCGGTCCTGACGGGGGTACTCGCCCGCGAAGGGATAGAGGTCTGCACCGGCGAGGAGGCCCAGAATGTGGAGCAGACTCCCACCGGCACACGAGTCACCACCTCGAAGGGGACTTACGTGGGCGACAAGCTGCTGGTGGCCTTGGGACGCCGGCCCAAGGTCGAGGGGCTGGGACTCGAGAGGGCGGGCGTGGAGTTTACCGAGAAGGGCATATCCGTGGACGACCAGTTGCGCACGAGTCAGCGACACATCTACGCGGCGGGTGACGTGACGGGCAGCTTCCAGTTCACGCACTATGCGGGCTGGCAGGGCTTCATCGCCGCTCGGAACGCGCTCCTGCCAGGCTCCAGCGGTGGCAAACGGGAGACCGTGCC
>JADDPP010000159.1 GCA_016781845.1 Rubrobacter sp.
AGGGGGTTAGGTAGATGGGCGAGCTTCGGCTGCGCGCAAGGCTCTATATCGGGTTTTTCGCGCTGACGGCAGTCGGATCGACTCTTGCTGGGTTGGGCTACACACGCCCACTCAGTCTGGATCGAGTAGCGCTTGCCTTCGCCTTCGCCACGCTTTTCTGCGTTGCACATCTGTTTCCGCTCCGCATCGCCTCGAAGACGAAGGTGACGCTCGGTACCAGCGTTATCTTCGTCTCTATCCTGCTGTTCGAGCCGGCTGTAGCGATGCTGATTGTGGGTTCGGGGGCGCTCCTCGCCAACGTCATCCGTCGTCGGCCGCCGGATGAGATGCTCTTCAATACGTCACAGGCGATGCTACAGGCAGGTGTTGGCGGCCTGCTGCTGACGCTTGTTGACTGGAACCGTGGGGAGCTGCGTTTCGACCGTCCGGACCAATTGGTGATGATCCTCGTGGCTGCGGTCGCGATGTACACCGTGAACAACCTCTCGCTGGCAACCATGGTAGGGCTCCAGTTGAGTCAGTCGCCCCTGCTTGTCTGGCGTCAAAGCAAGGGGCTGGACACGATGGAGCGGCTTGCCCAGCTGGCGTTGGGGCTTCTGGCGGCGGCTGTCATTGATGCTCACGTCTGGGCGTTGCCGTTTCTTCTGTTGCCGGCCGTAGCCGTTTATAGCTCGCTGGAGCGCCACATTCAGCTGCGCAGACAAACCCTGGAGGCGGTGGAGTCTCTCGCGGACATCGTGGACATCCGCGATCCCTACACAGCTGACCACTCGAAACGTGTGGCAGCGTACGCCCGAGCGCTAGCCGTTGAGCTCGGGCTTACTCCAGACGAGGCAAATCTAGTGGAGCAGGCAGCTCGGGTACACGACATAGGCAAGATAGTTGTTGATATCAACGTGCTGACCAAGGAGGGCCGTCTGACGGCTGCTGAGTGGGAGCAGTTGAAGCGACACCCGGTGACGGGAGTACAGATACTCAGCCGCTTCCCTCAGTTTTCGCTAGCAACAAGCTACGTACGGCACCACCACGAGCGCGTAGACGGTGGAGGGTACCCGGACGGACTAGCCGGGGATGATATCCCGCTCGGCGCAAGGATCATAGCTGTGGCCGATTCCTTTGACGCCATGAGTACGGCGCGCCCTTACCGTCCAGCCCTGCCGCTTGACACCGTGCTTGCGGAGCTTGTCAGGCACCGTGGGCGCCAGTGGGACGAGCGAGTCGTGGACGCGCTGCTGCGGCTTGTGGAGAGGGAGCAGATCCAGGTGCCGGGCACTTCCACGGTGAGGCACGTTCACCGCATAGCCATTTGATATTGGAGGTAAGCAGGGAGTAACGGTCTTTACGGCTTTGTCTTGGCGTAACCCGTAAGCTCAACGTAGCCCTTGCCTTGAATGGGCTTGCCGTCGCGCGTTCCCGCAACTTCCACAGCCCCCTCCCAGTATGCGACTCCCGTGCTCTTTCGAGTGTCCAGCTCCTGGTCAGGGAGGACGGGCGTGAGAGCGAGATCCAGCCCCCTGTCCCGAATTATCATCCTCCAGCCTGATGGGTATACCGCGCCTGTCTTCGGACTTCTCCAGCGCGCCGTCACCTTCGTGTCAACCTGTTCAGTGTCGAGATTACTAGCGCTCCCGTTGGGTTCGACGTATGTCCCGTATTCGAGCAGCACCTCGCCCTCCAGGTTCCGCACGACGCTCACCGTCAGGTCCGCGCCGTCCTCGAGCTGGATGCTGTACCAGTCCCAGCCTCCACCGGCCACCGAGATGAAGTTGCCCCACTGGTGGTCCATCCACGCCTGCCCCGTCACGGGCAACCGCTTTCCGTGGTCTTCGATCGTGCCCTGCACACTCATCCGCGTACGGCTGTAGTAGTAGGAGGTGCCGGCCGGACCGAAGGAGATAATGCCGTCGCCCTCGTGGAGGACAGCGGGCTTAGTGGCTCTGAGTGTCAGGTCTATACCGTAGCCGGGCATTCTCGCCTGAAGCCTGTCCGTGCCACCAGCTCCGCTCATCTTCCAGCCATCAACCTCGAGGTTGAAGCCTGGTCCCTGGACGGGCTGAGGCCCTGTGTGCAGCCTCTGGTCGTAAGCGAAGCGCCTGCGCTGCTGGTCCGTGATGGCGAAGTGCGCCACGTACGACCTCGGGAGCTGGCCGCGCACTGCCTGGAACGTAACGAGCTCGAACCCGTAGCGCCCCTTGCCCGCCTGCAGGTGACCGGTGTAGTACCACCACTCCGTCAGGTCGCCGTGCGGCGCCTCATCCCTGGGAAAGCTCACGGGCGGCAGTGAAGGTGTGGGCTGCGGGGGAGCGCCGAGCGAGACAGGATAGCCTGCAACGTCCTCACCCCGCCCACACGCAGCTAGCAGGACGGAGACTGTCGCCAGCAGGAGCACGAGCCGGGCGCCCTGTCCGCAAAGAGCCTGCCGCCCGTGCTCGCCCCGGCCATAGATGCGATTGCAACCAAAGGTCTCGCTGAATCTACCCTCTATATAGGAGACAGTCCTCACCACCTTACTCACCCAGTCTTACCTCCGCGAGCCTGCGCCGCACGAAGCTGGGAGCCCACCAGTTCCACTCACCCAGCAGACGCATCGTCGCCGGCACGAGCAGCGCGCGCACGAGAGTGGCATCCAGAAGCACCGCGAGCGCCACTCCGAGGCCAATAGCCTTCACCAGTATTATCTCCGCCGTCACGAACGCGAGTCCCACAACCACGACCAGCAGTGCCGCGCTCGTGATGATCTTGCCGCTGCGCTCCAGTCCCGCCGCCACGCTCTGCGTGTTGTCGCCGGTCCGCTCCCACTCCTCCTTGATGCGCGCGAGTAGGAACACCTCGTAGTCCATTGACAGTCCGAACAGTATGCAGAACATCAGGACCGGCAGGCTTGTGTCCACGAAGCCGAGAGGCTGGAACCGGAAGAGCCAGTCGAGGTGTCCCTCCTGAAACACCCAGACCAGCGCGCCGTAACTCGCGAGTATGGAGAGTATATTCATCAGGATCGCCTTGAGCGGCAGCAGCACGGAGCCAAGCATCGCGAGCAGCGCGAGATACGTCGCCAGTATGATGAGCGCGAGCGCACGTGGGAACTGACCGTACATGTCGCCCACTATGTCCATGACCTCCGCCGTGCCGCCGCCTACCTGCAGTCTCAGGTCGCCGGGCAGGTCCGTCGCACGCAGTCGCTCCACCACCGCGGCAGAGCGCGGGTCATTCCAGATGTACTCCGTGCTCACCTGCAGCAGCGCGAGATGTTCCGATGTCGTAGCCTTGAGGACCGCCTGCGCGTACAGGTCCGGCACGTCGTCGCGGTTGCGGTACAGCAGCTTATACTGCTCCAGCGTGATTCGCGGGTCTATGTCCACTATGCTGTCTACTCTGACGACTCCCGGCTCACGCTGCAGCTGTTGTGAGAGAGCGTACAGCACCTCCAGGTTCGCGGGCTCGGTGATGCTGCGCTGGGTCCGCACTGTCACCAGGATGGGCGCAAGACTACCCGGCGAGAACTCGTTCTTCAGCTGGTCGAACGCCACCCGCGACTCGAGTCCTGGTGGCAGGATGCTTGGGTCAGGGGAGCTAAGGCGCACGTTGAGGAAGGGCAGCCCGAAGAGCAGCAACAACAGCAGCGTCGGGATGAGGACCTGCCCTGGGCGGTCCATCACCCAGCGGGCAAGAGGCGCCCAGAAACTCGTACCGCTCGCGAACACCGCAGGGGGCCTGAACCGGTTGATGCGGTGTCCCACGATACCCAGTATCGCGGGCAGCAGGGTGAGCGCCGCAAGCAGGGAAACGAACACCACGATTGCGCCGACGATGCCGATGGACCGCAGGAACATGAACTCGAACGTCACCAGCCCGCCAAGGCCGATGAGCACAGTCAGCCCGGAGAAGAACACCGCCCTGCCCGCGCGCCCCACGGTGGCAGCCACCGCATCGCCCACGGAGCGGCGCC
Organism: Rubrobacter sp.; assembly: GCA_016781845.1. Classification (GTDB taxonomy): domain Bacteria; phylum Chloroflexota; class Chloroflexia; order Thermobaculales; family Thermobaculaceae; genus JADDPP01. The sequence continues at coordinate 3,947 of JADDPP010000159.1, forward strand.
GCAACTCCTCACGAAAGCGGCTCGTCAGAAAGAGCGAGTAGTCCACGGCGAGCCCGAGGCCGAGCATCGTAGCGACGTTCATCGCGAATATCGAGAGGTCAGTGATGCTCCCTACCACGACCAGCAGAGCGAAAACTATGACGATGCTGAAGCCGCCAACCGCGATGGGTACCGCCGCGCTCACGACGGAACCGAACACCAGCACGAGCACTAGCAGCGCGACCGGGAAGGCTATGATCTCCGCGCGCCGCAGGTCGCTCTGGCTGGTGCGCTCGATGTCCGCGTAGAACGCTGGCCCGCCGCCTATGCGCATCTCGAGGCTTGTTGGCTTCAGCCTGCGCCTGATCTCAGGCATAAGGTGCTGTGACTGCTCGGGGTCCACCTTGAGCCCTATGACCTCGAAAGCGGTGTGCCTGTCACGCGAGACCTGCGCGGGGACGTACGTGTGATACGTGATGCCTGTTACCTGCGGCATCTGCTCGATTTCCGCGAGCGCCTGGCGCACCTGGCGGTTGAACTCCGGGTCGTCAGCGGTCAGGGTGTCGCTGTGGAAGTTCACGACAACGGCGACGGGCGGGAAGTTCAACTCTCTTTCGAGCGTGGTGCGCACCTGCGCGGCCTCGAGCCCCTCATGCGTGAAGCCGCCGACCTTGAGCACGTCGGTCACCCGCAACAGCGAAGGTAGACCGAGCAGAGCCGCGGCCATCCAGGCGGCTATCACCCAGAGCCGCCGCCTGTACACCCAGGACCCTAGCCGTTGGAACAAGAAGGTGCCTTTCTCGTCAAGGCCGTGGTGCAGGTTACCTGAGCGTAGCGGGTTACGCTCCGCAAGCCAGCCGATGTCTGCGCTGCGTGCTCACCTTCGCTCACGCCTCGTGAGAGCACTGGATTGCAGACCGGCAGTGGCGCGAGCAGCAGAGACAGGAGCGCGAGGAGGTGGGCGGGGCGGAGTGGCGTGGAGTTCATAGTACATTCTAACGGGCGGGTGACCGGGGTCAAAGTTCGCGCTGCAGGGACGGGGCTGATAGCACCCGTGGAGGGCTACATCAGCGCATCTCACTATCCGACCACCCCACTTGCAACGACTTTGGTCTGACACCGGGCACGGTAACGCGAGTCGAAGCCGAGCCTCTTATGGCGAGAACGCTGTAGAGACGTTGCACGCGACGTCTTCATGCACCCGACGTCTCCCTCCTGCGGGGCCTTGCGTCCCCTTGTATATCAGCGCTGCCGTACAGCCCCCGGTGAAGCACGGGCTTGCAAGAGCAATGCTGCCCTGAAATCACCGTTGCAATGTATAAGGTCGAGGCGTTCGGCCCGGTGGGGGAGCTTGTGTACGTCACCGGCTGCGGGCACCTTTCTTGCATCATCCGGAGTATGTCGGTGGGATGCTGGCAGGTGGTACGCAACAACAACGGAGGTTATTCCCAACCATGGCTGAGTCAATTGTTTCGGACCAGACGACGGTCACACCCGAGCAGATACAGAAGATGCAGGCACACTTCGCGGAGGAAGGCGCGAGGGAGGGGCTTGGCACACCGCGCCAGCAGTTCGGCGAGGTAGTGGACAATCCCATCCAGCTTGATAGGAGCGTGGCAGAGAAGCTCATCAACGGCCTCAACGCCGACCTGGGCAGCCTGTTCGTGCTCTTCCACCAGTACCAGAAGCACCACTGGGTGGTGGAAGGCCCGCAGTTCCGCGAGCTGCATCTGCTGCTGGAGGAGTTCTACAACGAGACCCGCGAGAACGGCGATGAGATAGCGGAGCGCATCACCGCGCTCGGCGGCGTACCCGTCTCCGGTCCTCGCAAGCAGGCGGAGTTCGCGTACGTCGAGCACGAGCCGGAGGGTATCTGGCCGCTTCGAAACATGCTCGAGCGCGATCTCGCCATCAACTGCAAGATCATCCAGACTCTGCGCGGCCGCATTCAGGAAGCCAACCAGTCCGGTGATTACGGCACCGAGAACCTGCTCAAAGCTATTCTTCTCGAGCAGGAGGACCAGGCCCACGAACTGCAGCACATGCTCGAGGATGAGACCCTTACCAGGCAACTCCATTAGTAGGGCGGAGTTCGACGAAGCAGCATAGGCCCGGTCGTACGCCGGGCCTTTTTCGTGCCACCCAGCTACTCGGCCTGTGCCTGCTAGGGTGGCCGGTAGGCAGGAGGCTAGGGAAGTGCGCGCTCGGTTCGCCACCTCCCGCGTGGGGCGCTTGCTGATTCCCTGGCGCTCCGGGGTCAAGCCCCCTATGCAGCGTTGTCTAGCGCTTGTTTGGTAGGAGGCGTGAGAGCCCGGACAGCATGCTGCCAAGGGTCGTTGCGGTTGTTACGGCGCGCGTGCTTGGGCGGGCCGTGGGATCGAGGAACCACTCCAGGGCTGTGGGGAAGCGCCGCCTCCAGTCCGCCTCGCTGTGCCTGCCGTGCTCGTCCTCGACGTAAACCACATCCATCCCGGCCTCCAGGAGCAGGTCCCGCAGCCTGCGGGTGTTGCGAACGTGCGGGTTGATGAGCATCGAGCGGTCCTCTATCAGGCCCATATCGAGGTATAGCCGCAGCCGCGCGTCGCCATGCTGCTTCACGAGGTCAAAGATACGTTTGCCCCCGAACCACAGGCTGGGCGAGAGAGCGGCGCAGTAGCCGAAGACACCCGGATGAGCCAGTGCCGAGTACAGCGAGATGAGACCACCCATGGAGGAGCCGGCGATTCCGGTGTGCCTCTCGTCGGTGAGCGTGCGCCAGCTTCCGTCAATCACTGGCCGGACGGTCTCGAGCAGGAAGCGGGCATACGCTTCCCCCTTGCCTCCCATGGCCTGGCCTCGCCTCGAGTGTACCCAGGGACCGTACTCGTCCACGCGCGCCGCGCCACCGTTAGGGATAGCTACGATAATCGTCTCAAGCCCACGCCTCGCCAGCTCCTCCGCTGCCTCATCAGCCCCCCACTCGCCCGCGAAGGAAGTGGCCGTGTCGAACACGTTCTGACCATCGTGCATGTAGAGCACGGGATACCTTCACTCAACATTCGATGCGTAGCATGGCGGGAGGTACACGAGCAGGTCGCGCGCTGCCAGGCCGTGGCTCGAGATCCCGCGCAGGACGCGCACGTCACCCGTCACGGTGTGCCCACCATCCGGGTAGGCGTCGGAGTAGCTCAACCAGTGCAAATTAGTCACGATCACGCTCCCGAACAGCTAGCGGGTCTGCCCGCCCCAGCCACGGGCTTGCAGTGTACGTATGGCTCAAGCGGTGGCCGAACTCTTTATAGCACATTGGGCCGTCCTCCGACCCTTGACGCCCGGTTCCCGCGTTGTTATACTCGCTTCAACAGCCGAATAAGAGCAGGCGTTGATCAGGACTAGTAGGTGTCCTAGCGGGGCCCAGAGAGCCGGGGGGGGTGTGACCCGGCGCCAGCGCGGAGACTGAATGGACCTGTGAGTCGTGGACCGAAAGCGAATATGCAAGTAGGCTCCGCCGGAAGTCTCCACCGTTACACGGAGAGGGGTATCGGAGCGGTTGCTCCCGTACTCCATAGAGCGAGGCCGCTTGCGGCCTAATTGGGGTGGCACCACGGAGAGGCCCTTCGTCCCCACGTACACGGCAGTACGTGGACTGACGAAGGGGTTTTGCTTTAATGGCCACCTACGCACCCGACATCAATACTTTCCGGCAGATGGCTCGTCCTGACTCACTCGTGCCTGTGTATCGCGAGATACTCGCGGACCTTGAGACACCCGTCTCGGCGTATATGAAGCTGGCGGAGCCTCCCTACGGCTTCCTGCTCGAGAGCGTGGAGGGCGGGGAGCGTCTGGCGCGCTACAGCTTTATCGGCTCCCGGCCGCACGCCGTCGCTACCTTCCACCCGGACAGGGCCATGCTCAGGCGTGCTGACGGGTCGGCCGAGGAGTTGCTATCCGCGGACCCACTCGACCTGCTCGCGCGGGAGCTGGACAGGCCGGTGCTGGGCAAGCCCGCCGGGCTGCCCCGCTTCCTGGGCGGCGCTGTGGGGTACCTCGGCTACGAGTGCGCCCGGCTCTGGGAGCGGCTGCCGGAGGCGGCGAACGACGCTCTCGGCGTGCCTGACGCGGTGCTGATGTTCGTGGACACCCTTCTGGTGTTCGACCATCTGCGCCACCGTGCTCTCGCCCTCTCCCACGCCCGCGTGGATGATGATGCTGACGAGGCGTACGAGCAGGCTGTGGCGCGCATAGACGACCTGGTCCACCGGCTCTCCCAGCCGCTGCCCGACCTGCCCGCGGATACCGCGCCGGTTAGCCGTAGCGGTGAGGTGCGAAGTAACGTCGGGCGGGAGGCGTACTGCAGGTCGGTGGAACGCGCGAAGGAGTACATCGCGGCGGGTGACATCATCCAGGCGGTGGTGTCGCAACGGTTGAGCCGTCCCACATCTGCTGCCCCCCTCGATGTGTACCGTGCGCTGCGGGCCGTCAACCCGTCACCGTACATGTACTTTCTGCAGCTTGAGGATATCGCGGTGGTGGGTGCAAGCCCGGAGTTGCTGGTGCAGGTCCAGGACCGCAAGGTGGACGCTCACCCCATCGCGGGGACCCGCAAGCGCGGCGCTACGGAGGAGGAGGACGCCCATCTCGAGACGGAGCTGCGGGAGGACCCTAAGGAGCGCGCGGAGCACGTGATGCTCGTGGACCTGGGGCGCAACGACGTGGGCCGGGTGGCAAAGGCAGGGACGGTCAAGGTGACCCAACTGCTGGATGTCGAGCGGTACTCCCACGTGATGCACCTGGTGTCGCACGTTACGGGTGAACTGCGGGAGGACCTGCGCCCGGTGGATGCGCTGCGGGCATGCTTCCCAGCAGGGACGGTCTCGGGCGCGCCGAAGATACGGGCCATGCAGCTCATAGCGGAGCTGGAGCCGGACAGGCGAGGGCCGTACGCGGGCGCAGTTGGCTACTTCGGGCACGACGGTAACCTCGATACGTGCATCACCATTCGCACGATACTTATGCAGGATGGTGTGGCGCACGTGCAGGCCGGGGCAGGGATAGTTGCGGATAGCGTGCCCGAGGCGGAGTACGAGGAGACTCTGAACAAGGCGGGCGCTCTGCTGCGCGCGCTCGATGTGGCGGAAGGATTCAGGGAAGAGAGGGCGCACCATGCTGTTGCTGATAGATAACTACGACAGCTTCACGTACAACCTGTATCAGCTTCTGGCAGAGCTTGGGGAGAAGGTGGAGGTGGTACGCAACGACGAGACCACAGTGGAGCAGGTGGAAGCGCTTGCGCCGGAGCGGATAGTTATCTCGCCTGGCCCTGGCACTCCCGCTGACGCCGGCATCTCCCGCGACGTGGTCCGGGAGCTCGGCCCCCGCATCCCCACGCTCGGCGTGTGCCTGGGGCTGCAGTGCATCGGCGAGGTGTACGGCGGGACGGTGGGCCGCGCGGGGGAGCTGCTGCACGGCAAGACGAGCATGGTCTACCACGCGGGCAGGGGCGTGTTCGGCGGGCTGCCCTCACCGTTCGAGGCCGTGCGCTACCACTCACTCGTGGTTCACCGTGATACGGTGCCGCGCGAGTTGGACATAACCGCTCAGACTTCAACTGGACTGGTGATGGGGCTGAGGCACAAGGAGCATCCGGTCGAGGGGGTGCAGTTTCACCCTGAGAGCATTCTCACCGAGCACGGCGCGGCGCTTCTCGCCAACTTCCTAAAGAGTGAGTCCGTCCCGCCGGTCGGAACATATTAGGATGGGCGCGGTCGCAGGAGGAACGATTGTGATAGAGGAAGCGATTGCAAAGGTAGCAGCCCGCAAGTCGCTCAGCCGCGAGGAAGCGGCGGGTGCGATGGAGCAGATCATGGCCGGTGAGGTTACCGGCGCGCAGTTCGGTGCGCTGATGATGGGGTTGCACCTCAAGGGTGAGACCGTGGATGAGATAGCGGGGTTTGCCTCTGTGATGCGCGACAGGGCGGTCCCGGTGAACGCGGGGGAATCTCTTCTTGATACTTGCGGCACGGGTGGCGACCGCTCGGAGTCGTTCAACATCAGCACGACGTCAGCGTTCGTGGTGGCCGCCGCGGGGGCGCGGGTAGCCAAACACGGCAACCGTGGTATGAGTAGCCAGTGCGGCTCTGCTGACGTGCTGGAGGCTCTGGGCGTGAACGTCGGGCTCGGTGCGGAGGGCGTGGAGCGGACGATACGGGAGACCGGAATAGGCTTCATGTTCGCACCTATGTTCCACCCCGCGATGAAGCACGCCGTCGGTCCACGCAGGGAGATGAAGGTTCGGACGGTGTTCAACATCCTCGGCCCGCTCACTAACCCCGCGCATGCGCGACACCAGTTGCTTGGGGTAGCGGACGGTAAGGTCGCCGCGAAGATGGTCGAGGTGTTGCGCGAGTTGGGCAGCGTGCACGCGCTCGTGGTACACGGCGAGGACGGACTGGATGAGATCACCCTGAACGGGCCTTCCAGGGTGTACGAGCTCAAGAACGAGCAGATCAGGAGCTACGAGATCGCCCCTGAGCAGTTCGGCCTGAGTCGTGCGCCGAGGGAAGCGCTGAAGGGCGGTGATAAGGCGACGAACGCTGCGATCACTCGCGCTGTGCTGCAGGGCGAGCCCGGCCCAAAGCGGGACGTAGTGCTGCTCAACGCGGCGGCCGCGCTTGTCGCCGCTGACCTCGCGGGCGACATATCCGAGGGGATACAAATCGCCAAGCTCGCGCTCGACGACGGGGCGGGGATGGCGAAGCTCGAATCGCTTGTTCAGTGCAGCCGGGAGGCGGAAACGCTTCCAGTTTAGGGACATCCGCCGCGACGTTTAG
>JADDPP010000194.1 GCA_016781845.1 Rubrobacter sp.
CCGGTGATGAAAAGATCCTGGCGGCGGTGGCAGCCAACGGGCGATGCGGCAGGTGGCTACGGCATACTGTGGGAAGCGGAAGGACCGCCCCGTCAGGAGGTCATCGGGCTCGTGCAGCGCGTCGTGTCCCTCATCGCCAGTAGCACGGAGATCGTCTGCGCCCTTGGGTGCGAGGACCGGCTGGTCGGGCGCTCCCACGAATGCGACTACCCGCCGTCGGTCCGGCGGCTCCCCGTCTGCACGGAACCGCTGATCGACCCGTCGGCGTCAAGCGCCGAGATCGACCGCCAGGTCAAAACGGTGCTCCGTGACGCGCTCTCGGTCTATCGGGTGGACGGCGATCTGCTGCGGGAGTTGCAGCCCGATGTCGTCATCACCCAATCCCAGTGCGACGTCTGCGCCGTCAGCCTGAAGGATGTTGAGACGGCCCTCTGTGCGTGGATCGATGCTCGGCCACGCCTGGTCTCACTGGAGCCGAACGCCCTCGCGGACATCTGGCGGGACATTCAGCACGTTGCGGAGGCGCTCGGCGAACCGGAGCGCGGGCGTGCGCTGATCGACCGCCTCCAGGGGAGGATCGCTGCCGTCGCCGATCGGGTAGCCGCCCTCCCAGATCGCCCAACGGTGGCCTGCATCGAATGGATCGATCCCTTGATGGCAGCAGGTAATTGGGTACCAGAGCTGGTCGAGCTGGCGGGCGGGGAGAACCTCTTTGGGGAAGCGGGCAAGCACTCACCGTGGATGACCTGGGAGCAACTGGTGACGCGCGATCCGGACGTCATCGTCGTCCTCCCGTGCGGCTTCGACATCGAGCGATCGCGGCAGGAGCTGCCGGTTTTGAGCGAGCGGCGCCAATGGTCTGCCCTGCGCGCCGTCCAGAACGGGCGCGTGTACCTGACCGACGGCAACCAGTACTTCAACCGACCCGGTCCGCGCCTGGTTGAGTCACTTGAGATCCTTGCCGAGTTGCTTCACCCCGAGGCATTCCGCTTCGGGCACGAGGGCACCGGTTGGGAGCAGGTAGTAGGGGTTACAGCGTGGGCGTAAGCGAGGGACGCGCAGACAACCTCCCGGCGTCCCCTTTCTGCGCGGAGTGCGGCACAGCGTTGGGCACCGATTACGGCTGGTGCTCCGGGTGCGGCTCGGCCTACTGCTTTCCCTGTGGACGGAGGCACTTTTGCACGCCCCAGTGCCCAGCCAATGGCTGCCACGCCGGCCTGTGCGTGCGCGAGGTACGGGGCGGCGTCCTCTCCGCCACGTGGGGGTTGCCGCCCGAGTGACGACCGTGACCATCAAGCACATGCTGCCCCGCCTGGCGGTGGCGGGGACGCACTCGGGCGTCGGCAAGACGAGCGTCGTGCTTGGCCTCATCGCCGCCCTGCGTCGCCTGGGTCTCGCCGTCGCCCCCTTCAAGGTGGGGCCCGACTTCGTTGATCCCGCCTTCCACGCTTACGCAGCCGGCCGTCCCAGCCGGGCCCTCGACAGCTGGCTTCTTTCGCCCGCCGAGCTGGACCGCACGCTCATGCGGGCCTCCTCTGGGGCGGATCTCGCGCTGATCGAGGGCATGATGGGGCTCTACGATGGCCGCGCTGCGACGACGGACGAGGCCAGCACCGCCGCGGTTGCCAAGCTCCTGAACGCGCCCGTGATCCTGGTGACTGACGTGAGTGCCGCCGCTCGCAGCGCCGCCGCCACCGTCCTCGGCTTCCGGGAGCTCGACCCGGCCGTCCACCTTGTCGGCGTCGTAGCAAACGGCGTCGGGTCGCCGGGTCATCTGGAGCTGGTGCGAGAGGCGATTGGCCAGGCCACCGGTCTCCCGGTAGTCGGCTCGCTCCCGCGCGAGGTGTCCCTCACCCTCCCAGAGCGGCACCTGGGCCTCACGCTGCCGGGTGAAGTGCCCGGGCTCGATGAGGTTGTCGAGCGGCTTGGGGCGCTCGTCGCCGAGCGGTTCGACCTGGCGGTGATTCAGGCGATGGCGGCTGCCGCGCCGCCGCTGGCAGTTTCCCCCTTGTCGCCCTCCTGGCCGACCGGGGAGCGCACTCGCATTGCGGTGGCTCAGGACGCCGCGTTCGCCTTCTACTACCCGGAGAACCTGGAGATTCTTGCGGAGTTGGGGGCAGAGGTGGTTCCCTTCTCCCCGCTGCGCGACCCTGGTCTGCCGCCGGGCACTACTGGGGTCTACCTCGGTGGTGGCTACCCCGAACTGCACGCCACCGCCTTGGCAGCGAACCGCAGACTTCTTGCCGCTCTCCGTGGCGCCGCTGCCGACGGCATGCCGATCTACGGCGAGTGCGGCGGGCTCATGTACCTAACACGCGGGCTGCGGGAGCCTGGCGGCCTGCAGCACCGGTGGGTTGGGGCGGTCCCGGCCTGGACCAAGATGGACGGAACCCGATCCCGCATCGCC
>JADDPP010000137.1 GCA_016781845.1 Rubrobacter sp.
TCAGCTGCGGAATGTGGGTACGACCGAGAGAAGCGGACGATAACGGTAAGCGACTCGTACTTCGGTAAGAACCTGGTGTGGTCGTACGACTACTTCGAAGGACTTTGGGACCGCCGTGGCTACGGTTTCTCGCTTATATACCCCGAGAGCAAGCAACCCGTCGTGGAAGCCATCACGAAGCGTCACCTGCCAAGCGATGAAGCGCGACGGGCACAGGCACTGAAGCGTTCACGCGGATTCGTCGAGTCCAAGCCCTATGACTCCTTCTCCTGGTTGCAGCTTGGAGGCACGTACTACTACGGGGGACAATACAGGCAGTCGCTGGGCGGCGTGGAATCGGGCAAAGGAGCTTGGTCTGCCGAAGCAGGCGCTGTGGTACGCGGCCTGGCCAGCCGCGCTGATGAACGAGCTGGGGCGGTACCGCGAGGCGCGCGACCTGGCGACGAGCGCGATAGCCAACATTCCGGGCAGCTCGGAGATGTACTACGAGCGCGCGAGGGCGTATCACGCCCTGGGACGGTCCGACCTCGCCCTGGAGGACCTGAAGCTTGCCGCGAAGTTCGCGCCATACCACCCGCGCTTCCGAGAGGCCGTGGCGGAGTACACTGGCAAGAGCTGGCCGCGCGAGGACTGATCTGCTGTCTTCCGGCTAACGCTCGGTCATTGCGCTCGTAGGCGCAAGCGGCGGATCTCGACATTCGCAGGCACGGCGGGTTCCTCCTGCTAAAACCTGTGCCCACAGATGTACGTAAGGTATGAGACTTGCATTTTGCTGCATTCGGATGCAGTATCTGTATTAAGGGTGTAAGTGAAAGGAGAATGAATATGCCCTTTATCCGACTCTTGGCGCTCGTCCTCGGCGTGGTGTATACCCTGGTAGGGATCGCCGGCTTCATCCCGCCACTGCTCGCCAGAATCGCGGCGGGTGTCACCGGCCCGTTTGCCGGAAATCTGCTCGGTATCTTCGCGGTCAACTGGTTTCATAGCCTCGCGCACCTCCTGATCGGGCTGGCCGGCCTGGCAGCCTACAGAAGTTATTCGGCGTCCCGGACTTACTCTTTGGTCATCGGACTGGCTTACGCGTTGCTGTTCGTGCTGGGGCTGCTCAGTCGGCCGGTTGGCACTCTTGGCGGCCTACTGCCGCTCAACAGCGCTGACGACATCCTGCACATCGCGACGGCGGCGGTGTTGCTGGTCGCGTATTTCGCGGCAGGTAGCAGGGGTGAGGTAACGGCCGGAAGGTAGCGGTAACAGCTGCCGGACTGAAAAGAGCCCCGATGGTCATCTTACCATCGGGGCTCTTGTTTTCTCACCTGCTGATTCGGCCCCGGCGGATGGCCTCGTCTATGTGCGCAACGTCCACCCGGTCTTCCAGCGCAAGCACAAGCTCCGCGTTGTGGTCTTCCAATTCCCGTATGCGCTCCTGCATCAGCGCGATGTGACGGCGGAGTCGCTGTATGTAGTCGAACACGTACCAGAAGATACCGCCGAACCCTACCCCGAAGATGAGGACGTAGAGTAATGCACCCCGCATCGAGTTCCGCTCCTTAAGGCTTCTTTGGCGCCGGTGGTCCTGCCTGCTGCCCGTTGCTCGTGTTCTGCCCAGGTGTCTGTGTAGCGCCGTCGGCTGCCACATTGAACGTGGGCAGGAAGCCGTTGTCCCCAAGCATTGTGCTCGGTAGCTGTCCGTTCCAGTTCTGCGCGTACCGGTAGCGGATGAGGTCCTGGCTGAGAGACTGGCCGACCTTCTCGTTTGCCTCGGCCTCGGCAGCCGCCTGGGTCCGTGTGGCTTCGGCCTGACCCTTTGCGTTTGCCACCGCAGCGTTCGCCTGGCCTTCCGCGGCCACCTTTGCCCTCTGCGCGTCCGTCTGCGCCTGCTGTATCTCCTGGTTGTTCCGTATCTTCTGCTTCTCCAGATTCGCCAGCTCGACAAGCCGCTCCTGCTCTGCCTTCGCCTTCGCGTCAATGGCCTTGCGGAACTCCGGGTCGAAGTCAACGTCCGAGAGGGTGATGTCCACGCTGCCCGCGGCTACCTCGTACTCCTTGAGGTCCGCTGCCAGGGTCTGTTCCATCTTCTGCTCGATCTCAGACCGCCTGGGGAAGACATCTTCCGCGGTGTATTGCGGAGTGACCGCCTTCATAGCGTTCTGCAGCTTCGGGATGACGACGTTTCGCTCGAACGTCTGCTGGTCGCCAACGGTCTCCAACAGCTTCCGCGCGGCGTCCGGCGTCAGGTTGTACTGGTACGCGGCATCCTTGATGAACAACGTCTGCTGGTTCTTTAGCGCCGCCTGCTGGTTCTGGATGGTCTTCGCCACGCGCAGGTCGTACTCCATCATCGAGAAGCCTATCGGGTTGTCCCAGAATCCGCCCGCCGTCCTGGTGCCCGTAATCTCGCCGAACCTGCGAGTGACCGCGACCTTGCCGGATTCCACTGTGTTCCAGCCAGCGAGGGCGAAAGCACCTGCGACCAGCAGCAGCCCTCCGAGAAGGAACGCGAGGCAACCGCTTCGTCCCCACCGGGCGAAGCTGAGTTCCGGGCCGGTAACCCTGTCCTGAGGTGGTCTCACGTGAATAGTCTCCTT
>JADDPP010000063.1 GCA_016781845.1 Rubrobacter sp.
CCGATCAGGACACTACCCCTATTGGTATGAGTGTTCCCACGATGGAGCGGGTTGAGGTCACCGACCCAGCCCACCCCCTGTATGGACTCACCCTTCCCTGTCTCGGCGTCACCAACAAGCAGCGAATGGGGCGTGCCTGCGTCGTCTGGCTAGCGCCCGGTGTCGAGCGCCTCATCCCCCTATCAGCCACCAACCTGTCACCAGTATCCCTCCCGCCATCGCCGTGTCGCCTCTGTGTTGCGTCAGTCAGAGTCCTCCTGGCCGTGGTAGGGTCTGTCGTAACCGAAGACCGCGACAGCCCGTACCAGGAGGAAGCCGATGGACCCGCCCACCCCGCCGCAACTCGAGCAACTGGCCCTGCCTCTGGAGCCATTCCAGCCAGGCAACGCGCTTCACCCTACACCCCAACTCCTGACGCCGTCGCTGGTCTGGGCCGATCTGCCTGCTGTGCTGAGGGGGGAATGTCACAAGATACTGGTGAGGGTCCTACGGGAGGTAGTGTGTGATGCCCCTATCGACGCAGAAGATCACTCCTAGCCATCGCGAGCGACGCGCCTACGTCTACATCCGTCAGTCGACCCCGAAGCAGATGAGGGAGAACCGCGCCGGCCAGGAGAACCAATACGCCTTGGTCGAGCGCGCCGTCGCGCTGGGCTGGCCACGCGAGCGCGTCCACGTCATCGACGACGACCTGGGCCAGTCAGGGCAGGACGGCCAACGACCGGGGTTCCGGGAACTCGTCGGCGCAGTAAGCTTGGGCCACGTCGGGATCGTGCTCGCGTACGAGGCCAGCCGGTTAGCCCGCAACAACGCCGACTGGTATACCCTCCTGGACGTCGCCACGGTGGTCGGTGCCCTCATCGCCGATACCGATGGCGTGTACGACCCACGCGACTACAATGACCGGATGCTCTTGGGGCTGCGGGGGATGCTCAGTGAGGCGGAACTGCACCTGCTGCGGCTTCGCCTCGACGCGGGCCGGATGCGCCAGGTGGAGCAGGGGACATACCGCCAGCATCTGCCCACTGGCCTGGTGAGGTTACCAGACGGACGGGTGCTCAAAGACCCCGACCAGCAGGTGCAGCACGCCATCGAGATCGTCTTCGCCCGCTTCGAGGAACTCGGCTCGTGCCAGAAGGTGCTCAGGAGCTTACGCGACGACGGGTTGCTGTTGCCGCGCCACCAGACCTCGGGCCTGCACGCCGGGCAACTGCTGTGGAAGCTCCCCTCCGAGGCGGCGATCTACGATATCCTGCGCAACCCCGCGTACGCTGGTGCCTTCGTGTACGGCCGTAGGACGGGATACCCCAACCGGCGACCCGGCCAGCGCGGACGGCTGCGGCACAAGGACATGGCAGACTGGACGGTGGTTCAACAGGGGGTGTACGCTGCGTACATCAGTTGGGAGCAGTACGTGGCCAACCAGGAACGCATGACGGACAACGCGAGTGACTACGTCCGCCGCACCCGGGGGGTGCCGAGGCAGGGCGCAGCGTTGCTCACGGGGCTGGTCGTCTGCGGCAGCTGTGGGCGACAGATGACGGTGGTTTACAAGCCGCAGGTCCGATACGTCTGCAACGCCCTGGGCAAGAACTTCGGAGCGCCGATGTGCTTGCACCTGGATGGGGCAAGCATCGAGGAAGCGGTGGTGGAGGCGTTCTTCGCCGCACTCGAGCCCGCGGAGCTGGATCTTCTGGATGAGGTGCTTGCGGCCCAAGGGGTGGACCGGGAGCGCGTCGCCCGGCAGCACGCCGAGCAGGTCGCGCGAGCCGAGTACGAGGCGCGTCTTGCCCGCAAGCAGTACGACGCCGTCGATCCTGAGAACCGACTGGTGGCCGCGGAACTGGAGCGGCGCTGGGAGCAGGCACTACAAGTGCTCGCCTCGGCGCGTGAGGCCGCTGAGCAGTCCGCCGCGACCGCCACCCCACCGCCGCAGCTCGATCCGAACCTGCGCGCGCAGCTGCGAGACCTGGGACCGCGCATGCCTGAGCTGTGGAGCAGTGGACGGCTGACGGTGGTCCACAAGAAGGAGCTGCTGCGCAGCCTAATCCGGCGCATCGTCCTCACCCGGCCAGCTGCCGACTCGATCCGGGTCAAGATAGTCTGGGTCAGCGGGGCGGTCTCGGAACTCGCGGTGCGCCCGCCGATCTGGCGGACCACTGATCTGAGCGCTTACGAGCAACTCGTGATCCGCGTGCGGGAGTTGAGCGCGGAGGGGTACCAGGACCGAGAGATCGCCCGGCGCCTCACGGACGAAGGCTTCCACTCAGCGAGGAGCGATGGCATCGATGCGAAGGTGGTGGGCAAGATCAGACGCTCGCTGGGGCAGGAGTCGCTGACCGAGCAGTTCCGCCATCAGGAGCGTATCGGCGGCCAGTGGACTGTGCACGGACTCTCGCGCGAACTCGGCGTCGCGCGTGACTGGCTCTACCGGCGCATCTATCGAGGCAGCATCCCTACCACTCGCCACCCGACCACAGGGCACCACCTGATCCCCGACGATCCGCAACTGCTCAACCGGTTGCGTGCCGAGACCGAACGCAACGGTCATGCCTAGGAGGGCATCACCA
>JADDPP010000300.1 GCA_016781845.1 Rubrobacter sp.
ATTGTTGAGGAGTAGAGGTGGCCCCGATGAGGCGTGCCAGCCAGAATGCGTAGTTGCACAGTGGCACGGATACGGCGGTGGCTTCGGGTGTCCTGACTGAAGCAAGCAGGCATCCAGTGTGAGCCCACCCAGTCTTGCTCCCGGCGTTAGGCGCGGACAACCGAGGAGGGCAGGGACAAGCGAGCGGAAGGAGGATCGTATGCCGGCGCAGATAGGGCGAGATGATGTCCGACGACTGGTGAACGACGAGGGGGCGCAACTGGTGGAGGTGCTCCCCAGCCCCGAGTACGAGGAGATGCACATCCTTGGTGCGATCAACCTGCCCCTGGACGAGCTTGATGCGAGGGCGCGTGAACTGCTAGACCCTGCTCGCCCGGTCATCGCCTACTGCCACGACTACCTCTGAGACATGAGCCCGAGGGCCGCGTGGCGGCTCGAGAGTCTGGGGTTCACCCAGGTATACGACTATGGGCCGGGCAAGACGGACTGGCTCGCGGCGGGGCTGCCGCGGGAGGGGGAGGCCAGCTCCATTCCGCTGGCTGGTGACATAGTCCGGGACGTCGCGACCTGCCGCCCGTACGAGATGCTGAGTGCGGTACGGGCGCGCCTTGGAGGTGACGTAGCAACATGCGTCGTGGTAAACGACGCCGGGATCGTGGTGGGGCTGCTGAGGCGTAGCCAGCTGGAGTCCGAGGAGGAAGCCATTGTCGAGCGGGTGATGGAGCCAGGTCCAACGACCGTCAGGGCGAGCGAGCTGCTCGCTGACCTTGTTGGCAGGATGCAGAGAGCGCGGGTGCGGCGGATACTGGTGACCACACCCGAGGGGAGCCTTATAGGGATGCTCGACCGCGAGGAGGCTGGCGACCTGGTTGGCGAGCATTCCCACCCTGCGTCCTGAGGAGGGGCTCGGATGCGCAGGTTTCTCGGTATCGCCGCTCTGATCGGTACGGCCGCGGCGGCTCTGGTCGGTGCAGCAGTCGGTGTCCGCCTCGTGGACTACCTCCTTGGGGCCGCCCTCGAACTCTCGTCCCGGATCGTGTGCGGTAGGCCGGGCTGCCTCGGCAGCATACCCGACCGGTGGGCTTACGTCCTGGTGCTGTCGGGGATGGGACTCGCCGCCGGTCTGTTCGCCGCGTGGGGGAGTGACATCGTCACGCCGGTCCGTACCCGAAGCCGAGTGGGGCCGGTCATACTCACCGGTCTCGCCACAGCCGTGGTGGTCGCGGTCGTGGGCGTGAGGGTTTTCCCCTCGTCCACGGGCGCCTTCTGGTACACGGCGCTTGGTGCTGTGGTCATCTCACTCGTTGCCACACTGTCGGCGGTGTCTGTGCGCACTGCGAGGGGTGGTAGGCTCATGTCCAGCAGGGCTAGGCTAATCCTCATCGGGCTCCTTGTGGGGGCGTTTCTCGCATCCCTGCTGGTGCCCGGCGCCGCAGCCGTCGGATAGCACCGCTTCATCTCAGGGGGTGCTCGTCGTGGTCGCCGTGAGATCTCGACATGTGAATCGGAGAGTTGCTACCGGTATGGGTTATGCGGGCCAATCTGCATCGGGGTCAGTCCGATCCTAGCACCGCGATAGACGTGCGTGCGGTAGGTGTACGTGAAGTGCAGTTTATGAGAGAGGCTCTTGCGCCTCTGAACGGAACCGAGACGGCGGAGGTTGGAAGATGAGAGAGCATGATGTACGCAGCACCTGGGAGGGAAACGCCACCGACCGCGAACGGGGTGGCTCAATACCGGTAGATGCGGGTAGGGCTCCGACACCTGGTACCCCGACAGTGCAGCCTGGCTACGGAGTGTACACGCTCGACAGCGTCGGGCTCGGCGAGGTTAGCGATACCACCGGCGACTATTTCACCGTGAAGCAGGGCTTGCTGCGGCCGGATCTGTACATACCTTTCGAGGACGTGCGTGATATCCGGCCGGATACTGTGTACGTGAACGCAACCAAGGACGAGGTGGAGCTGAAGAACTGGCAGGAGCAGCCTCTGCACCGAGAACACCCCAGCGCTGGGCCGACCCGCCCGTAGCGCCCGGTTGCGGGTGGAGGCTATCTCACCGCAGCTCACACACTCCGCAGACCCAGTACTCTCGCCCCCACTAGGCCAGACCGAAATGGAGGTACGATGATGTTACTAAGCGCGGGAGATCTGCAGCACTACGCTGTCCGAGGGACGGACGGAAATATCGGCAAGGTGAGAGAGTTCTACTTTGACGACCAGTCCTGTACGATCCGTTACCTCGTCGCCGACACCGGCGGCTGGCTGACCGGGCGGTTGGTGCTCCTGGCCCCCGACGCCATCACCCAGGTAGATCAGGAGAGCAAGGTCATAGAGGTGTCGCTCTCGCAGCAGCAGGTGGAGAACAGCCCGAGCATCTACGAGCATCAACCCGTCTCCCGTCAGTATGAAACCAGGTACTACGACTACTATGGCTGGCCTTATTACTGGGCTCAGGGGTTCCCTGTAGGAGTACCAGGGGTACATCCGGCGAGTGCAGTGCAAGATGCGGTGCGCCCAGACGCAGAATCGGTGGAGGGTGTCACGCAGGAAGACCCTGCTGATCCACA
>JADDPP010000157.1 GCA_016781845.1 Rubrobacter sp.
CGAGCCGTACGGTCTGTCGACGATCGGGGACTGAGTACAGGGACGGTCGGCGGCGGAGGACCGCTCCACTCCCATCTGCTCCAGATGCGCCTGCCACGCCTCCAGATCGATCCGGCTCGGCACCGCCAGCCCTACGTGGTCCAGTCCTGTCCGGGTCTCCGCGAAGGTCTCGCCCCCGTTCGAGTCGTGGCGGTGAAGTACGATCATGAGTTGCCAGGCGTCGTCGGCGAGCACCTTGCCGGTGCCACCCTTGTGGCCCTCCTCCATGAGGTACTTGATGTCGAAGACCTTCTCGTACCAGGCGATACTGGCATCGAGGTCGGTCACTGTGAGCGCTATGTGATGGATACTGGGTCGAGTCGCGCTAGGCATGTTTCTCTCCTTGTGCTCAGTGCGATTGTCATCTCGAATGGCTGGTATTTCGCGCGCTGTCTCTTTGGTATCCTAGTCCCCCACCTCCTTTCCAGCACTGCCGCCGGAGTCTTGATGATTGGGACTGTGGGGGCCTTGGGCAGCTGTCTGTCCCGGTTCCCAGGCTGCCCGGAAAAGCGCGACGGCAGCCGGGATCAGTCTCCCGTATCGCCCCGAGCCAACCGGCAGGTTCGGCTCGTTGGCCATGTGCTGGGAAGTCAGGCCGTGCATCATCGCGATGACCAGGTCGCGGGCCTGGTTGTTTGGCAAGTCCAGCCGGATCTCTCTATTGGCGATGGCCTCGGCCAGAATCTCCTCGCTGCCTGCGAGCAGCCTGTGGCTCGCCTCCATGCTCGCTTCTGATGGGACAAACCCGGGTACGGGGCGCTCAAAACACAACTGGTACAGCTCGGGGTGCTCCTGCGCGAACCGCATATATGTCTCAACCCAGGTATGCAGGATGTCCCAGAAGGAGGTATGCCCTGCGGTGATGCTATTGCGGAATGACACATAGGTACGGATGCCTTCGAGGAACAAGGCGTCGTACAGGGCGGTCTTGCTGGGGTAGTAGGCGTACAGGGAGGGGGCCTGCATCTTCACTCGTCGCGCCACCTCGCGCAGACTGAGCGCCGCCACGCCCTGCTCGCGCATGACCTGACGCGCCGCCTCCAGTATCGCGCCCTGCATCTCCTCTCGGTTGCGCTGCCTGCGCTCCTGGGGCGACAAGACCGAGGTTGGTTTGTCCACAGGTTCCATCGTAAGCCAACTCTCCTCCTGATGTTAGCACCACATAAAAGCTATATATTTACCTAACAGTGTTAGACAGTACTATCAGTATACAAGACGGACGGGGGTGTGTCAACACCTGTATGAACAGTGGACAATCGGCTCCCATCGATGGCGGGGGCGAGCTCTCCAAGGGGAGGAGCTAACGCAGTGTGATCGAGGGGAAAGTCGAGCTCGGATGGGAGAGTTCCTCATCTGCGCCTCAGTTCGCGATATCGCAGCTAATGGACTATTATCTGCGATATCACCCACATTCCGCAGTCAAAAATCCACGATTTCACCTATTATTTTGACGCGCAGAGGCAACGATGGCTTAGCTCTTTGTAGCATTAACGAAAGCGATCAAGAGCAGTTGCGGGACTGTGGAGACTGCAAAGCCCTTGCTGCTTCGTTGCTTCCTTCCGGTGGTCGCGCTATTGTCAGATATATGTGAAGAGTGTTGCTTACATGCAACGAACACCGCGATATTATCAAAACTTGCCGAAATAACTGCGGAATGTGGGATATCACCCCCTCCGCCCCACGCATTCCCGCCATATTCGGGGCCGCCGAGAGGGGCGGTTTCTACGCGTTATCTGCGATAAGGAGAGGCGATGGTCCTGACAGCCCTGCCCAAGCCACCGGCCCCCACCCTCTCGCAGGCCTTCGACCGCTTCCTCGCCCGCTCGCGATTCTCGGCCCGAACCCGCGAGAGCTACTCTCGCGACGTCGCCGGGCTCCTGAACCAGTTCGGGGACCGGCCGGTGTCCGCCCTCGATCGTACTGAGGCCGCCGCCTACCTGTCGGCATCCGAGCCACTAGCCGCGAGCACGTACAACCGGAGGTACGCCTCCCTCGCCAGCTTCGCCCGCTGGTGCATCAAGCGGGGCTGGCTCGACGCCGACCCCCTGTTGGGCCTAGAGCGGCGCAAGCAAGCCCGGGGCGGGGTGCGCGCCCTCGACCCGGAGCAGGTGGAGGCGGTGCTGCGCTCGATTCGGGACCCCAGGGACAGGGCACTGTTCTGGCTAATCTACGAGGGCGGCCTGCGGGCGAGCGAGGCGCTGGCCATCGACGTCGATGACATCGACTGGGCGGAGCGAGCCATCCGCATCCGGGGGAAGGGCGCCAGGCCGCGCGAGGCGTTCTTCTCCAGGCGCGTCTCGCGCTACCTCGACGACTATCTGAAGTCCCGCGGCGAGCCCTCGGCCGGGCCGCTCTTCGTGACCCGCAGGAGGGCGCGCTCCCCCCGCAGGGCGGACCTCACGGCGGAGGGCTACGCGCGGCTGTCGTACCGGCAGGCCGACACCTTGTGGAAGGGATACGCGCCGGGATGGGACCTGCACCAGCTGCGGCACACC
>JADDPP010000033.1 GCA_016781845.1 Rubrobacter sp.
ATACCCTTCAATAGAGGAGTAACAGAGCACTAGTGGGTCAGTTGTCACGAAAGTGGCCATTCCTGCACCACAGAAGTCCAACTTTCGCGTCGCATTCGCCCCAGAACGAATGGCTATGAACGTGACAATTGACCCACTAGCCGTTCGCCTTTTATCCTCCCATACGGTTATGACTGAGGTGTTATCCATTCTGTCGCGACGCGCGAAGCGAGGCATCTCACACATTGCCCGAGCACATCCGGTGAGCGCCTTCGCTCGCGCACAGGATGACAATCGGCAGGCGTGTGGTAGGACCCTCCTCAGATCCCCTTTTGCATGTTGAAGCTCGTATTGCGGTAACCGAGTGTCTCGTAGAGGGCTACGGCGTCTGCGTGGTCGCTGAACGCGTTCGGACCGATCTATGTGATACCCGTGTACTTCAACTCTTGCTCCACCAGTTCAAGAGCGCGCCTGCCATATCCTTCGCCCCGCTGGCCTTCCTCTACGGCAGACTTGAGATGAAGGCCCGATTACGGGGGCGTCCCTTGACGGCTCGCGGTGTGTAGTATCTCGTAAACGAGCGCACGCAAGCCAGGTCAACGCCCCTGCCACGCGGGCGGCCGCTTCTCCAGGAAAGCGCGCAGGCCCTCCTGAGCATCCTCGCTGCCCAGCAGGTCGCCGAACGTCCACTCGTCGTCACGGATGGCCTGCCCCTGGCGCTCGCTCTGGCCCTTCACGAGCCGTTCCTTTGTAGCGGCTAACGCCAGCGGCGCGATCGAAGCGAGGGTCCTCGCGAGGTCTTGGGCGCGCGGGACCAGGGCGTCCGGCTCCACGACCTCGTGTACCAGGCCAATCGCCAGCGCCTCGTCCGCGGCCACTGTGCGGCCGGTAAGGAGCAGGTCGAGCGCGCGTCCGCGTCCAATGAGTCGCGGCAGGCGCTGTATTGCGCCCCACGCGGGTATGAGGCCGAGCTTTATCTCCGGCTGCCCAAAGACCGCCGAGGAGGAGGCGATGCGAAAGTCGCACGCGAGTGCGAGCTCACTGCCACCGCCGAGGCAGGCGCCGTTCACCGCGGCGATGATCGCCTTTGGATAGGCCTCTATCAGGTTGAAGAGGTCGTTGCCGAGGCGCATGGAGGGGTGTGGCTCGGAGGAGACATCGTGCTCCGCGAAGCTCCTTATGTCCGCGCCCGCGACAAACGCCCTGCCGGCACCCGTTATCACTACAGACCGGATGCCTGCTTCCGCCGCTTCGCCCTCGAAGACATCCAGAAGTCGCTGCAGGAGGGCGGTGTCGAGCGCGTTTACCGGCGGGCGGTCTATAGTGATGCTCAGGACGCCAGCCCGAACTTCAGTCCTTACGGTGTCGTGGCTCATCGCGCGTACTCCTGCTCATCAGCCATCACTCAGCACTAATTCAGAAGGCCGGAACGCTCGACAGCTGCGGCAAGCTGCCGACGGATGACCGGGATGTCGGGCGCGCCGGGTAGCATCTCCAGGTACGACAGAAAGTCGGTAGTGGCACGGGGAAAGTTACCTGTCGCGTAGTGCAGCAGGCCCCGGTCTCGCATGTCCTGGGCGCTCTGGGGCGAGACAATCAGCATGCGGTCCGTGGCCCACAGAGCGTCCTGAAGGCTGCGAGAGCGCAGATACATGGCCTTGAGGTTGTTGAGCATGCGGTACAGGATGGACCTGCGCTCAGTGGCCGCCAGGTACTCGGGGCGGAAGGCTACGCTGAGTCCCAGACGATTCTCCAGCAGGTCGCGGCAGTCGCCGGCCGTGAGCAGCTGTCCCTTGTGGAAAGGGTCACAGTAGAGGTCCTGTGCGGGATCACCGCTCTCACCTGGATGCTTGATGAGGAAGTGTCCTGGCATCCCGACACCCTGCACCGGCAGGCCGAGACGCCAACCTACCTCGAGATAGATTACCGAGAGGGTGATCGGCAGCCCCGTACGCTGCTCCAGAGCCTCGTTGAGGAAGCAGCCGGCGGGGGAGGCGTAGGCGCGGTCCGAACCGTTGAAGCCGTGCTGTCCGTGCAGGTACCAGGCAAGCGCGCGCAGGCTCGCCTCTGCGCCTTGGGATCTCGGTACGTGTGGCCGCGCGCCTTCGGCGAGGCTATCGAGGACGCTCATCTGCAGGGAGAGGTCCAGCTCGGGATACCTGTCGAGTGCGTAAAGCAGCGAGGTGAGCGCCAGATTTATCTCGCCATCCTTGCCTCTCACCGCGTTCGCGAAGAGCATTCTGCGCCAGTCGTCGGGTTGACGCTTCATACGCAAACTATAACTCAAAGCAGCGGTGGCGCGCTTGGCTGGCAGGGCTTGAGTCGTGGGCCAGGTGTGAATGATATAATCGGCAAGCCTGTGAGGGAGGATGTGGTGTTCTACCTATGATGCGGATGTTGCTGTCCAGGCGGGACGGTGTCGTCAACAGGGAGATAGACCCCGCGCACTGCGGATCCCTCCTCGCCGACTCGAACAACCTAGTGTGGGTGGACATAGATAGGCCCACAGCTGAGGATATTGAGGTCCTGAGGCGGGAGTTCGGGTTTCACGAGCTCGCGATTGAGGACGCTATCAAGCACAGCCAGCGGCCAAAAATCGACAGGTACGACGGGTACTACCTCATGGTGTTGTACGCGATCACGTTCAACGAGGGCGCGTTGCGCGTAGACGAGCACGAGTTGGACATCTTCGTCGGCAAGAATTACCTGGTGACCTCCCACGAGGGGCCCGTAACTGAGTTGGACGATGTCGCGCACAGGTGGGAGCGTAATGCCGAGGCGCTGGACTCCTCCGTGGGCGTGCTGTTGTACAGCGTGATAGATACAATCGTGGACTGCTACCTGCCCATCCTGGACCGCATATCCGAGCTGATCGAGGAAGTCGAGGAGGGCATCTTCGGAGAGTATGACCCGAACGCGCAGGCCAGGATCTTCGCGCTCCGAAAGGAGCTGCTGCACCTTCGGCGAGTGCTTGGTCCGGAGCGGGACGTGGTGTTGCAGTTGACGCGCCGCGAGCTGCCGGTGCTGGAGGCCAACACAACGGCGTACTTCCAGGACGTGTACGACCACGTGGTGCGTGCCACGGACAGCGTGGACCTGTACCGGGAGCTCCTCAACAGCGCGCTCGATTCCTACCTCTCCGTGTCCTCCAACAACCTGAACGCTATCTTCCGCACGCTCACGTCTGTATCCATCATCCTGATGACCCTTTCGCTTATCGCGGGTATCTACGGGATGAACTTCAACACCGAGGTCTCGCGGCTGAATATGCCCGAGCTCAACACGCGGTTCGGGTATCCAGCCACGCTGCTCGTGATGGCGCTGATCGCGGGCAGTCTCGTGATCTACTTCCGCCGAAGGCGGTGGCTCTAGTGGAGTCTGGAACGCCTTTGTCCGCCCTGTTCGGTTCTGATGCCGCGTAGCGATGAGTAATAGAAATGCGCCGGACCATACGGCGGTGTATGCGGGCTCGTTTGACCCCGTAACGAACGGCCACCTCGACGTCATCGAGCGCGCGAGCTCGCTCTTCAGTACACTCGTCGTCGCAGTGGGCGTGAACGCGCGCAAGCCCGCCCTGTTCGACAGGGAGGAACGTGTGCGCATGCTCCAGGCTGCAACCTCGCACCTGGGTAACGTGTGTGTCGAGAGCTTCGACGGGCTTCTGGTTGAGTATGCCAGGTCGCTCGGAGCGCGGGTCATCGTGCGTGGGCTGCGGGCCGTTGCGGACTTCGAGTACGAGACGCAGCAGGTGCTCATGAACAAGCGGCTGTGTCCGGAGATCGAGACCGTATTCCTCGTCACGAGTGGCCAGTACTCGTTTATCTCTTCCAGCCTGGTGAAGGAGGTAGCCCTGCTCGGAGGGTCGGTGGAGGGTCTTGTGCCCCCGGAGGTAGGGGACCGGCTGCGGCAGATGAGTCGGGACTGAAACAGTGGATGTGCCTGGTGCAATGGATTACGGAGCGGCCGGAAGTGGCGCGGGGCTGGGGGGGGCGGCTGCGCAGGGCGGCAAGCGTCAGATGTTTCTGTACATGTACAGCCAGGAGCGCTCGAACTCGTAGCCCAGCTCCGTGGCGGCCATCCAGCCCTCCGGCCGGTCCTCAGATACGTAGAGCCGGCAGAGAGGACGGTCGCTCCTGTTGAGTAGCCCTTCTGCTGCCTGGATCAGGTCGGCCATATAGGGGCCGAGCTCCGGTAGGTATAGTGGTGCAGCGATGTCTGCGAGTGGCTGCCCAGGGGCGGAGCGAACGCGCAGGAAGCCAGCGACGCAACCATCGAGCAGCACGACCCTCCGCGTGGTGCGCGCGGGGCCAACGCGCTCCTCGAACCAGCGAGTCACGGTGTTCGACAGGTACTCGGATCGGTACAACTCCGAGAAACTCCATGCTTCCGCCGGGACGCTCGCGCGCAGCACTTCCTCCCACCTTGCGTAGTGCGCGCGCCTGACGGGTGACAGCTCGATACGGGGATGAACAGGCGGCGCACGATGTTCCCGCGGGAGTCGCCTGGCGTACGTCCGTCGTCGGTCGTACTCCTGCATGCCGAGCGACCGGTACAGCTTCACGGCCGCTTCGTTGTGCGCGAGCACTTCCAGCACCACCTGCTTCGCGCCTAACCCGCGAGCGCGTTCGAGCGCGTGCTCCATCAGCGCGCGGCCTATACCTCTCCCGCGGCGCTCCGGCCGCACCGCGACTGTTGAGATATGAAGGGGGGACGTGCCGTGGAGTCCGTAGCTTCCCAGTATCTTATCCCCTTCCACGGCAACCCATATCTCCAGGACCGAACCGCCCGCTCGGAGAAGTAGTGAGTCTGGGGGGCGGTTCGCTGCGATGGCGCTTCGCACCTGCCCCCGAACACTCCCAGCGCCAATGCCGGAGAGGCTGATCTCCTCAGCGAAGCTCTCCGTGAGAAGCGCGACGAGATCATTCGTATCCGCCGGTCGCAGCCGCCTGATTTCCACGCAGCCTCCCCTACGTTTTTGGTCCCCAGACTACCCCGACCGCACCCCTGTGTCAAATCCGCTGTCAGGAGCCTAGGTGACCAGGCGTGTGCTAGACTCGAACCGCTGAGAGGAGGCGTGGATGTCAAGACGGCGTGTCCGGAAGAAAGGCGCCAGGACGCACGGTGCTTCCTTCCCGCCAGTCCTGCTCGCTGTTGTTCTGCTAGTCCTCGGCTTGCTTGGCTCTTGCGGGCGGGGGCTGCTGGAGGACACCACCAGGGAGGGTTCCGAGGGACCTGGGAACGTTGCCGTGGACCGGTTTTTTGTGGAGCCGGACGCTGGCCCAGGCCCCGTTCTGACAGAGCTCAGAGCCGCCCGGACATCGCTCGATGTGGTGGTGTACCTGCTGACGAACCGCGAGGCGGTGGACGAACTGATAGAGGCGCATGAGCGGGGCGTTCGGGTGCGGGTGATGGTGGAGGAGGACCCTTTCGGGGGCGGCGCGGGCAATGGCGCTGCGCTGCGGCGCCTCTCCGCGACGGGAGTTGAGTGGAAGTACGGTAATCCGACCTTTCGCTACACACACCAGAAGGCGATCATCGCTGACGGACGGCATGCGCTGGTGATGACGGCGAACCTCACGAAGAGCGCGTTCACCCGCAACAGGGAGTACATCGCGCTGCTCACCTCCCCAGAGGAGGTCCGGGAGATCCAGGCGATGTTCGATGCCGACTGGGATCGCAGACGCTACGAGCCCCGTGCGGCTTCCCTTGTCGTCAGCGATGTGAACAGCCGGATGAAGCTGCTCGGGTTGATTCGAGAGGCGCGGGAGAGCCTCGATATCGAGGCCGAGGTTATGGCGGACCGCGAGATACGGAGTGCGCTGGTGAGCGCGCACGAGCGCGGGGTACGTGTGCGCATCGTGATGAGTCCCCCGGAGCGTGAAGAGAGCAGCTACGAGGGACTTTCTGAGCTTGCGCGGGCGGGCGTAGGCGTAAGGGTGGTGACGACCCCCTACATCCACTCGAAATCCATCCTCGCGGACGGGCGGAGGGCGTATATAGGCAGTGTTAACTTTACCGCCACATCAATGGACCAGAACCGGGAGCTCGGCATCCTCACTACCTCACCCTCAGTGCTCCGCAAGCTTGGCGAGACGTTCGACCAGGATTGGGAGAAGGGCGAGCCGTTCGAGGGAGGCCGGTAGGATGCAGGAGGCGCTCTCCTGGCTGGAGGATGAGGGCTGGGAAGTGATGGATGAGAGCCATCTCGAGGCGCGCCGCGACCGTGGGGACCGGGTAGAGGTGCTGCGGGTTGGCACGGACGGCCGCGTGCGGTACACCGTGACTCGCGTTGTAGGGGAAGAGGAGTTCCGGCGGGTCCGGTACGAAGATGTGTTTTGTCGCGTCGTGTCGCGCTCCTATCAGGAGACGACGGTGACAGCCGAGGTGGGGGATGGTTCCGTTCTTGCCACTATGAAGGCTGTGCTCCGCGCAGCGAGGGCGTAGGCACTACAAGGAAGGCTTGGAAACATACTTGGCGGATTCATGCTTGTTGGACAGGCGGCATGCCTCGGTGAGCAGTGAGAGCGCGGCGAAGCTGGAGAGGTTCTTCGCGGGGGAACTGGGGGTGTCACCGGAAATGCTCCGGGAACCGGGCTGGCGTGTGGTGTCCAGCCCCAACAGAGAGGCGAGATCCTGGCACGGTTACAATCTGCCGCTGTTGCTGCTGAGCCGGTCTGGCTCAACAGTAGTCTCCGTGGCCCAGGAGTTCGTGAACGCAACACGGCAGGTGATGGACACCCTTCACGAGGCCATAGACCCGAGGGTGGGGGAGAACCTGGTAGACCTCGTAGCGCCACGGTTTCCAGGCGCTAAGTCACTTTCAGGGTACGCGATGTACTGCGAGCCGGACCAGTTCCGACCGTGCCTCGACCACCCCTCCGACTTGCTGCGGCCAACGGACCCTCAGTGGGATGATATGCGGGCCCACTTCGATGGGCCTGTCTTCGTTGCGCGCGTTGAAACCGGGCAGGTGGGGTCGTGGGCCGGCATCAAGTGCAAGGCCGGAGACGTGTGGGAGATCTCGGTCGTTACGGAGGAGGCGTACAGGCGGCGGGGCCTGGCGAAGGTCGTTGTGAGTGCCGCTGCCTGCTACATCCTCGACCACGGCGCGGTCCCACTGTACGTATATCCGGCAACGAACGAGGTCTCCGGCCGGGTAGCCCGGTCGCTCGGTTTCACGCAGTTTGCACTCGAAGCGTACTGCTCAGTTAGTGACAGCGACCCAACTGGGATGTGGTAGGGGGCCAACGGGTTAGGAGCCCGGACCCCTACGATGCGGCTGGGTGAGGGTCTTCGATTGCGTCGCCCGCGTATATGACTTGTGGGGGGATGCCTCGCTCTGTCTGGAGCAGCAGGCCACCGTCGCGAGATACGTCCAGCGCGATGCCCTCGCGAGAACCGGCAGCTGTATCCCTTACGCGCACGCGCCGTCCCACGGTGTACAGTCCCATCCTCCAGGCCTGCCACACGGCGTCCGTCCCACCGTTGTAGAGCATGGCGAGCAGTGCGTCATAGTGGCGGAGCGTGCCCGCGAGGATGTCAAGCCGGGTGACAGGACGGGAGGCATGTTGGGCCGCGCACGTGGCGTTGGGGGCTATATCCGGAGGTGGTGCGAGATGTACGTTCACTCCGAACCCGAGCACTGCACGCGGAGACTCACCGTGGGGGAGGTCCACCTCGGTGAGGATGCCGCACACCTTGCAGCCTTCCAGCAGCACGTCGTTCGGCCACTTTATCTGCGGCGGGGCGGTTACGAGCGGGGCGAGGGCGTCGCGCACCGCGAGGGAGCACGCCGCGGTGAGCAGGTAGAGGTCCGGCGGCAGCAAGGGAGGGCGCAGCAGCACGGAGCAATGGACCGAGCCACCCCGCGGCGCCACCCACGAGCGTCCCTGCCTTCCGCGCCCGGCCGTCTGGTACTCCGCCACAACAACCAGCCCCTCGGCTTCATGCCTCGCCTCCTCGCGCAGGTACGTGTTCGTGGACCCGATCTCGGGGAACACCCGGTACTCCCGCAGTATCTGTGTCGGTCCGACATGCGCGCGTATCAGCTCGGGTGTGATCAGGTCGTTCAAGATGCTGCGAGCGCCGTGAGCGCTTCGGGGTGTGAGCAGGGCGAGCTATGCACCTGTCCGTCCCGTGGCTCCCATCGCGTCTCGCTCCGCCGCATGCTCCGGGCACTCGCAGAGGTAACGAAGCTGGTTGTACGTGTACAAACCGCTGTCGTGGCCGCTCTGCCATACGGGCGCGAGTGCATACCGACCTATGGGCGCGACGCCCGTCAGCACGTACTCGTCCGGAGGCAGCTCCGAGACGGTCGCCAATCTGCCCCGATACCCCATCTCACCGGAGCACTCGGCGCACGGACACTGCCAGCGCAGATTGTACAGCCGGGTGTGCGTCGTATGCCCGTCGCTCCAGTCTATCTCCAGCGACTCGCCGTCTTCCGAGAGCCGTATCTCCAGCGGCTCGAGCGTCTCTGTGCTCTCCTTCATATCTACCAACCACCTCCGCTCTCCATTATAGTGGCGGCATGCAAGGACCTGTCCGGAGGCCTCCAGACCCGGCCAAACATCAGCATGAAGCACAGAACTACCCGCGCCATATAGTCGCGGCGATGGGCATCGTGCGTGACGAGCAGGGCCGCGTCCTGCTCGTGCGGACGCGGCGGCGCGAGTGGGAGCCGCCTGGCGGCCAGGTGGAGGAGGGAGAGGACCTTCTCACCGCCCTGAAGCGCGAGGTCGAGGAAGAGAGCGGCTGCACGGTCGAGGTGGACCGATTGGTAGGTGTCTACGCGAACACGGGCGACCTGCCGCAGGTGATCTTTGCCTTTCTCTGCACGTACCTGGGGGGCGCGCCACGCCCCAGTGACGAGACTCCCGAGGTCGGGTGGTACTCACCGGATGAGGCCGTGCGCATGGTCACCCACCCTGCACAGCTTGGCCGGCTGCGTGACGCGCTTGAGTTCAGGGGAGACATCACTTATCGCTGGTACCGCACAGGACCGTGGACACTGTACGGCGAGAGAGCGTTCTAGCCCCTCGATGCCAACCGTCGCGAGGCGCCCGCTATAGGGAGATCCTCTCCGACTGCCGAGCTGTTGGGTTGCCACGTTCCGCATGAGCCCAGAGCCACGTGGGCTCTACGGAACTGAACGCTAGCATGTTGCGGGTCCAGGCGCGCAGAGGCCTAAGCGCTATCGCCTCGTCCGGCGGTCCACGGGAGAGTAAAGCAGAATATGCTTCCCCGTTCCTCGGCGCCCTCTACCCAGATTCGCCCGCCGTGGCGCTCCACGATGCTCCTGCTGATGTAGAGGCCCAGGCCCAGCCCCCCGTAGTTCTGGTTGGCGTTGTCGGCCCGCGAGTACATCTCGAATATCCTCTCCCGCTGTCCCTCCGGCACTCCGATGCCATAATCGCGGACCGTGACCATGGCCTCGGAGCCCGACTCGCGCACGCTCACCTCCACACGGCCGCTGCCGTCGCTGTACCGGACGGCGTTCGACAGCAGGTTCTGCACGACCTGTCGAATGCCGGACCGGTCGGCGCGGACGTTCAGCGGCCCCCCAGAGGTATCGAAGACGAAGTCGAACTTGGGGAGAGTCTCCGCCATCTCGTCCACCACCTCCCGCACGCCCTCAACTAGATCGAACTCCTCGATGTGGAGGTCGAGCTGCCCGGTCTCGATGCGGCTCACATCCAGCAGTTGCTTGATGAGATCGGCCATCCTGTCCACGTTCCGCCCCAGGATCTGCAGGGGGCGGTCCAGCTTATGTTCGGACCTCACCGCTTCCGGTAGCCTGGAGGAGAGCAGTTGGACGGGACCCTTGATCATTGTGACGGGAGTCTTGAGCTCGTGGGACGCGATGGAGAGGAACTTGTCGCGTAGCTCCAGTGCCCGCTCCACCTCGCGCTTGCGCTCGGCGAGCTGCCCGGCCAGCTGAGCCACATCGCGGCTGGTGCTCTCTACCTCCGCCCGCAGCACATCCCGTGCCTTCTTCATCGCGATGAGGTTGCCCACCCGCGCCCTCAGTTCCTCCGCCGAGAACGGCTTCGTTAGGTAGTCCTGCGCGCCCTCGCGCAGCATCCGCGCGCGCAGCTCGTCTTCTGCTCTGGCCGTCAGCAGGACGATCGGGACGGAATGCAGCTCAGGGTGGCTTCGCGCCTCGCGCACCAGCTCATCCCCGCTCATCTCCGGCATCATCACGTCGGTGAGGATCAGGTCGGGCCGAAGGTCCAGGGCCTTCTCGACGCCCTCCCTGCCGTTCAGGGCCGAAACTACTCGGTACTGCCCTGCGAGCGTCTCGCTGACGAACCTGTTCATCTCGGGATTGTCCTCGACCACCAGCACGAGGGCCGTCCCCGGTTCCGTGGTTTCAGCTACGACAACGCTGGTGTCAGGGCGCAGCTCCTCCAGGGCTTGCGGGGAGCTCTCTTCAGGGCCAGTCGGCGTGACCCGGCCGCGGCGCACCTGTGTACCCTCCGGGGCAAGGAGTGGGAGCTCGACTCTGAAGAGCGCGCCGCCTTCGGGTGCGTCTCCGATGTTGATCCCGCCACCATGAAGCTCGACGAACTCTCTGGCGATGGCGAGCCCGAGCCCCGTGCCCCCGAAGCGCCGGGTAGAACCGCCCTCTCCCTGCCGGAACCGCTCGAACACAGCCTCGCGCAGTTCCGGCTCCACGCCCGGACCGCTGTCCGCGACCTCGATCAGTGCTCGCTCCCCCTCGGCTCGGAGCTCGGCGCGCACGGAGCCGCCGTCCGGCGTGAACTTGAACGCGTTGGACAGGAGGTTCAGGAGCACCCTCTGGAGCTTCTCAGGGTCTACCTGCGCCGACAATGATCGGGGCGTCTGGACCGTGAACGAGATCGCGCGCTCGCGGGCCAGCGGGTCGAAGTGGGAGGCGGTGAGGCGCACCTGCTCCGCGAGGTCCACCTCCGCGTAGTCGAGATTCATCCTACCCGCCTCCAGCTTCGAGGCGTCGAGCAGGTCGTTGACGTGCTTGAGGAGTATGTGAGCGTTGCGATCCACCACATCGAGGTCTCGTCTCTGCCCCTCGCTCAGGTCTCCACCGTCCCGCAGCTTTCGGACAGGTCCGAGAATGAGCGCGAGCGGAGTGCGCAGCTCGTGGCTGACGTTGGCGAAGAACTGCGACTTGAGCTGGTCCAGTTCCCTGAGCTGCTCTGTGGCCGCCTCCAGCTCACGGTTGGCCTCGAGGAGTTGCTGCCTGCGCTCCTCGGACAGCCTGCTGGACTCCACCATCGTGAGCACCTTCGGAAGGAGAGGGGGCAGGACGAGCGCTGTGCCTACCGAAGCGATGGCGGTGACCACCTTCACCCCGCCTGAGAGCCAGTACAGCGGGGTGTAGACGGTTGCGACCGCCAGGGCATGGGTGAACCCGCACGCGATGATGAACACACCGAACGCGACGAACGTCCACATGAACGGCAGGCCCGAGCGGGCCTTGATGGCGAGATAGCCGAGCATAGCGGATATAGCCATGTAGCTCAACGCGGTCGAGAGATCCGCGAGTACGTGCGTGGTGATCAGCAGAACGTCCCAGCCGAGGGCCTCTCCTCGCGGCTCCAGTCCCTCGTGGCCGGTGAACATCTGCACCAGCGCGGGCAGTGCCAGCGCCGCGGCGACGAGCAGCCAGACGCCGCGGGGAGCTTGCATGGTGGGGCGGTGTAACAAGTTCGGCCTCCTGGTGCGGTTGAATATTCCCTGATATTCTACAAACTTTCAGCACTCTCTCCGCCATATCGCAGCGGGACCGGGCATTGATCTGTGTACGTATCTTGTTCGGTTTCAGAAGCGTTAGATTGCACTGGGGCCGAGGTCCTGAGTATACCACTCTCCACAGGAAGCCAGAGGCTGCGCCGCTATCGCGGCATAGCGGACGCAGCCTCTCCTGTTCGCTGATACTCCACAAGAATGTCAGTGGTCTGCGTCTTGATGTAGAAGTGGTCATGACAATGTCGCGGTATGCGGGGAGAATAGGCTGAAAGGAGCGCGTAGCATGGATGTATCCTGCCTGCAGCACTGGCTGACACCGGAGGACCGCCGCACCTTTGAGGAGACAGGGGTGCTCACTGTCGAGGATGCCCTCTCGTCCGAGCATGTGGACGCGCTGACGGAGGCCACGGACCGGGTTTACGGTCAGGCCAGGTCCTCGGGAGGCGCGGCCCCGGGGAGGAGCTACTTCCACCCCAATTTCATCCCGGACGACGCCCTATTCGCTGATCTTGTGGACTACCCTAAGGTGCTGCCAAAAGTGTGGGGCATCCTCGGCTGGAATATCTTTCTGTACCACGCTCACCTCATCGTCACACCCCCGTCGGGACAGCCGCGGGATGACAAGACGTTTGGATGGCACCAGGATAGCGGGCGCGTGAACGTCGAGATGGAGACCAGCCCCAGGCCGCGGCTCTCGCTCAAGGTTGCGTACTTCCTGTCCGACACCAGCGAGGAGGGCCGGGGCAACTTCTGGGTTGTTCCCGGCAGCCACCTGCGCGACACTCTGGATTGCCCGTCAGACGGCGTAGGTCAGCCCGAGGGAGCGACACCCGTACTCGCGAAGCCCGGCACCGCTGTCTTCTTCGACCGCCGCACCTGGCACAGTGCCAGCCCGAACTGGTCTGATGTCACCCGCAAGGTGCTCTTCTACGGCTACGGCTACCGCTGGATACGCACGAAGGATGACATGACGGTGCAGGGCCTGTGGGAGAAGAGCGATCCCGTACGCAGGCAGCTCCTGGGGGACGGGATAAACGCGAACGGCCGCTACTCCCCGACGGATGCGGATGTTCCCCTGCGCGTCTGGCTGCGGGAGCACTGCCCGGAGGACGCGAAGTAAGCGTACTCGCGATGGAAGCCATCGTCCGCTCCGAGCGAGCATGTCCTAGCGTGAGTGGCTAAGCAGCACTACCGCTGCCGCGATGCACGCTCCACCCGCCAGCTTCACGGCTGTTATGGGCTCGGCTAGCAACAATGCCCCCAGGATGACGGCGGTGGCGGGTTCGGTTGTCGCGACAACGGCAGTCCGGCTTGCACCGATCCTCGCAACCCCTATCAGGTACAGGTAGACGGAGATCCCCGCGAGCAACCCGACGCCGAGGCAGCTGAGCCAACCCGCTGTGGTGATGCCAGACGGGTAGCCGCCGGAGAGAGCCAGGTATCCACAGAAGCAGGCCGCGGTGACCGGGAGGCTGTATAGCGCCGCGGCCAGTGGGGACTTGCCCCTGCCCACTATCCCCGCCAGCACTACGTACCACGAGTTGCTCAACGCCGAGCCGAGCGCCCACAGCACGCCCAGCCAGCTGACGCTGGCGCCGATGGCGAGGGCCGCTACAGGGTCTACCGTGAGTACGCAGCCGAGCAGGGCGAGGCCCAGAGCTCCGACCTTGAGGCGAGTGAGCTTCTCGCCCACGAAGAGGACTGACCAGAGCACGACGAGCGCCGGAAAGACGAAGACCAGCACAGCCGCGGTGCTGGCCGGGAGCAGGGCGAGCGACAGAAAGTAGAACAGCGCGTTTGTTACGAAGAGTAGCCCCAGCGCACCGAAACCGAGGGTCGTGCCGATTGACTGTCGCAGTGCCGGGCGCCGGTCTCGCGGTAGCGCGAACAGCAGTCCCCACACGAGCATCGAGGCCACTCCGAACCGTACGGCGAGTACGGTTGGCACGTCGGCCCCTCCAGCATACGCGAACTTGGCGAGGATCCCCTGCGCTCCATAACCCACACTTGCAAGCATTACTGTGCCTATCCCCAGCCAGACCGCACGCCGACTGGCGGCATGCAAGGTTGCCTGATAAGGGGGAGAGATACTCTCGAGATTGCACTCCATTGTGTGTTTGCTCGTTGTTATGGTCGCCTTCGTCTCCTCGTTCGTCGCCGGGTGCTGGCGGGCCTGGGACTGTTCGCCGCACTTATTCTACTCTATCGAAGGTTGGAATGGCCGATGGCTGCTCGATGCCTGGCAAGCCTCTTGCACTCTGACTGCCAACTGAGAAACGCCCGTGGAAGATGACTTATGATTCTGGTACCAGCCAACATGTGTCATTCCAGACGAATCAAAGAATGTGTAGCTTTGGATCATGGATTCATCGCAAGCTCGGAATGACATAAGACCAGGGGCGAAGACCGGTGGCCATCAGCGAGCGCCCACAGCCGTACCGGAGGTAACCCAAAGCAGAGAGCGGAGGTACAAGGTGTCTGACGAGCAGGGACATAGGAGAACAGTGCTGCCTCCTGCCGAGGCGGAGGGAGCGGCGAACTTCGCCGCCGAGCCAAGACTCGACCCCACAGCAGGACCGGGCAACACAGCGGTTGCTACTGAGATGGAAATGGGCACGCTCAACCAGAACGCCGATCCGAGCGCCGCGGGCGAAGAGGGCAACCGCACGGGTGGTGAGCCCGCGGAGGTCCAGGCGCAACGGCGCGCGGATAGCGAGGCCGACGGTGTGAGGATGCTTGAGTCCATGGAGGAGCGGGACGCAGCCGCCGGTCAGGAGCCGGACCGGGAGTAGGGATTCGTCCTTGTCGAGCGGGAGACAAGGGCGCCAGCACTTCACGAGAGCGCTGAAAGGGCTTGAGCACGAACACCATGAGCGACCCCGGCACTAACATAGAGCTCGCTGCGGTACGTGCCGAAGCGTTGTACTGTCAGCGGTGCGACCTGTGGCAGACTCGTACGCAGGTCGTGATGGGCGAGGGCGACCCTCACGCAGGCATCCTGCTTATGGGCGAGGGACCGGGTGAGAACGAGGACCGTATGGGCCGGCCGTTCGTCGGCCGCGCTGGTCAACTGCTCGACCGCGCGCTCGAAGAGGCGGGTCTGGGTCGAGGCGATGTGTACATAACGAACGTCGTGCGATGCAGGCCCACAGCCGTGCAGAACGGCAAGATCACGAATCGTGCGCCGAGAGCCGGGGAGATAGCAGCGTGCGAGCCGTGGCGCTGGCTGGAGGTCAACCTGGTCAACCCTC
Source organism: Rubrobacter sp. (assembly GCA_016781845.1). GTDB lineage: Bacteria > Chloroflexota > Chloroflexia > Thermobaculales > Thermobaculaceae > JADDPP01. Next base: position 14,961 of record JADDPP010000033.1, read on the forward strand.
GTGTGGTGGTCTGCGTGGGGGGACCCGCGGCGAAGGCGCTCATTGACAAGAAGTTCAGGCTCACGGAGCAGCGCGGGCAGATTTTCCGACGCGAGGACGGCCGCTCGTACATCGCGACCCTCCATCCGGCGTATGTCCTCCGCCTGCAGAGCAGCGACCGGGAGGCGTTCTTCCGCGCGCGCGGCCAGCTAGTATCCGACCTTCAGCTCGCGAAGGACACCGCGCGGTAGGGACGAGTGTGTTGCGCGGTGCGTCGAGTACCTGCGGCTGTCACGGGCGCGCTTCAGCTATCTCTATCAGCTGCGCCGCGGCAGCCAGCCCGGACATCGCCGCCCCCTCGACTTTGGGGCCGCCGAACGCATCGCCGGCGAACACGAGTGGTGGAGCGACCGAGGCGAGCAGGCACGGCTCGGGGTACGGCTCGACTGGCATGCTGTAGCGCCAGCGGCTGAACTGCACTCTCCTGACTGGGGCGCCGACGAAATCCCCCACATATCCCAGAAGCTCCAAAGCCACCGTCTCATCCGCAACCTCCCAGCGCTCGGCGCTGAACTGAGGTCCCGCGTGGAGCGTGATCGCCGGCACGGGGGAGATGCCTTTGCGCTTGTTGTCCGCGAGCCACCAAACAGGCTCGCCCGTGCCGTTCTGTCCCGAGTACTGGATGCCTCCGGGCTCGGGCGTCCGGCATGGCCCGTCCAGTAGCGCCATCACCGAGATGCACCGCTGGTAGTCTATGCGCTCTAACGCCTCTCGCACCTCAGCCGGTAGCCCAACCGCTCCCGCGCTCACAAGGGCGAGGGACTGAGGTACAGGGGCGGTGAGGATGAGGCACCGTGCTGAGAGCACGGCGCCGCTTTCCGTGCTAGCCCGCCAGGCCCGACCGGCTCGTGCCACCTCAACCACGCGCTGCCCCGTCCGAACGTCCAGCCCGCGCGCGAGGTGCTTCGCTATAGCTGTCATTCCGGTGCTGCCACGGTAGCGCGGGTAGCCGTCCGGCTCGTAGCGGCCGTCGGGCGTCGCGAAGCCGCGCGACCACTCCTCGACGATGCCCGCCGCCCACCACTCCGACACCATTTGCTCGAACTGCTCGCCGCGGACGGTGAAGAACTGCGCCCCGTGGTCGAAGACGCCGTCCTCGATGCGCTGCGTCGCGAGCCTGCCGCCCACGCCCCGGCCCTTGTCGAGCACGGTCACTTCCCAGCCTCGGTCGCACAGCGTCCGCGCCGCAAGCAGGCCAGAGAGTCCAGCGCCTACAACCAGACACGATTGCGTGTGCTCTTCGGTGCTCATCTCGTCCCCTTTCTGGCTCCCTGAAGCAGCGATGCACCCACGGCTACTGCGACAAGGAACTATGCGAACAGCGCGGTGCCTTCAAGCAAGCCAACACTGCCCGCAAAGGCATCGCGGCCTGGATGTCCATAGCTACCCTCCCGGCCAGTCCAACTCATCTCGCCAGCGGCCACAGGAACCGCAGCGTGAGGCACATTCCAGCGAGGCCGTTGAGCACGGGAAAGAAGCGGTACCACTGAGAAACGCGCGCCCGTGCTCTCAGCAACTGCGCGGTCATCACGAGGGGATACACCCCCAGCAGGAGTCCAGCCAGCGCGTCGTGCAGACTGACCAGCAGCGCGGCGCCGAGGTAGGAGAGGGCACACATCAGAAGCGTCCCCTCGTGGCCCAGCAGGGTCGCGATGGTGCTCAGCCCCGCTCGCCTGTCCGACTCGATGTCCGGCACCGCGGAGTAGGCGTGCATCGCGGCGCACCAGAGCACTCCGGCCAGCATGAGCGAGGGCAGGGGCATGTCGGACGTGAAGCTCCACCAGCCGGCGAGGAGCGGGGTCAGGTACAGGGAGTTGCTGAGGCTGTCGAGCACGGGGCGCGCCTTGAGCCGAAGCGGAGGGACGCTGTACGCTACGGCGAGAGCGAGGAAGAGAGCGAAGGCGAGGACGACCCGCGTGTTGCTGGCGACGAGCGCGGGGACCGCGAGACCCGTCAGCAGGAGTATGGTTCCGAGCAGCGCGGGACGCTCGTGGGGGTAGACCAACGCTTCATCGCGGACCTTCTTCGGGTTGTGCTGGTCCGTGTCGTAGTCCGAGATGTCGTTCACCCCGTACAGCAGCAGGTTTGCGGGAAAGGTCCACCACGCGAAGAGCGACCAGAACGGCCAGGACCACAGCTGCGATGGGTCCTCCAGCGCGAGCACCGCGCCGAGAAAGTACGGCCCGAGCAGGTACAGCCAGAACTTGGGTCGCGATATCTTCAGGTACTTGCGTGCATCAGTGGAGTACATACGCCGCGTTCCACGCCCGGTACAGGATGGGCAGGTAGTCGGTGCGCCTGTGCGCGAGTCTCGTCCGCCACACCACCATGGGGTCCCTCAGGATCTGCTGAAGGGTGTGCTGGTACCCGATAGATGAGAGCGCCACCGCGAGCCGGCTCTGCCAGGGGATGAGCGGAAACCCTGTATGTGCGAATCGGTACTGCCCCAGGTTGCGCTCCGCCTGAAAGCGAATCAGCGCGCCGAACCGGTCCGGGTCCACGCCCGCGTTCCAGTCGCGCTCACGGATGCCGAAGCGCTCCAGGTCCTCCAGCGGCACGTAGATGCGCCCGCGCTCCTCCCAGTCCTCGCCGATGTCCCGGTAGAAGTTCGTGAGCTGCATCGCCAGCCCGAGCTCTCGGGCCGCGTCCAAGCCCTCCTGCGGCACCCCCATCACCTTCGCCATCATGAGGCCCACCACCTCTGCAGAGCCGTACACGTACTTGCACAGGTCTTCGTACGTATCATAGCGTGAGACGGTGAGGTCCATGGCCATAGCATCGAGGAACGCATCGGCCCATTCCTTCGGTATGCCCTGGACGCGAGCCGTATTGCAGAAGGCGCGCAGTACGGCGTCGTCCGACGTGCCAGTAGCCCACGTCGCCTCGTATATCTCGCGAAAGCGCATCATCTCGGCGGTAGGATCGCCCACCGGGTTGTCCACGTACTCATCTGGCGTACGGAAAAAGGCGTACAGTGCGTACACGTGGTAGCGCGTCGTGCTCGGGAAGAACTGCGAGGAGTAGTAGTACGTTCGCGAGTAGCCCCGAAATATGTTCTGACAGACGAGCAGGTCACTTTCCATACATCACACGCTTGTACGCGAGCTGCGCGCTTATCAGGCACATCGGCATTCCTACCCCTGGGTTTGTGCTCGCCCCCACGTAGTACAGCCCGCGCACCTTCTTGCTACGGTTGCCTGGTCTCCAGATAGCCGATTGGCGCATCGTGTGCGCCAGCCCGAGCGCGGAACCGCGGTAGCTGTTGTACCGCGACGCGAAGTCGTTGATGGAGAAGATATGCTGCTTGACGATGTGCTCCCGCAGCTGCGGAATGCCCATCTTTTCAGTTACGAGACTCAGGGTTTTGTCTGCGTACCGCTCGCGAACCTCGGTTGTGTCCTCAAGACCTGGCGCGATGGGTACGAGGATGAACAGGTTTTCCTGCCCCGGCGGCGCGACTGTTGGGTCCGTCTTGCTGGGACAGCAGATGTACACCGACGGGTTCTCGGGGTACGCTGGCCTGTCGAAGATATGCGCGAAGTTGGAGCGCCAGTCATCGCAGAAGTAGAGGTTGTGGTGCTCCAGCTGTGGAAGTTGTGTGTCGAGTCCCAGGTACATGATGAACGCGGACGGCGCGAGCTTCCGCTTCTCCCAGTAGCGCTCTCGGTATGTCTGATACTTGGGCTCCAGTAGTTGCGTCTCGGTGTGGTGCATGTCTGCATTTGACACAATGATATCCGCCTGCACAATCCCCTCGGCAGTTTGCACCCCCACCACCCGGCCCTTTTCGACGAGGACGCTTTCCACGGGAGCCCTGCACCTGATCTCCGTCCCCTGCTGCTTCGCGATGCGCGCGAGCACTCGGATGACCTCGTGGATTCCGCCTTCCGGGTACCACACACCCATGTTGAAGTCAACGTGGGCCATGATGTTGTACAGCGCGGGTGTGGCGTACGGCGAGCTCCCGAGGAAAACGAGGGTGTACTGGATGATCTTGCGCAGCTTCGGATGCTTGAAGAAGCGGGAGACGTACCTGTCCATTGACTCAAAGACGTGCAGCTTCGGCCCTTCGAGCAGAGTTTGCCGGGAGAAGAAGTCGCGGTAAGAGTCGTAGTTCTTCGGCACGAAGTCGCGCATCGCGATGCCGTACTGGTACTCGCTGAGGCGCAGGTACTCACGCAAGCGCTCCCCCGCGCCCGGCTCGTAACGCTCGAAGGTGGCCGCATCCGTATCGAGGTCGCCGGTCATGTCCATGACCTCGCCATCCTCGAAGAAGATGCGGTAACTGGGCGTCAGGCGCTGGAGCTTGAGGTGGTCCTCCACCCGCTCCCCCAAGAGCTCGAAGAACTGCTCGAACACATCGGGCATCAGGTACCAGGACGGTCCCATATCCCACCGGAACCTGCCGTCCTCCAGCACGCTCGCCCTGCCGCCGACCTGCTCGTTCTTCTCCAGCAGGGTCACATCGTACCCTTCTCTGGAAAGCAGGCAGGCTGCGCCGAGTCCGCCGAATCCCCCGCCTATGACGACAACTTTCTTGCCTGTATCGGTCATGCTGCCTTCACTCTACGTCCTGCGCACGGCGGGCGTGGTCTGCCGCTCATTGCCTGAAAATTGTATCCCTACAAATACGATACTTGAGGCATGAGGACGGGTCAAGCGCATTGCTGGAGGGGCAGCGGCAGCGATTCCGAAGGTCTGAGGCGCCGCCGCTAGAGGAGACTCGGGAACGGCCGGGTAAGTTAGGCCGAGAGCTTAGCAGGCGACGACGCTCGATAGGCTAGCCGAGCACGGCCTCCACGTCGAGAAGGAGCGATGGCAGGGTGAGGGATGTGATCGTTTCTCCGCAATGAAACCGGTCGCTGGACGGGTAGATGTCCCCGGCGGGGTCCGCGCATGGCTCGACTGCATTGCCCGCGAGGTCGACGATCCATACCTCTGGTATCCCCGAACGAGCGTGCAGGGGGAGCTTGACTGCACGGTCGTATGCGAGCGAGGAGTCGGCTACCTCTATGAGTAGCAGGACATCCGCGGCGGTCGGCATCTCCCGCCGCCGCGGGCCTTCGTGTCTGCGGAGGAGGACGACGTCCGGCTGTGGGTCGAGTCTTGGGCCGAGCCTTACAGGGTTCTGGATGCTGACGATCGCCATCTCACTCACACGCGGCACCAGTAGCTGATTGAGTTCGTTGATGCAGCCGGTGTGTTGGGCGCCGATAGGGCTCATCGCGATGACCTCTTCTTCGATGAGTTCTGCCCGGTCGTCCTCGTTGAGTATCCCTGCCTCTCCCATGCGGTGGTAGTCATCCACCGTGAATCGCCATCTCTGCAGGTGGGTCTCTGCCGGCGTCGTCCTTGCCATCAGCCTGTCCTCCGGGAACAGTCTCTCAGTGGGGGCGTTGCACGGCAGGCAACCTCAACAGACCCGCCCGCGCTTGCCCGCCGAGGTGTGGCCAATCGGGTTCTCGCCGACCCACCGCTCATCAACCTGTTCCGACGCTAGCTGGTAGCGGAAATCGCACGACAGGCGGATGCGGTCGGGAGTGGTGTTGTCGAGGCTGCCATGGACAGTGAACATCGTGAACGTGAGCAGGTCCCCCGCGCGGAACTCGCCCGTGAGCCACCGCCCGCCCAGACGCTGACGCAGGTACCTCGGGTTGTTCGAGAGCCAACCCGACCACCACTTGCGGCCGCTGGCGTACTCCGGCGCATCAGGGCGGTTGGAGCAGTACGCGTCAACGTCCTTCTTGCCGTAGTGGTTTCGGATTCGGTCCAGCTTGTGAGAGCCCTCCAGCATCATCAGGCCGCCGAGCTCGTAGCTCACGTCGCCGAGCGGCACCCAGCCGGTGTACAGGTTCTGCGTGCCGCGGTTCATGTACACACTGTCGCCGTGCGGCGGCGTGCCATGGCCGGGACGGACCGCCCGCAGCCAGGTGTAGTCGTAATGCAGCACCTCCCCTCCAAGGAAGTGCGTGTAAAAATCCCTCATTCTTCCGGAGTACAGCAGCCGCTGCAAGGGCTCGCTTGCTCGGGCAATGTCCGCGCGCAGCCCGCTCTTCCGCTCGGGCGCCGCGTACGCCTCCATTATCGGCGTGTCTGGTTGCAGGTATCCCTCCGCGGCGAGCCTGGTGAAGATGTCATGCCGCGCCTCCAGCACGAGGTCGCGGTCGAGGTAGCCGGGAAGGTACAGGTAGCCGTCCTCCTCCATCCGCTCCCGCAGTGCCCGCGCGTCGTCAACCAGGTGCGCTGAGCTACGCAACTCTCCGAGGTTCTCTGGCGCACTGTCGAGAGGGTGGCCGCACGACATAATAGAGGGTATGGTTGTTGTGGGTGAAATAGACTGCAGTGTCACATTCGCCTCCTTGTGCCGGTTAGTGGGGCGTGCAAGTCCAGGGGAACGGCGTACGCCGAGACGCTTGATGCATGGGGGGTCCACCGGGCATTGGTATAACCGCTGCCGTTAGCACGCGCTACTCCCCCGGCTGCTCCCGTGCCCAGTGCTCGATGATACGGCCGTCCTGCATGCGGTAGATCTCATCCGCGTACTGCTCCACGGTAGGGTCGTGGGTAGCCATTATGAGCGTGACACCCTCGCGGTCCACGATGTCGCGGAGCAGTTGCATGATCTTCGCGCCGGTCTTGCTATCGAGCTCCCCTGTGGGCTCATCTCCGATGAGGACGCGCGGCCGGCTCACGAGGGCCCTCGCTATCGCCACCCGCTGCTGCTGGCCTCCGGACATCTCGTACGGGCGGTGGTTTGCCCATCGCTCGAGCCCAACGAGCGCGAGCGCGTCCTCCACGCGCTGCCTGCGCTCCTTCGCGCCGACCTTGCCCGCGATCCTCAGCGGCAGCTCGACGTTCTCGGCGGTGGAGAGGATGGGTAGTAGAGCGTACGACTGAAACACAAAGCCGTACTCCTCGCGCCGCAGCCGGGTCAGCTCGTTGTCCGAGAGCTTGCTCAACGGGCGGCCCTCGACGTACACCTCGCCCGTGCTCGGCTGGTCGAGCGCGCCGATCATGTTGAGCAGGGTAGTCTTGCCCGATCCCGACCGGCCCATAAGCGCGACGAATGAGCCGGTAGGGACGGAAAGGCTGACACCCGCAAGTGCGTGTACCTGCTGGTTCCCGACGGTGAAGGAGCGGGTCACGTTGTCGGCTAGTATGACGGGCTGTGAGTCCGCGCCGTTAGCGCCTTGCCGAGTGTCGCGGACGCGACTTGAAGCCGCCACAGTTCGGGTATCCGCGGTCACTCTGCGTTACCTCCTCGCTTACGTCCGAAGCGACTAGCCCAACGACGACCGAGGCCCGGTTTCGGAGGCGGCGGCTCGTCGCTCTCAACCAGGGAGCGCGGCACGGGGCGAGTGTCGCCCTCCACAGGCTTGATGACGATGCCGTCCTCCGTGGCCTCAAGCGTTACCCGTCCACCCATGCCATACCGGTCCCGATACTCCTCCGGCAACTGCAGGCGCCCGGCCTGGTCGAGCACCGTGTACTCCACCAGGCTGTGCGGCTGCACCTCGGTGTCAGCCTCCCCGTCCTCAGTATTTCTTGCGGGTTGGCGCAGCGTCTCGCTGCTAGTCTTGCCGTCGCGGATAGCGACGACGCGGGCGACATGGTTGGCTATCTGCGGGTCGTGCGAGACGATGACGACGGTAAGGCCGTACTGCTCGTTCAGTTTGTGGAAAATGTCGAAGATAACTCCTGCCGTCGTTGAGTCGAGCTCTCCCGTTGGCTCGTCGGCGAGCAGGAGGTCGGGTTTGTTCGCGAGCGCGACCGCGATCGCCACGCGCTGTTGCTCGCCACCGGACATCTGGTCGAGGCGGTGGTGTCGGCGGTGGGCGATGCCGACCGCCTCCAGCAACTCTCCAGCCCACTTGCGCCGCTCTGACGGGCGCGTGCCGGCCATGAGCATCGGCAGCTCCACGTTCTGCTCGGAGTTCAGGTAGGGGATGAGGTTGCGCGCGGTCTGCTGCCAGACGAAGCCCACGCTGTGGCGGCGGTACCGGTTCAGCGCGCGCTCGTTCATCTTGAGGAGGTCGTTCCCGCCAACGCTAGCCCTGCCAGCCGTCGGCCGATCCAGCCCGCCGAGGATGTTCAGAAGTGTGCTCTTGCCGGAGCCGGATTGCCCGACAATCGCCATTACCTCTCCCCGGTTCACCAGGAGGTCAAGTCCCTGGAGCGCCAGGAGCTCTACCTCCTCGAGCTTGTATATCTTGACCAGACCCTCGCACACTATCAGAGGGTCGGGTGCTGAGGGCTGAGGGACTGCGGGCTGTGTTGCCACGCTTGAATCTTCGGTCCTCGGTCCTCGGGCCCCATCGCTCGTCGTCTGTATCACGTTGCCTCTCCTAGCTTCACCGCCCTGAATATCTTGAGCCGCAACAGGAATGCCGCGACGACCACGAGCGCCCCGCCGAGCAGTACAGCGAAGATCGCGTAGATGAGCTGTATCTGCCCCCATGCGATGAGCACGTGGAACGGAGGGGTCTGGGGGTGCTCCCCGCCGCGCACCTGCAGGAACGGGATGAAGTATCGGCTTACTCCCAACCCTAGCAGCGTGCCCGACAGAACGCCCATGCCGATGATTAGCGCCTGCTCCCATACCAGCAGCACTCCCATCTGTCGCACGGACAGACCGATGGCCCGGAGCATTCCGAGCTCGATGTAGCGCCGCTGGAAGGAGGTAACAGAGTAGAACAGGAAGCCGAGCCCGGTGAGAAGCGCGGAGGCGAGGAAGCCGACCGAGAGCAGCCCGTACAGCCCCTGCCGCTCGGGACGGTCCTGCGCGGCGAGGACCGTCTTCGGTGCCTCGTCGGTCACCAGGCTGCGCAGACCGAGCTTTCCAATGCCCATCTCTACCTGTGCCCGCGAGGTGCCGGGCTCAGTATTGAGCCATACCTCGTACGGGAACTCGCCGCCCTGCGCCTGGAAGATGTACTCCAGGTTGCCCACGAAGAACGCCCCGTCCTCGGGATAGACTGTGGGGAAGTAATCGAGAACTCCGCCGACCACGAACGGGACCTGCGCTGGCCGGTCAAGGTCGCGCAGCTCCAGCGTAATTCTGTCGCCTACCTTCGCTCCGCTCTGCTGCAGAAATCCCCGGCTGACGAGCACAGCCTCCGGCCGCACCGCGAGCGTGTTCATGAGGGCGCCGAGCTGGGCGGGAGCGTAGTCGTCTCGCCAGTGCGCGACACGTGGGAAGTCCAGACGGTCTATTCCGAGCAGAGTTCCCTGCGCAGTGGTCTTGCCTGCCTGCGCCTCGGCGTCGCTGCGCGATACCCGCGTGGCGCCCGTGACGCCGGGTATCTGGAGGTAGTCCGTCACGGGTGTGAACAGGTACTTTGGTGCGGACGCATCGTTGTTGCCCGTGTCCTGTTGCTGCTCACCGGCCTGTCCTGCCTCACCTGCCCCGTCTCCGGCGCCAGCGTCGGCCGACCCTGACCCGCCTGCCGCCTCTCCCCCATCCTGCTGCTTCACCTCGCCCAGGTCCGCGACGCGCATCTGCGCGCCCACGTCGTACAGCACCTGGTCGTTGAGGTGCTTGTCGAGGGTGCGAGCCATGGACGCCGTGAACGTGGCGAGGCTTAGCGTGAGTATGAGCAACAGCACGGGGGCGGTGTACGCGCGCGGTGTGCGCGTGAGGTAGCGCAGCGCGAGCAGCCCCGACACCCCGCGCAGCCGGTTCACGGCATCGCCCACCAGGCCCATCAGGAGCGGGAAGAGGCGGATGCTCAGGAGCGCCAGCGCCAGCAGCCAAAGTGCCGGGGTGAGGATGAGCAGCGGGTTGGAGTACGGATCGCCGCCCGGTGTGTCGCCTCCACTGAACGAGATCGTGCCTCGCGCGGCGAGCTGCCGGTAGCCGTAGTACGCGATCAGTAGCAGCACCACGTCAAAATAGAGTCGCTGCCATAAGGGCTTCCGGATGGAGCGCGCGCGCTCTGCCTTGTAGGAGATGATCGTCAGCCCCGCGGCGCCGAACGCGGGCAGCAGGCTTGCCACAAGCGTCAGAAGCACGACGAAGACGGCGCTCTGTATGCTTTCCGGGGAGATCTCCACGGGCACGTCCGACCGAGGTGTGAACTCCAGGAAGGAGCGAGTCCAGCCCATAAGCGTGGCGACGAAGCGGCCGAGCAGCACACCGAGCACGAGCGCGGCCAGACCCAGGCCAAGCCCTTCAAGAAGGTAGATTCCCAGCACCTCCGAGCGTGACGCTCCGCGGCTATGGAGGACAGCTATCTCATTCTGCTGGCGCTGGATCACCAACCCGGTGATCATAATGATGAAGTAGCCGATGAGTCCGAGGATGGGCAGGGCGAACATGACGAGGCTGAGAGTCAGGAGGCGGACCTGCCTGAATTGACGTTCCAGCGCGTCCTGCGGCGACACCCGCAGGCTCGTGCCCGGAAGTACCTGGGTCACCTGGCTCAGGACGGCCTCGGCCCTGCTCGCCAGCACCGGGGCGTGGCGACTGCGCACCTCGGAGCCGTCGAGCACGAAGTACCACAGTGCCTGGTAAAGCGCGTCAGGGTGCGGGCGGAGCACGCGCGCCTGGAACGTTTGCTCTGGCACGAGCAACACGTCCTCCAGCGAGCGCGGGCGGATGAACCAGTACGAGTCGTTCTCGTTGCGCGCCTGCCAGATGCCGGCTATACGCACGGGAACGCTCATCGCCCCATCACCACCGCCACGTTTGCGGACCACGTACTCCTCGCCCGTCTGCAGTCCCAACTGCGTCGCGAGGAGTTCGTGGACCATTACCTCGACGGAGCCGGAAGCGTCCGTCGAGGCTTTCGGGAACGCTCCCTCAGTAATCTCCGCGTGCTTCTCTATGTCGCTTGCGAACCCGAGGTTGACGTACTCCAGCTGGCCCTCCAGCCGGTACTCGCCCTCCTCCGTTGGTAGAAGTGGGAGTTTGTCGGTGGTCGCGTACCGTACGTAGATATCGGCGGGTAGACCGAGGTCTTCGGCTCCAGAGCTGGAGAGGTACGAGTCTGCCTGCTGGTACTGCTGGGCGGTGATAGGGCCGCCGCTACGGACGCGCGAGAAGAGGTAGGCAAACGGCGGACGGGGAGTGGCCTCGCCTGGCTCCGGTTCCAGCTCGGTACGGAGGATGCGGTAGCCGACAGCATCCGCGTATAGAGGGATGCTTACGACGAGCGCTATAGCGACGACAAACCCTGCGAGCCGCGCGAGGACCAGCCCAAGATAGCTGCGCTGCCTCTGCCCAACAACCTTGATCAGGCCGAGTCCGTTAAGCAGCCAATACATGTCGGTCCTTTCTACTCTCCAAGCTTACTGCCCTACAACGACCTGGCCTTCTTCCAGGCCGCTCTTGATCTCAACCTTGCCAGCGCCGGTGATGCCTACCTCGATGTCCACGCGCCGCTGGCGGTTGCCCTCCTGCACCACGGCGAACTGCCGTCCCTGGAAGGTGCGCAGCGCCGCGGGGGGAAGCACGAGCACGTTCTCCTTGCGCTGGAGCGTTACGATAGCCTGCGCCAGGTCGCCAATGTCCAGGTCGAGCTTGCCGGGATCATAGCTGATGTGTACGGTGCTGTCGGGGTTGAGATCGGTGCCGCTGGTGGCTCCCTGCGGCAACCGCTTGATGACGCCCTGTATAGGAGTCTCCTCGTAACGGTTGAACAGCAACGTGACCCGCTGGTTCACACCCAGTCGCTGCAGCTCCGAGCCCGTGACATTCTCTACTCGGACCTCGCGCTCGCTGGGGTCCACTATTGTGACGACTGGAGCGTACTCCTCGACGCTCGCACCTGGCTCGACCGCCACTGCCGACACCTCGCCAGCGAAGGGTGCGAGCAGACGGCCGGCCTGTGCCTGGGCGTTCAGCCGGTTGTACTCGAGCTGGGCCTGCGCGACCCGCGCCTCTGCCTCCTCGTTCGTGATCAGCTGCGCTTCCTGCAGCCCTACCTGTGCTCGGCGCACGCCGATCCGCGCAAGGACACGCTCATCCTCCGTCGTGGCCTGCCGGAGCTTGGCCTGCGCCTCCTCCAGGTCGAGCTGTGCGCGCTGGACGGCGAAGCGCTGGGACGCCTCCCCACGGTTGAGCTCAAGCTTCGCCTGTTCGAGCGCGGCCCTCGCCTGTGCGAGGTTGTTAGCCAACTCGCCCTGCTCCAGCTCCGCGAGCAGTTGGCCTTTCTTCACCTTCTGCCCCTGACGAACATGGATGCGCGCTACTCTGCCCGCTTTCGTGAAACCTACGTCCTCCTGGCGCACGGCCGCGACGCGCCCTGAGAGGCGCAACTCCTCAACGATATCGCCCCGAGCAACTTTGTACGTGGGGCGCTCGATGGTGCGCGCCTGGGGTATGGGGGTAGGCGTCGGCTGTGCGCCCTGACCCGTGCCGCAGGCCGCCAGAACAGCGCCCGCAACCAGCGCTGCGAGGCCCGCGCGTAGCGCCTGGGTACCTCTGCCACATTGAGTGGAATCTCGTGTCGCCATATCCATCTGCTGGTGGTCCCCTTCCATTTCGAGTGCTCAATCATAGCGGCTCGTAGCTGGCTTTCAGACCAGCTATAGCGTGTTCGCAATCGCTGGTCGGTTGTGCAGGTTTGGGGCGCGTGTTTCCGCGCGATGCTGCAAGTTTGTGCCGTATCCTGCAGGGTTACCGTGCTTTGTAGAGGTTGCACAAAGCCTTCCTTGACACAATGTACGGGCTGGCCTATATTATACAGCACTTGCGACGGAGGTCCCAAAGGACCGCGCGAGAGCGCGTTCGCACAACAAAGGACTAGTCCTGGACGGGCTGTTAGGTTGTTCCATATCGCCCGAGATACCGAGAGGAGGTGGGGCGAAGTCTGAAGCACGCTTGCCGGGTGCGAATACTCACCGGCTCACGCGCCACAGTAGGGGCTCCGCCCCGTACATCAAACACTGCGATACTGAATGGTACGCGCACTACACAATCTCTAGCAGGATATCTCAAGGAGTTTCGATACATGGCTAACGGCAAGAAACCTTACTCGCTCGACAGGCGCAGGTTCCTGAAGGCCAGCGCTGGGGCCGTGGGCGGCCTCTCGCTCGCGGGCTGTGCTGGGATGTCTACCGGCGGCGGTGGTGGAGCCGGCGCCGGTAACGTCCAGGGCACGCCCGTCGCAGGCCTCAACAACCAGGACGTCGAGGGCAAGACGAACATTACGGTCTGGTTCTGGGACGAGGGTCTGAAGTACGCCGTTCAGGACTACAACAAGAACAATAAGAAGAACGTCAACGTGAAGTTCGTCAAGCTGAGCTATGACGACACGCACAACAAGCTCCTGACCTCACTCGCAGCCGGCAGCGGCGCGCCGGATGTCTGCGCGATCGAGATCGGCCAGGTGGGCAACTTCGTGACAAGGGGAGGCCTCGCGGACCTCACGACGGAGTTCGAAGGCGACCAGTTCAAGGACGACATGGTCGAGTACAAGTGGATACACGGGTCGAACCAGGAGGGCAAGCTCATCGCCATGCCTTGGGACATCGGCCCCGCTGGCATGTGGTATCAGCCCGATGTGTTCAAGAGGGCTGACCTGCCCACCGAGCCGGAGGAGGTCGGGAAGCGCGTTCAGACGTGGGAAGACGTTATGCAGCTCGGCCAGGACCTCAGGAAGAAGCTGCCGAACACCGCTCTCTTTGCCGACGCGTTCAACGATATATTCGTGCCCATCGTCGAGCAGAAGGGCCACGGCTGGTTCCAGAACAACAAGCTGATGTTCGAGGAGAAGGGTACGCCGGCGCTGCAAGCCGCTGTGGAGGCCCGCAAGAACAAGGTGGACGCCAACATTGACTGGTGGGGCGCCGAGTGGAACGAGGGCTTGAAGCAAGGGGCGTTCCAAGGCATGATGATCGCCTCCTGGATGCAGACTGGTCTCACCCAGTCCAACCCGCAGCTTATCGGCAAGTGGCGCGTTGTTCCGCCGCCCGAGGGCAACTTCAACTGGGGTGGTTCGTTCCTGACCATCCCCGCTCAGGGCCAGAACAAGGAGGCGGCGTGGGACTTCGTGAAGTACGTGTGCTGCACGCCGGAGGGCCAGAACGCGATCTTCAGGTCCACGGGTATCTTCCCGGCGTACAAGCCTGCCTGGAAGGACCCGCTCTACGACCAGCCTGTTGACTTCTTCGGTGGCCAGAAGACGTTCAGGCTGTGGACGGAGCTCGCTCAGAACGTGCCTGCGAACGTCGTGAACCCGAACGACCGGCAAGCGGGCGACGTCGTCGGTAACGAGATCACGAAGGTCGAGAAGCAGGGCAAGGATCCGGCGCAGGCCATGAAGGATGCTGAGGCAGCCGCCCTGAAGCGTATCCAGGGTATCGTGGGCTAATCTGACCAGACGGTGACGACGGCGGCGGGGAGTTGTGGACCAGCGGCTCCCCGCCCCTCCCGCCGCCAACGACACTGGAGGAACTGAAATGGCATCTACTACTGCGGGGGCTGGTGGCAGAAGTGGGCTGGGGCAGAAGAGGGGCACCTGGTTCGAGGTGCGCCGCAGCTTCTGGCCGTACGTCTTCATCTCGCCCTTCTTCATCCTGTTCGGGATCTTCGGCCTGTTCCCGTACGTCTACGCTTTCTACCTGAGCTTCGTCGAGTGGAGCGGCATCGGTGGGCCGGGCACGGAGACATGGGTTGGGCTCCGAAACTACCAGGCACTCCTCGGTGACGATCTGTGGTGGAAGTCGCTGTACAACAGCGTCTGGCTGTTCGTTGTTACGAACCTCAACCTGGTGATCGCCCTGGTGCTTGCCTACATCCTGAACAGCGGGTTGATAAGGTTCAAGGAGGTGTACCGCGCGGCGTTCTTCGCGCCGATAGTGGCCTCTTCCGTGGCCGTGGCCGTGATCTTCACGACGCTCTTCGGTGAGCGCTACGGCACAATCAACTGGGTTCTGAGCCTTGTCGGACTGCCGGGTGTGGACTGGCTGGGCAGCGCCACATGGATCAAGCCCGCGATCGCTACTGTTGTGATCTGGCGGTACTTCGGCTGGAACACGGTTATCTACCTGGCAGGGCTGCAGAGCATCCCTACGGACCTATATGAGGCCGCCAGGGTGGACGGCGCGAGCTGGCCGCAGATCTTCCGGCATATCACGCTTCCTCTGCTGCGTCCCGTCATCACCTTTACGGTCATCCTCTCGATCATCGGCGCGTTGCAGCTCTTCGAGGAGCCGCTAATGCTTGCTGGTGGCTCTCAGTCCACGTCACCGGGAGGAACCGATCAGGCTGGGCTGACGACGCTTGTGTACCTCTATAACCAGGCGTTCAGCTATCTGAAGTTCGGCTATGCGTCCGCTATGTCGGTCGCTTTGTTCGTGATCATCGTGCTGTTCTCGTTCGTTTACTATCGCACGGTAGGCCGCGAGAGAGACTAACGCCCAGTCGTTGGGCCGCGATCAGGAAACCGACTAGCAGGAGGAACTATCCAATGGCAACTGTTACAAGCCCAGGAGATACCGTATCTCGGATCGAGCCCAAAACTGGAGGCCACGTACGCACGGTCGACAGACTTAGCAGCGCGATAATGTATCTGCTGCTGACGGCGCTCGCCCTCATCTCCGTGTACCCGTTCTGGTGGATGATCGTCGCTTCCACCAGGCGTACGGCCACAATACTCACCATCCCGCCGCCAGCAGTTCCAGGTGGGGCCATCCTGCAGAACTACAACGAGCTGGTGTCGCAGATTCCGTACTGGCGTAACATGATCAACAGCGTCCTGGTCGCCGGTGTCCATACCGCGCTGGTGCTGTTCTTCTGCTCCCTCGGCGGGTACGCATTCGCGAAGTTCGCCTTTCCAGGGCGTGACAAGCTGTTCGCCCTGATGCTTGCGACGATGATGATCCCCGGCGTGCTGGGCATCATCCCCTCGTTTATGCTCATGCGCTGGCTCGGCTGGCTCAATCCGGACTGGCGCAATTACCTGCCGTTGATCATTCCCGGCGTCGCGAATGCGTTCGGCATATTCTGGATGCGGCAGTACATCATGAGCGCGATTCCGGACGACCTCATGGACGCCGCACGCATTGACGGCGCGCACGAGTTCGGCATCTACTGGCGGATCATCCTGCCGGTAATCACGCCCGCGCTGGCAGCGCTCGCGATCTTCACGTTCATGGGCAAGTGGAACGACTTCTTCTGGCCGCTCGTCATCCTCAAGGAGCGGTCCATGTACACCCTTCCGGTGGCCCTTGCGAGCTTGCAGAGCCTGTACGCGAACGAGTTGGGGGTGCAGCTGCTCGGCGCGACCATCGCCATAGCACCGGTGATGATTGTGTTCCTGATGTCGGCTCGCCGCTTCATGGCGGGCCTCACAGCAGGCGCCATCAAGGGGGCGTAGGCGCCGCCTGGGTCCAACACATACAGACTTCTGGATGGATGCCCGCCGGGTCTACCACTCGGCGGGCATCTTCCTACAGAGAGCATTGACTGACCATGCACAGGCTTCGGCTATCCATTCGTATATGGCTCCTGGTAACGGCAGCGGTCCTCGCGACCCTGAGTCTCCTGCCCGGACGCCTCGGAGCCGAGCGGCGTTCGCAGATCGTGTTACCCCGCGCTACGGGTCCTGCTGTTTCCACGCGGGTAGAGCAGACACAACTGCTCACATCCTCAACGCCATGCAGTGGTACTTTCCAGAGGCATGAGCTTGCGCATACTACGAGTGCGGGTGTGGCCGAGGTGAAGATGTTCGAGAGCAACGGCGCCGGACTGGGAATTGATGACCTGGACGGCGACGGTGATCAGGACATCGTGCTGGCGAACCTCGCGGAGCCAAACAGCATTCTCTGGAACGAGGGCGGGCTGCGCTTTCGCAAGCAAAGCCTGTCTCACGGCGATTCCAGAGGCGTCAACATAGTGGACGTTGACGGTGACGGGCGACAGGACATCGTGTTCACCCGCCACGTCCTGCCACCCTCGCTGTGGCGTAATCTGGAGGATGGGCGCTTCTCGGAGGACGTGTTGCCCGGCGTGGAGGGAAAGCTGTACTCCTCCAACTGGGCGGACCTCGATGGAGACGGCGACCTGGACCTCGCAGGCGCGGCGTACGACACGGCGCTGGAGGAGGACCTCGGATACAACTTCATGTTCACGCGCAGCGGTGGAGGCGCGTACGCGTACGAAAATCTCGGCGGCGGGCAGTTCGGGTACGACCGGCTCTCGGACAGGGCAGACGCCCTCGCACTTCTCCTGCATGACCTTGATTCGGACGGCAGGCCCGAGGTTCTGATAGGCAACGACTTCGACCTGCCAGACCAGACCTGGCGGCGAGAGGGCGAAAGGTGGGTACAGGCACAGCCGTTCTCAAAGACGAGCCACAGCACTATGAGCCTGGACGCAGGGGATGTGGACAACGACGGTGTGATGGAGATCTTCAGCACCGACATGAAGCCGTACAACCACGATGTGCGTACGGTTGCACAGTGGCGGCCGCTGATGACGCGAACGCCCCACGAGACGTTCCGCGGCGACCCGCAAATAATGGAGAACGTTCTGCAGGTGCGGGATCGCAGCGGACGTTACCGAAACGAGGCGTACGAGCGGCGAGCCGATGCTACCGGCTGGAGCTGGTCCGGGAAGTTTGGCGACCTGGACCAGGACGGCCACCTCGACCTTTACGTCGTCAACGGCATGCTGGCCGCGGATCTCTTCGATTATCTCCCCGGCAAGGAGCTGGTCGAGCAGAACCAGGCTCTGCGCAACGACGGGAAAGGGGGCTTCAGGCGCGTGTCGGAGTGGGGCCTGGGCTCGCACGCCAGTGGCCGGGGGATGAGCATGGCGGACCTGGACAGTGACGGCGACCTGGACATCGTTGTGAACAACCTGCATAAGCCGGCGGAGCTTTTCGAGAACAGGCTGTGCGGCGGTTCGAGCCTGCAGGTCGCGCTCAGGTGGCCGGGCAGCGAGAACACGCATGCCATAGGGGCGCGGCTGGCGCTGCACACTAGCGATGGCTCTTTCTACCGGGACGTGCGTGTGGCGAGCGGATACCTGTCGGGGGACCCTTCGAGAATCCACTTCGGCTTCCCCCAGGGCGCGACGCTGGAGCGGCTGGAGATCGTGTGGCCGGATGGGAAGTCATCGCGCGTCGAGAACCTCCGCGCTCAGACACTGGTGACGGTAACCCGATGAGGACGGCTCGCCGTGCAGGAGTGGGAGGGATTTGATGGCGAACGGGTCCGGCGCCGCGCGGCTGTCACGATACCCCCTGCTTGAGCTGCTGCACCCACGCGAGCAGACGCGCGCCGTGGTCCTGCTGCTCGCCCTCGGCCTGACCGGTTGGGGGGCGCTGGTGTGGGCTGCCAGGATGCCTGTCTGGGGCGCTACATCCATACTGGTCGGGCTGTTGCTCGTGCCCGGAGTGCGCAAGTGGCGCGCGGACCTGCGGCGCGAAGGTCTGACTGTGATGGTGCTCAGCGTCATCCTGACGATGCAGGGGTTCCACAGCCTGGAGCACCTGGCGCAGTGGATACAGTACCACATCTTTCACTGGCAGCCACAGCGCTCCAGTGGGCTGATCTCGGCGGCAAACGCGGAGTGGGTTCACTTCGTGTGGAACTGGGGAGTAGTGTTCGTCGTGGCACTGCTGATGTTTCGGGGCATACGCAGTCCCTGGGCGTGGGCGCTTCTCGCGTGGACGCTCGCCCACTCAGCGGAGCACACGTACATGATGGTGCGCTACCTGCAGGTGAAGCAGGAGCTGGGTCTGCTCGGCGAGCCGTCCGTCTCAGCACAGGGTCTGCCGGGCATTCTGGGCCGCGACGGTTGGCTGGCGACGAGCATGCTTACGGGCGACAGCTGGTGCGGTAGACTGCCGGGCCTGACGACCACGATGCGTCTCGACGTTCACTTCTGGTGGAACACAGGCGAGACTCTGCTCCTGGCCGCCGCCGGGCACGCCTACCTTCGGCGGCGGGCGGCCACGTTCAGCCAGAGGCAAGACTGGATGTGAGCAGACTCCTGATGTCGCAGACGTCTTCGTCTGCACACTGGATGGAAAGATTTGGGACTGATCTGCATAACACACCAGGCGGAAGTGACTGTCGGGGAGGACGGGAGGCTAACCACCACACCAACGAGCAAGCTGACTGAAAGCATCGTCAGCCTCTCCCTAAAGGATGCGTATCAGCAGGTTGGAATGCAACACACTAACTCTCACGACCTGAGGCATGGGGGGCCTGACCATCCTCAGCAAAGACCTGCAGGTAAACCTGCCAGGTCTTCTGCGACTGGCGGGTTATACCGACCCGAGACTGGCCGTCGTACGCTACGGGCACGCCCTGAGCGAGCACGACACCTCCGCAGCGCAGGCGTTCCAGAAGCTCATATACCGGCAGCGAGCGCAGGACCAGCCTGTCTGAGGTTATAAGCCGGAGAGAGGTTCGCAATGGACGGACGGGCTGATGAGCAGTTCAACTGCAGCAGCAGGGCGTTGGGACTCGCTCGTGAGCACGCTGGCTACACGCAAGAGGATGAGGCAGAGCGAGTGGGAGTAAGCCAGGGGACAATCAGCCGATGGGAGAGAGGTAAAACATCTCCGAGCCGAGGTGAACTCCTCCGACTGGCCCAGGTATACGGCGTAGACCTCGAACAGCTTGCCGGTCACATGCCTATTGCGAAACTTTCTCCAGAAGAGAAGGAAGTCATAGCACATATGCGAAGCCTACCGCATGACGAGATGCGCCGGATCGCAGCCATCGTCAGGGCATACACGGAAATAGTCAAAGGGGGAGACTAAACCACCTGAGGCAAGGGTGCTAACCGTTAGCCCGAGCGCTTTTCCGCGTCATAGTGACACTTGAAACGGGAGCGTTCGAGAAGCAGATAGCCCGCCAGCAAGTGTAGGAAACGCTAGCCTGACTTTGGCGATTGGCGGCAAAAAGGACTCCGACTAACTATCGGAGTCCTTCTAGCCTGCGAAACCCTACGTCTTCATGAGGTTTCATGGAGCCGACGGTGGGATTCGAACCCGCGGCCTGCTGTTTACGAAACAGCTGCTCTACCACTGAGCTACGTCGGCTTCTCGATACTACGCTAGTATACCGAAACGCTCGCCATAGTCAAGACCTCCAGGCGACCAGTGATGAGGCGAGGTGGAGACGTAGCATGCTACGTCTCTACGGGGTGGCTTGTGGGGCTGGTCGAGAGGCGCTCGATGAGGAATTGCTCAAACGCGCCCGCCTGTACGTCGAGGGCGACATCCGCGGTCGGTGGTGCGTCGGCCGAGGCGGTGCGCATCAGTGTGGCGCCCGCGCTGAACCGGCCGCCCAGTTCGACGTCAATGTGCAGAGGGTGGAGGCTCACCAGGTCCGGCAGGATGACCGAGGCGACCGCGAGGGGGTCGTGCAGGAAGGTGCTGCCCCTCTCTTTGTACCGCGGGTATAGCTCTACCTGCCGCGCTACGGCGTCGTGGAACGGGGCGCCACCCGCGCGGATGCGTTCCACCCCGTCCAGCCTGATAAGAACCCTCTGGGTGACGTCGAGAGGGATTACGGTCGTGGGTGCGCCCGCGGAGAGGACGATGTGCGCCGCCTCTGGGTCGCACCTGATGTTGTGCTCGCTCAGCGGCAGGTCCGCGGCTCTTGCAGCTACGCGTGCGGCCCCGCCCATGATGACGAGCCGGGCGAGGTTGCGCGGCAGCTTCGGTTCTCGCAGAAAGGCCAGGGCGACGTTCGTGAGTGGCCCGATGGCGATGAGCTGTATCTCGCCTGGGTTCTCCATCACCGCGCGTACCAGGAAGTCAGCGGCGTGCTCCGGTGAGGGCAAAAGCCCGTCGTCCTCCGGCTCAAGCAGCCCGACGCCCTCGTGCCCCGCCCAATAGACGGGGGCCAGCCCGAGCAGGGGATTGCTTACCCCGGCCATAACGGGCACGTCGGACCGCTCCGCGAGGCGCAGCAGCTTCAGCGCCATCCGGGCGCGCAACTGCACGTCTGCGTAGACGCACGTCACCCCTTCCAGCTTCAGCTCGGGCGAACAGAGGATGAGTGAGAGCGCGAGGATGTCGTCAACGTCGGAGCCGATGTCCGTGTCCAGTATTACGCGAGTCGGCATGCGTGGGCTACTCCTCTCATGGATGCACCTGCCCCAGGTGACCACTGCTATGGCAAGGGGCATAGGTAGTGAACGCACCGAACGGGCTCTGGTGCGTGAGCGGGGTGATGCGCGAGCGCGTCCCTGGCCTCGTCTCTACGATAGATTCAATCTTTCTTACCGTCGGTTCCGAGAACTGAGTCGAGGTTAGACATCAGCTCGTACGCGTTCTCGTACACCGCTTTTGCCCCGGCCTGGAGCAGCCGCTCTCGCTCGAGGCCGCCGGTTAGCACGCACACGCACGGCACCCCCAGCTTCTGCGCAGCCTCGATATCGTATGTGGTGTCGCCTATTACGACCGCGCTCGACGGGTTCCCCAGCTTCTCCAGCGCCCTCCTGAAGATGTCCGGCTCGGGTTTCGTGCCGGACACTTCGCTCATGTTCACAATCGCGTCCAGGTACTCCTCACCGCCCAGGTACTGCAGGTATCTCGAGACCTCTTCTTCCTTGCCGGATGTTGCGAGCGAGACCTTTACTTTGCGCTCCTTCAGCGCCTGCAAGAGGTCAGTGGCGCCGGGAAGCGGCTCCGCGTGGTCTATAAGTCCCTTGTCGGAGTACTCCTCGCCGTGGTACGTGTCGGCCAGCTCTATTTGCTCGGTCGCGTCCTCCCCAAGGATCTCGGGCGCGAGCTTGTCGGTACCCATGCCTATCAGGTGGTGTATTCTGGCTGTCTCCACTTCGAGGCCGAGCCGCCGAAAGGCGCGGTGCCAGGCGAGCGTGTGCAGCGCATTGCTGTCTATCAGTGTTCCGTCTATGTCCACGAGTACAGCTTCGACCATTCGTGTCTTTCTCCTCCTGCTATCTGTAACGTTTCCGCGAGGAGGCAATCGGTATGCCACGTCGAATCGCTTAGTTTGACGGCTGAGTTTCCTGCCGGTTTGGTAGTGAGCACCGAGTCTACCTCTTGGGGTAGGGCAACGAGGCCACCGTGGTGGTTAACTACAAGAGCGACGGCAGCAGCAACCGTGTCGGGAGAGCA
>JADDPP010000263.1 GCA_016781845.1 Rubrobacter sp.
GACGATTGGGATGAGCACTACAGACATTGGGCCGAGGAGTTGTCCTAGCTACTGAGTCGCACCAGCAAACCTCGGCCGGACCACACGTATAGTAGCCCACTTGTCACGGTAAGGACTACGCCCAGATAGAAAAGCCACGGTGCTGTGGCGAGGATCGGACCGATGCCCGGAATAGCGGTGGTGGGTCCGTCGAGTGCGTAGTCCGCGCGCAGCATCAGCATTCCGAGCGCCAAGTTCGTAACCGCCGTCTTCTGCTTACCCCAGGCCGCCGCCGGGATCACTACCCCCTCAGATGCGGCGAACGTGCGGAACCCCGTGATTAGGAACTCCCGACCGATAACCACGATGACCGCCCAGGATGGCAGGATACCCAGATCCACGAACGCAATCAGCACCGAGCTGGTAGCGAACTTATCCGCCACGAGGTCTATGAATACCCCGAGCTTGCTCACCGCCGCACGCCGCCGGGCGAAGTATCCGTCGAACACGTCCGACCACGCCGCCACGAACCATAGCAGGGTCGCGCCCAGAAAACCCGCCGACGTCTGCCACAGCAACAGCAGGACAAGCGGAGGTGTGAGCACCACCCGCAAGAGGCTGAGGCCGTTCGCCAGCTTCACTTCACGTTACCTGCTCACCTGTAGTTCACGAACTGCAAGTCCACCGGATATTCCTTGCCCTTTAGAAGCTGAATCACCTTCTGCAGGTCGTCCTTGCTCTTTGCCGTTACTCGGAGCGAGTCGCCTTGTATCTGCGCCTGCACTTTCGGGAACTCGTCGCGAATCGTCTTGACCATCTGCCGCCCCAGGTCCTGTTCGATTCCCTGAACCAGGTCAACCCTCTGGCGCACGTTTCCGCCCGAGGCCTGCTCCGGCTCCGAGTACCGCAACACCTTGAGCGAGATCCCCCGACGAACGAGCTTGGACTCCATCAGGTCGCGGATAGTGCGTAGTCGGTAATCGCCATCGGCCGTGATGGTGACCCGGTCACCATCGAGCTCGACCAGGCTGTGGCTATCCTTCAGGTCGTAGCGTGTGTTCATCTCCCGTTTGGTCTGGTCAATGGCGTTGACCATCTCCTGCTTGTCGTAGCGTGACACAACATCAAAACTGCTGGAAGCCGCCATCTGCCATCCTCCAATGCATGTGGTTATTGCCTGCAATCGTAGTATGTGCGCGGGAAGTTGAAGTACGCTTCCCTGCAGCCTGGACAACCGAATGAGTCCAGGCTACGCCTCGTACACTCGTTAACCGAGACGAGCACGTTCGGCGCGGAATCAGAATACACGTACAGGTTTGTGTCCGCGGCGAAGGTCTCGGTCCGTCCCGGTTGCATGCTGCCACTGAATACTGTGCGCCCATCGGACTTTACGAGTACCTCACTCGTCTCCTGAGTCCGCACGCTCGCCACCACCTCGCCCGTCAGTTCGCTCTCCGGCGTACTCGTCGGCCTCGGCGTCCTCGTAGCCTTCGGGGGGCGAGTAGGCTCCTCTGTGGGCGCGCTGGTGGGCTCCGAAGTAGGAGTCTTCGTCGGTCGCGGCGTAGCCGTCGCCTTGGGACGGTCATTCTCCTCCCGATTCGTCGAGGGCTCGTCGCGAACCACAGCGCGTGTGGGTGTGCGCTGGACCTTTCGCCGCGTAGTTTTCGCGGGACCCTTCGCGAGCGTGACGCGCGTGGCGGTCGAGGTAGGCTTCCTGGCGGCGGGCCCGCGGGTCGGCGCGGAAGTCGCACGGACGGGCGGACTGGTTACAGTGGGGAGTGCCGCGACGCGGACATTCGTAGGGGTCGGCACGCTGGCCACCAGGTTGCTGGACAGCCTGTCGCCTCCGGACAGAAACGCCCGCGCCACGAGCGCCAGGGAGGCCAGCAGCAGCACCGCAAGCGCCGCAGCCATGCCGAAGTTCGCCCGCCGGTGGGGCCTGGTGTCAGGCGCGGGGTTCGCGGAAAGCTGGGCGGGGCTGGGAACCGCCACCTGCCCTCGCGCGGCGTTTTCGCGCATGACGAACTCTTCGACCAGTCTCCCCGAGTCGAGCCCAAGAAAGTCGGCGTAGCGCCGCAGAAAGTTCTTTGCGTAGAAATTGCCCGGGAGGGCGGCAAGGTTCTCGTCTTCGAGCGCCTCAAGAAATTCTGGGCGTATCTTGATTATCTGTGATATGTACTCGTAAGTCAGGCCGCGAGACAGCCTTGCCTCGCGCAGTAGCTCGCCGTAGCCGGGCATACAACCTCCAGGTTGTGTCATACTCTCCGGCCATTATAGGCAGCCATCCGAAACACTGGCAACCGGCGAACAGTTTCAGGACAAGGGGTACACCGAAGGTGCCCGCGAGTTGTCCTGTCTACCGCGCTGGAACGCTGCCGGACTACCTGACCTCATGTGTCTCCGGACCTGACAAGAGCAGCGTCCCGTGGAGGCGACGCGACTGCAACAGCGGCAGCCGAAAATAGAACGTGCTCCCCGTCCCCTCCTCGGACACCAAACCTATTGTGCCCCCGTGGCGCTCGACTATCGCCTTGGCGATATGCAGCCCCAGCCCCAGCCCGCCGTAGTTCCCCGCCTGCGCGTTCGCGCCGCGGAAGTACATCTCGAACACTTCCTTCTGCTGCTCCTTCGGTATCCCGATGCCGTAGTCGGTAACCGTGACCACTGCCTCGCCGTCGCGGCATTGGAGAGTCACGTCTACCTCCTTGCGCCTGTCAGAGTACTTCACGGCGTTAGTGACCAGGTTCGCCATCACCTGCTGCAGACGCATCCTGTCGCCCCGCACTGCCACCGTCCCCTCCTCACCGTGCAGCCGTATCGTCGCATCCGGCGTTGCCACTGCAACGTCGGCCACCACCTCCACAAGCGCGGCCCGCAGGTCCAGCGGTTCGAGGGCGAAGCTCAGACGCCCGTTCTGAATACGGGAGAGGTCCAGCAACTCGTTGATCAGAGCCATCATCCGCTCGGTCTGGCGGTCAATCACCCGCAAGGACCGCAACATCTCCGACTCGCCACTCTCCTTGGCGCGCTCGTAGAGTACGTGTGTGTAACCCTTCAGCAGGGTCACAGGCGTTTTAAGTTCGTGCGAAGTAATGGATAGGAATCGGTTGTTGAGCGCCAGCGCCTCTCGGACCTCTTCGAGTAAGGAGTCGCGCTCCACCTCGGCGCGGCTACGCTCCGTGATGTCGTGAATGGTGCCCATCATACGGATCGGCTTTCCCTCGCCGTCTGCCAGCGTCTCTCCTTGTTGCTGGACTACACGCTCGATGCCATCGGGGCGCAGGACGCGGTGCGTGATCGAGTATGGAGTACCTTGGGTGATCGCCTCGCGCGTTGTCCCCTCCACCAGCTGCCTGTCATCAGGATGGATTGAGTTGAGAAACGACTCGTAGGAGGCCGTGAACTGCTGCGGTGCGTACCCCAGCACCCGGTACATCTCGTCGGACCACGATTCCTCCCCGCGAATGAGGTCACGATTCCAGCTACCAAGATGGGCAAGACGCTGCGCCGTCGCCAGGCTGGCCTCGCTTGACCTTAGCGCCGCCGACGCGCTCTCGCGCAGGTGCGCTTGCCGCTCTACCGAGCGGTACACGGCGACTGCGGGAAGTAGCAGCAGCGGCAGCACCCACAGGTGCGCGTCCACCAGGGCGGCGGCCATCAGCCCGAGCGCGAGCTGCGCGGCGTACTCCAGCCCCACGGACCAGCTCGACCGCCGCCACACAGCGAGCGGGGATACACCTGATTGCAGGGCGATGATGGTGGCTACGGAGAGTGTGTTGATCGCGTACATGCCGGTAGCGACAACGGCGACCATCGCTATCCGCCCAGGTTCGGCAATGCTCAACCGTGAAAAGTCCCAACCGACCATAAGCAGCAGCACCCCCCCCGCGCCCGCCTGCAGAGCCCGCTGAGAGGCGTTGAATAACACCGCAACCGGCAGACGTCGCCGGAGCGCGGCGGCGAGTAGGGTGCCTGCGACCGCAATGAGCATACCGACCGCTGGCGGGAAGAGCAGTATCGTCGCGAAGATGACGCACGTGTCGAGCGTCATCTTCGTCCTGTGAGCGAACGGCACGTGGAAAAGCAGGACGACCACCATGAGCACGGCGAAGGCCAGAGCCAGCAACGCGCGCTGAGTAGTCAGCCCCTCGAAGCGAGATACCGCCACACTGCCCAACCCGAGCGCAACAAGCGCCAGAAGGCTTATATACAGTTTGGAAGCTGGTCGAAGTTTCTCCATCTATATGTACCCGTCCGCTTTTAGATGGCATTCACGCGTACGACTGATGCAGTTTCCGGCTGGAGGCTGTAGAAATGCGGCGCAGAGCGAAGCCGACCGTCGCGTGGTTGGCCTATCTGCGCCCGTGCTTGGCGCCTTTCACGGAGAAAGCCTTCTGGGTTCCCTCGCTGTCACCGTATGTAGTGAACGCATCACGGCCCTCCGGAATGATGGTGAGAGCCACAGGGACGGAGCCGATCGAGGCGAGCGTGCTCGCCTCGATCGGCACCCGGACTCGCACCAGCACCGGCAGCCCCTTTCTCGAGTGGCGCCTGGCCTTGCCTTCGAGATCACCGCCTTCGGCATCCAGGAACGTGACCACCTCTCCGTGCCCGAGGAACCCGGAGTCCGTCGAAATCAGCTCACGCTCGACACCCTTCGGGGTGATGATCTCCACGTGCGTAGGACCCGTCACCGCCTACATATACTGCTCTGGAAGAGCGACGATGATCTGTACCGACACACCCCCGATCTCGACCACAGGATCAGTCGGGCACCACTCCAGTCCTGCCTGGGACGGAAGGGCGGCCGCGAGCAGAACCATCAGGGACAAAAGCGCGGGCAGGAACAGGCGTCTCAATCTCTCCTCCATATTCTCATTGCCAGTTACAGGGGCGATGCATGCACACGCGCGGCCCCACGAGTATCTGGTCCTCGGCTTGTTCCGCGCCTCCTCTTGCTTACACCATACTCTACGATAGGAGCACAGCCGGATGGGTCCGCATAGAGTACAGAAGGTGTAGTCTTTTGGTTGCGGGTAGTACGGCCTGCTCTAATCCCGCGCTGACTGCACTCGCGTCGCTCTGCCTTCCAGTTAAGTTCTACGGAACGGAAGAGAGTCTGGTATCACCCTGGCTGCGCATCCGTCGCACCTGCAGTCGTCAGGCTCTGGGCCAGAGCGCATAGCGCGGGAGGGCATACAAGGCAGCGCGGCGTCGGCTCAACGCTGACGTACTCTCATCTTGCGCCAGCAAGGGCTGACAGTGCGACGCTCTCTGTGAGCGGTTGGCAGCACAGGCAGCGCTCCGCGCTCAGAACCAATCAGATGCCTCGTCTCAACGCGGTCCCACACATGCAAAAGGGGGAGAGCGCCAGCTCTCCCCCCATCCGACTGCACCACATTTGCCCCGAAGGGGACTACTTGATGAGCGAGCGAACGACCTTTACCGCGCGTTCGAACTGCGGCCCGGCTGCTCCGGTGTCCAAGGCGCCGCCCTTCACCACCACGTCCGGCTTCAGGCCCTTGCCGTGGATGTCCCGCTTGTCCGGTGTCAGCCAGTGCGCGATGGTTATGTGCGCGCTGGAGCCACGGGACAGGGTATGAACGCTCTGCTCCGAGCCCTTGCCGAACGTTACCTCGCCTACCAGCTTCGCGCGGCCCCGTGCCTGTAACGCGCCCGATACTATCTCGCTCGCGCTCGCGCTGCCCTTGTTCACGAGCACCACGAGCGGCAGGTCATACGCATTGACTTCCCTGCTGGTAATGACCTCCTTCGGCTTCTCGCCACCCGGCCCCTGCGTCGGGTCCTCGTAAAACGCTACGCCGCTGGGCAAGAAGCGCCCGATCATCTCCTGCGCAGCGGTCACCCAGCCGCCGCCGTTGTTTCGCAGATCGAGGATAACGCCCTTTGCCTTGTCCTGCCTCGCCTGCCGCAGCGCGGCATCGAGCTCGGCGGTCGTCTTGTCCCCGAAGATATTCGCGTCAATGTACGCGATATCGCCGTTGATGAGCTTGTAGGTTACCTGAGGCACCTTTATAGCGTCGCGCTTGACGTTGACGTCGAACGGCGCCTGCTTTCCACGCTGTATGGTTAGCCGCACAGAGGTGCCCCTCGGGCCGCGTATCTTCGTCACGACCACCGCCTGATCCTTGCCCGTGATCTTCTCGCCGTTGACCGCAAGGATAACGTCTCCGCTCCTGAGTCCGGCTTTCTCCGCGGGCGAGTTCTCTATCGGAGACACAATCGTGAACTTCTTGTCCTTTGTGACATCCACGTACACGCCAATGCCCTCGAACTCCCCGCGCATCTCCTCTCGCACCGCCTCGTGCTGCGCTGGAGGCAGGTACGAGCTGTAAGGGTCCTTGAGGGCCTTCATCATCCCCTCGGCCGCGGCATTCACGAGCTTCTCGCGCTCTACCGGGCGGCCGTAGAACTCTTTGTTGATGAGCTCGTATGTTTCCATCACCGGTTTCCAAAGCTCGGCGTCCGACGGTGCTCCGCCCTGGCTATCGGACGGCAGCGCGGCCACCGCCTTCGGCGAGGACTGTCCCTTTCCGTACACGTACCCGGCCACCCCGCCCCCTGCGAAGAAAGCCACCAGAGTAAGCAGCGCGACAACTGAGAGTATCCACCTGTTGATCCTGATAGTCATCCATACACCTCTATCGTGACACCTGGGGTCCAATGTATGTTTACATCATATCGCAAGCGCAGGCGAGCACAAAGCTAACCTAAGAACTGTCTGAGTGTGGCCGCGGGGGTGCTGAATTGCGAAGCGCAATGCCTCGTCCCTCACTGCTATAATGTCGGGCTGGACGGCACCACCTGGATCCTTGAGCGACCGGGATGGGCATGGCCGCCACGGAGACCTGAATTGGCAGCATCAGACTACCCGGCGCTCGGCTTCGTTGGCGCTGGCAGGGCAGGCACCGCCCTATCGCTCGCCTTCGCACAAGCCGGATACCCGGTAACGGCAGTCTACAGTCGCACCCCAGACCATGCGCGCCGAGTCGCGGCACACACAGGCGCGACCGCCTGCGCCTCGCCCGCCGATGCGGCCCGCTTCTCTGAAGTGCTCTTCCTCACCGTGCCCGACGATGCCATCATCTCCGTTACGCATCGGATCGCTGTAGAAGGTGGCTTCCGGCAGGGGGGAGCTGTGCTCCACGCCAGCGGCGCCCAGTCCTCGGAAGTGTTAGCCGAGGCGACCGGGCACGGCACGCTTACCGGTGTCTTCCACCCTCTGCAGGCGCTCTCCGGGCCCAACTCGGTGCGCTTGCTGCGGGGCGCGTACGTTGGCGTGCAGGCGGGACGTGAGCTCCTGCCCGTGCTGCGCCAGATGGCCGAGGACCTCGGAGCACATCCGCTCGAGATAGATGCTGGTTCCCGCGTGCCGTACCATATCGCCGCGGTCATGGCCGCAAACTACACGCTCGTCCTGCTCTCCGCAGCATCTGAGCTCATGGAGGAGGCTGGCGTCACGAAGGAGTGCGCGCTCGAATCGCTTCTGCCGCTCATCCAGGGAAGCCTCGCTAACTTGCGAGAGCGCGGGCCACGGCAGGGGCTTACCGGACCGGTGGTGCGGGGAGACGCCGCCACAGTGGCGAGCCACATGCAGTACCTGCGAGAGAGCAGGCCGGAGCTCCTGGAGGTGTATCGCAAACTGGGCCTGCTCGCGCTCGATATCGTGGGCGAGTCGTTCAGCCGCAAGGGTGTGTGCCGGGAGCTGATGCGATGAAGGTGGTCAGAGCGGTTGCGGAGCTCCGTGCCGCCCGCCCGTCCCTGTCCAGCCCTGTCGGGTTCGTGCCCACCATGGGCTATCTGCACGAGGGCCACCTCTCGCTCGTACGCGCCGCCGCCGTGGAGAACGACAGTGGTGCGGTGAGCATATTCGTGAACCCAACGCAGTTCGGCCCCTCCGAGGACCTGGCCGCGTACCCGCGCGATCTCAGCCGCGACCTGGGTCTGCTGGAGATGGAGGGAGTTGACCTGGTGTTCGTTCCCTCCGCTGAGGATATGTATTCACCTGGCGCGAGCGTAACCGTTGACCCTGGCACAGTGGGCGAGCGGCTGGAGGGAGCCAGCCGGCCTGGACACTTCCGCGGCGTTGCCACGGTCGTAACGAAGCTGTTCAATCTCGTACAGCCCGACAGAGCGTACTTCGGCCAAAAGGACGCGCAGCAGGTAGCGGTCATCAGGGCGCTGGTACGCCAACTGTTCCTGGCGGTGGAGATCAGAGACTGTCCGACGGTGCGCGAGCCGGACGGGTTGGCGCTCTCCTCCCGTAACGTCTACCTATCGCCGAGGGAGCGACTCGCCGCCCCCGCACTGTACGAGGGGTTGAGCGCGGCGCGGGAGCTATGGTCACGAGGCGAGACATCCGCGGCGAAACTCCGCGAGCACGTGTGCAGGGTGGTGGAGCCGCATCCGGAGATTCGGCTGGAGTACGTGAGTGTCGCGCATCCAGCAACTCTTGAAGAGATCGAGAGCGTGGACGAGGACGGCGCACTCCTCTCGCTGGCGGCGCGCGCGGGCAGGGCGCGCCTGATAGACAATGTCCGGCTGGAGGGCGCAGCCTGGAGCA
Organism: Rubrobacter sp.; assembly: GCA_016781845.1. Taxonomy (GTDB): domain Bacteria; phylum Chloroflexota; class Chloroflexia; order Thermobaculales; family Thermobaculaceae; genus JADDPP01. The sequence goes on from JADDPP010000263.1 coordinate 8,564, forward strand.
GGGAGGATGTGTGAGAGACGTACTGCTTGCGATTGACGTGGGGAACACGCAGGTCGTTGTGGGCGCGCACGACGGCAATGACTGGTGTGCTCGCTGGCGTCTGCATACTGAGAGCACGCGCACTTCGGACGAGTGGGCGAGCCATCTCGGCGGCTTGCTGGACTCAAGCGGTCTGCGTCTCCGGGAGTGCCGGAATGTCGCGCTCAGCAGCGTGGTCCCGCGGGTGACGGCGGCCCTGCGCGACATGGCCAGCGCCTACACGCGCTCGGAACCGTTTGTCGTGGGGCCGGGGGTAAGGACGGGCGTTCGCATTCTCACCGACAACCCTCGCGAGGTGGGAGCGGACAGAGTTGTGAACTCCCTGGCAGCGCGCGAGCGCTATGGCGGCCCAGCCATAGTAGTCGATTTCGGCACTGCCACGACCCTGGATGTCATCTCCGAGGAAGGCGATTATCTGGGAGGCGCGATAGCGCCCGGCCTCTCCATCGCCGCCGAGGCGCTCCAGAGCCACGCCTCGAAGCTGTACGAGGTGGAGCTGCTCCGCCCCGCGCGGGCTATAGGCCGGAATACGGTCGAGTGCATGCAGATGGGAATAGTGGTGGGCTATGCCGGGCTCGTGGAGCGGCTCGTCCGTGATACGCAGAGGGAGCTTGGTGGGCCGTGCAAGGTCATAGGCACAGGCGGCTTGGTGGGCGTCGTGACGCAGGCAACGGACGCAATCGAGCACGTTGACCCCGACCTTACCCTGGAGGGCCTGCGACTGATGTACAGGCTAAACAGGTGAGCTTGCAGGGACGAAACATCATCCTGGGGGTCAGTGGCAGCATCGCCGCGTACAAGGTGGTTCAGGTAGCGCGCGACCTCACACAGCATGGGGCTCGCGTGGACGTACTTATGACCGAGGGGGCTACCCGGTTCGTGACGCCTCTCACGTTCCAGACACTCACCCGCAGATCCGTCATCACCGACCTGTGGCAGGACTGGACGGAGGACGCCCAGGGGCATATCTCCCTGGGCGAGGAGGCGGACATCATGCTCGTGGCACCCGCAAGCGCCCAGACCCTCGCCCGGCTCGCGCTCGGCCTGGCGGACGACATGGTGAGCCTCACGGCGCTCGCGACGTACGCCCCGCTCGTGCTCGCGCCCGCGATGAATTACCACATGTGGGAACACCCTGCGACACGTGAGCACGTCCGGACGCTGCAAGACAGAGGTGCGACGGTCCTCACACCAGGCCGGGGCCGTCTCGCCTCGGGTGCGGTTGGTGAAGGCAGGCTTGCGGCCCCCGCGGAGATAGTCGGAGCGGTCCGCTGGCGGCTTGGCAGAAGCGGCAAGCTCGCGGGTAAGCGAGTAGTGGTTACCGCAGGGGGCACGCGCGAGGCGCTCGACCCCGTCCGCTACCTGACGAACGGCTCCAGCGGACGGATGGGCTACGCCCTCGCGCAGGCGGCGATAGATGCGGGCGCGGACGTGACGCTCGTAAGCGCGAATGTTGAGCTATCCCCTCCCTGGGGTGCGACGCTCGTGCCCGTGACCGCGGCGACCGAGATGTTTGCCGCGACCGAGCAGGCATGCAAGCACGCCGATGTCCTCGTTATGGCCGCCGCCGTCTCCGACTACAGGCCCGAGAACCCGAGCGACTCGAAGCTCACGAAGACCGGTGGGGCGATGGAGTTCCGCCTTGTGGAGAACCCCGACATCGTAGCCTCCATCTCGCGTCCCGGCCTGCTCAAAGTAGGCTTCGCCGCCGAGACGGAGAACCTCATCGAGAACGCGCACGCAAAGCTGGAGCGCAAGGGCCTCGCCCTCATCGTCGCAAACGATGCCGAGGCCACCATTGGCGCTCCCAACGCCGCGCTTACCTTGCTCTATGGCGGCGACCGTGTGGAAGAGCTCGGCATGCTGCCGAAGGAGGAGGCCGCGGAAAGGGTGATTTCAGCGGTCGCCCGGCTGCTCGGCGCTTAGTCTGGATTTCGCAGTTTGGGGTAGGGAGATAG
>JADDPP010000465.1 GCA_016781845.1 Rubrobacter sp.
ACTGTCGCTTGACAGGCAGGCGAATTACTTAACTTGTGACCTATGTCTTAAGATGAGGATTACATCACAGCGTCAATGAACCTGTAGCCCACACCCTGCTCCGTGGTTATGAACTTGGGGCCGTCCGGGCCGGGGTCCAGCTTGCGCCGGAGCCTGCCGATGTATACCCGCAGGTACTCGTTCTCGTCGGAATATTCCGGCCCCCACACGCGGTGCAGCAACATCTGGTGGGTCAACACCTTGCCCGCATTCTGAACAAGCTGCTCCAGGATGGAGTACTCCGTCGGAGTGAGGCGCACCTCGCCGTCGTGTAGGGTCACTTGGCGCCTGCTGAAGTTGATGGTGAGCGGGCCTGAGCGATAGATGGACTGCTGCGGCTGGGCGGGGCGCTCTTCGGCCCTTCGCAGCTGCGTCCGCACGCGCGCCAGCAACTCCTTGACATGAAACGGCTTTCGGAGGTAATCATCAGCGCCAACGTCCAGCGCCTCCACAGTGTAGCTCGCATCGCTCAACGCGCTCACGACTATGATCGGGACCTTCGACCATTCTCTCAGCCGCCTGCAGACTTCTATGCCGTTGAGATACGGCATCTTGATGTCGAGTAGCAGCAGGTCCGGGCTATGCTGCTCGACGAGATCAAGAGCCTGCTGTCCATCCATTCCGGTGTAGACCGTGTACCCCTCCAGCTTCAGGTTCTGCTGGAGGAGCTTGAGGATGCTCCTTTCGTCATCCACTACAACTATGTTCTCTTTTCTCACGACGTTCCTCCTAGTAGCGGTCTGTTCGCTTTGCGGGCGGTGGCGGTCCTGGTTACGCGAGGGGGCGAGTTTAGTACGGCATCGATACGGCGGAGCATCTCCGGAACGCCGAATGGCTTCAGCAGGTAATCCGTTGCCCCTAACCGGCGCGCGCGGCGTTCGTCTTCCTCCCTTGCAGCCGCTGTAACCACGATGACCGGCGTCGAGCGGAGGTCGCGCTCCAGGCGCAGGGTCTCGAGCACCTCCCATCCGGACTTGACCGGCAACATCAGGTCAAGCATGATCAGGTCGGGATGAGTGTCTCGCGCCTGGCGCAGCCCCTCGGCGCCATCCGTGGCTACCACCACATCCCAGCCACGCAGCGCGAGGTTCTGGCTAAGGAACTTGACCAGGCTCGGCTCGTCCTCAATTATCAGCACCCTGGGCATGCTTTCTTACCTCCCCGATGTCGGCGGCGGCAGGATAATGTAGAAGATGGAGCCCTGGCCCACCTGACTCTCCACCCATATCCTCCCGCCGTGCGCCTCAATAATGCTGCGGCAGATTGCGAGACCAAGCCCAGTGCCGCCGGTTGGCCTATGTCCCCCGCCCTCCACCTGATAGAAGCGCTCGAACACCTTCTCCTGGTCTTCGGGGGGGATGCCCTGCCCCTCGTCGCGAACGCCGATCCTTATGACGCCCTCGTGCCGCTCTGCGCCAATGACGAGCGTGCTTTCTGGAGGCGAGAACTTCGCTGCGTTCTCAACGAGGTTCGACAGTACCTGCCCTATGCGCTCCGCGTCGCAGCGAACAAGAAGAGGGAGTGTGCTCTGGACCTTGATGACGAGGGGATGAGTGCCGGCGAGGACTTCAAGGTTCGGCCGCAGCTCGTCAATGACATCGTGTATATCTTGCAAGTCCAGGTTCATGTGAAGGGCTCCGGCTTCCAGCCGTGAGAGATCAAGCAGGTCTGTGACGAGCCGCTTCAGCCGGTCGGCGTTGGACTCGATCTCCTCGATCCAGTCGCGCTGCATCTCCGGCGGCAGGCCGCCGAGGTCTTCAGCGCACTTGAGCGAGGATGCGAAGCCCTGAATAGCGGCGATGGGAGTGCGAAGCTCGTGGCTTACCGTGGCAAGGAGCTGGCTGCGCAGCCTGTCGGCCTCCTTTGCCGCCTCAAGGCTCGCCGCCTCCTCGAACAGGCACGCGGTGTGGATGCCGACCGCGGCCTGCATGGAGAGGGTCCCGGCGAAGCGCATCTCGTGCTGAGTTGCCCTGTGGGCTTCGTTGCGTGCCAGGCAGAGGATGCCCACGCGCTTCGCTCCTGGCGCAATTAGAGGTGTAAGGACCATCGAGCGTATACCTTCACGGTCGAGCACGGAGCCCCGGAGCCGACGGTCCGCGTGGGTATCGGAGATGCTGATCGGGTTTCCGGTGTACATTACCTGGTACAGCAGGTCAGAGGGCAGTACCTCGACGGGCTGCTGCTCCAGCGAGCCGCCCCTCCCGTCGCAGCCACTGAGGGAGTAGCAGGTGGTGAAGCCATGCGTCTCCTCGTCGTACAGAAAGATGCTAGCGTAGCAGCAGCGTGTGGGACCGAGGGCGCCCGTCAGCACGTTCTCCACGACGGTGGGGATGTCACCGGTGTGGGTGGCTGCAGCCGCGGCCAACTGCATGGCGGCGAGCTCGTCGCGGCGTCTGGCCCTCTCCTCGCGGGACTCGTCAGCCGTGGAAACGTAGCCAGTCATCAGGAAGAGGGCCCACAGCAAACCCAGCTGGGAGAGCCATACAGGCGTCTCGGCCTCCGTTCCTAGTTGCACCACAATCGTGTACAGCACACTCACGGCGGCGCAGTAACAGGCACCCGCCCTGACGCCGTGATGCAGGACGACGACGACGAGGGGCAGCGAATACAAGAGGAACAGCGGGCTCCCAACCCCATCCGTGGCATGGACTAGAAGCGTGATGAGCGCCAGATCCATAACCAGGTACACCCTGCGGGTCAGAAGCCGGCGAAACCGCCTGTAGAGGCCCATCATGCTGTTCGCAGCCGCGTACATACCTGCGACCAGGACCACTCCCCATGCGACACGAGAACCCGCCTGTGCGAACCCACCCGCGACGAGAGCGATACCGGTGAGGGCGACCACAAAGAGGCGAAGCCAGGCTAGGGTCGGTTCTGTTGCCGTCGCGAGGAACTGACGCTGTTCACGTACCGCCATACACACCTCCCACAAAAGGTAAGAGCAGTATAAAGAGAGGTAAACGGGGTGGCAACGCTGGAACGGTTTGTTTTTCTTAACCGCACCTAACACCGCCACTGGCAGGGTTTGGTAACCTGGCGATTTATCAGGCGCTATACGCCGCTGTTCGAGCAAATGCGTTTACAATGCGTTTACAATCGCAGAAAGGTGACAGGGCGCCGCATGTTGACACCTACGGCAGGTCGCGACTAGAATACGCCGCACGTTCTAGAGTAGGAGCCAGCATTGCAGACCGAGTCCCAACTGCGCCGCACACCATTATACGAAGCTCATGGCCGACTGGGAGCGCGCATTGTGCCGTTCGCGGGCTGGAGCATGCCCGTGCAGTACACAGGGGTCATCGAGGAGCACCGGGCCGTGCGCACCGCCGCGGGGCTGTTCGACCTGTCACACATGGGCGAGCTTGAGATACGAGGCGAGGAGGCGCTGGATTTCCTCAACCACTCGCTGACGAACGACGCCTCTCGCCTGCAACTGGGGCAGGCACAGTACACGCTCATACCGTACACTGATGGCACTTTGGTGGACGACGCGATACTCTACCGACTGGCGGACCGCTATCTGCTCGTAGTGAACGCGAGCAACCGCGAGAAGGACCTGGAGTGGCTGCAGCACCAGGCATTGGGCTTCTCTGGAGTGGAGATAACGGACGTGTCAGACGCGACAGGACTTGTCGCAATTCAGGGTCCGCGCTCACAGGAGATACTTCAGCCGTTGACAGACGCTGACCTTACGAGGTTGAAGTACTACTATGCCACTGAGTGCCGGGTGTGCGGAGTGGAGGCGCTGCTGGCGAGGACAGGGTACACCGGGGAGGACGGCTTCGAAGTCTTTGTGGCGAGCGAGGACGCCGAGCGAGTGTGGAACTGTCTGCTGGAAGCCGGACGGCCGCTAGGGCTCGTGCCCGTCGGACTCGGTGCGCGTGACACCCTTCGGCTGGAAGCGAAGATGGCGCTGTACGGACACGAGATAAGTGACCAGACAAACCCTATCGAGGCTGGGCTGGGCTGGGCCGTGAAGCTCGATAAGGGGGACTTCATAGGCCGGGAGGCGCTGGAGCGGGAGAAGAAGCTCGGACCAGCGCGCATGCTCGTGGGCTTCGAGCTCTTGGACCGCGGCGTGCCCAGGGCGGAGCAGCCGATAGAGAAGGACGGAGAGCACATAGGCTTCGTGACGAGCGGCACGCATTCCCCGACGCTCAACAAGCCCATCGGCCTCGGCTACGTGCCGATTCGGTACTCCAAGCCTGATACAGAGATCAACGTGATTATACGCGGCAAGCCTGTGCGGGCGCGCATGGTGAGAACACCATTTTACAAGCGAGAGAGAGGAGCGAGCTCTTGAACCCGGAGGACTGCCGCTACACAAGGGAGCACGAGTGGGTGCGCATGGAGGACGACGGCGTCGCCGTGGTGGGAATCACGGATTATGCCCAACATCAGCTCGGGGACGTGGTGTACGTGGACCTGCCGGAGGTGGGGACAACCGTCGAGCAGAACCAGCCCTTCGGCAGTATTGATTCCGTCAAGACCGCGTCCGACCTGTTCAGTCCTCTCAGCGGGGAAGTGCTGGAGGTAAACCAGGCAGCAGGTGACAGCCCCGAGCTCGTGAACTCCGACCCGTACGGCGAGGGCTGGATGCTGAAGGTCCGTCCTTCCGATGCATCTCAGCTCGACTTGCTTATGACCGCCGGGGAGTATGCCGAGTACACCAGGGAGGCGTAACTGCCAGGGGAGCAGGGCGGGGAATCCGATGCCGGACGCCCAAAGCTGCTCCGATACGTATTGCTTTGACGGGGGGCAGGGTGTATAGTGGACTCGCGGCGACCTTTGTTCGCCCGGACCGAGAAAGTGTTGGAGGAGCCAGGGCGTGACGCGAAACCTCAGCGGACAGATTGGCGTGAGAGACAGGGGTCTCCGCGCGCCCGTCTTCGCACGCCTGCGGCCTCCCGCGCCCTCCAGAGAGAGTCCCTGCTGACCGAAACAGCAGCTTAGAATGCCTGGAGGCCGTGGCGGAGAGTTCTCCCCACGGTCTTTTTGTTGCATTCAAAAGGGGAGCAGGCCGACGGGGCGCAGGGGCATGGAAGGTCAGCGAGTAGAAGCCAGGCGCGCGATCAAAGCGCGAGACAGGAACGATGATGCAGACAGACGCGATAGTTGTAGAGGAAATAGTTAAGGCCTTCGGTGGTACGAAGCGTCGCTGGCTGCCAGGCCGACGGCGGGCCGGGGATGCCCGGCCTGAGAAGACGGTGTACGCCGTGGACCACGTGAGCCTTCGCATCCGCAAGAACGAGATTTACGGCGTGCTCGGCGCGAACGGCTCCGGCAAGAGTACTCTGATCCGCCTGCTCTCCACGCTGCTCATACCCGACTCCGGCCGTGCGTCGGTGTTCGGGCACGACGTGATTCGCGACGAGCAAGTTGTGAAGCGGATGCTCAACCGGGTCTCGGTGGAGGCGAGTTTCTTCAAGAAGCTGTCGCCTTTCGAGAACCTGATGTATGCGACCCGCCTGTATGGTCTTTCCGGCGCTCAGGCGAAGCGTGAGATACCCGTGGTGCTTCAGGCGCTCGGCATCCCGGAGGACCGCATTCACAGGCCGCTGGAGCAGATGTCGCGCGGCATGCAGCAGAAGGTGGCGATAGCCAGGGCGTTCCTGACCACGCCAGTTTTCCTGCTGCTCGACGAGCCGACGACGGGTCTTGACCCGCGCTCGAAGCTGGACGTGCAGGAGTTCGTGCTGCGGCTACGGAATGAGCACGACGCGACGGTCCTGCTAACAACACACGACATGGCCGAGGCCGACGCTCTGTGCGACCGCATCGCAATTCTCGACCGAGGCCGGATAGTCGCGGAGGGAACTCCATCCGAGCTCAAAGCACAGGCAGCGACGCCAGAGCTGTTGGACCCGACGATGGAGGATGCCTTCATGCACTTCACCGGCAAGTCTATCGAGGAGGCCGAGCAGGAAGAGGCCGAGCCGGTAGCGGTTTAGAGCAGGACTCTACACGGTGGACACTGTGCCCGGGAGTATCATCCGGGCTGGGTAGAGAAGAGGCTGTGCGTGGCGCGAGCAGCGCACGGGAAGGGTAAGGGACTAAAGACGATGACAGTTCTGAATGCCTCCGGCATAGCACGGGAGGTGAGGTCCAGCTACGCTTTCGTGGAGCGCAACTGGTACCTGGTGAAGCGATACTGGGGATGGGAGCTCGCTTTCTTCGTGTACACGATAGCGAGCTCGCTCTCGGTCATCTACATAGGCAAGGCGCAGCAGGTGAATCAAAACGACCTCGTGCTGTACCTGGGAATCGGCACGCTCGTGTGGGCGTACCTGCGGGCCGTGTTCGACGCTATCAGCGAGATGATAACGTGGGAGCGCTGGGAAGGGACCATCGAGTACACCTTTATGGCGCCCATAAGCAGGCTTACCCACATGCTCGGCACGGCGGCGTTCAGCATCGTGTATGGCATGCTGCGGACTGCGCTGCTGTTCGTTGCGCTCGCCCTCTTCGTGAATCTCGACCTCAGCCGAGCGGACTATCTCGGAGCGCTGGCGGTGACGCTTGTTGGTTCCCTGAGCTTTCTGGGCATCGGTATCATGGCGAGTGTGCTGCCACTCTGGTTCACGGAGCGGGGCGCGGAGATGACGTTCATCATCAGCTCGATCCTGCTGCTCGTCTCCGGGGTGTACTACCCGACAGACGTATTGCCCGGCTGGATGCAGCCGCTCGCCCGCATCTCGCCAGCGACCTACTTCCTCGACGGTATCCGGCGCAGCGTCATGTCTGGCCAGGGTATCGCGGAGCTCTGGAATGTCCTGCTTCCGCTGATGCTGATGGGGTTGGTGAGCATCCCGCTCGGCGTGTGGGTCTTCCTCCAGGTCGAGCGCCTCGCGAAGCGCACCGGCAGGCTCAAGAGGAACGGCTAGGCGGCATGTGTCAGGGGCGATGCCAAGCGTCGTCCCTACATACCCGCAGGGTGAACATTGTATGAGGAGTATCTCCGACACTGGCACAGCAGGCTGTAGCAGCACGACGCGTGATACGGAGTCCGGGTAACGGCGAGGGGACCGTCGTTGTAAGCAGAGTGAAGAATCCGTGGTCGTGAGCTACGGATTCCTCGCAAGCTCCCAATCACAGTATGAGTGCCGCTCATCTTCCGCCAAGCGTATCGCGGTTACACCAGCGCGTGGACGGGAAAATGAGCGGAGAGACGTCGCACGCAACGTCTGCGCGGCGACCAGCGGCATGGCCCCGGTCGAGCTATCAGGCAAACAGAGCTGACGCCGGGAAAGACAGCCCCTGCAATACCACCGAGGTCACAGACTCGTCGTCGCGCGCATACACGTGCGTCCTGTAGGAATCGCCTTTGAGCACAAGTACCTCCACAGCCTCCGCTTCCGGACTCACGAGCCAGTACTCGCGAACGCCTCCCCGTGCGTATAGCAGGCGTTTCGTCACCCGATCGTGCTTGGGATTACCTGGGCTCAGGATCTCTACAACCAGGTCCGGCGCTCCCTCAATGCCCCGCTCGCTTACGGACGCCTGATTGCCGGGCAATAGCACCAGCAGGTCCGGTTGCACTGGTTCCGCGCCGGAGATGAACACGCCTGTGGGCACGTGATACCACCTTGCGCCCAGCCGCGCCACGGAAGGCAGTATCATCTGTATGATCAACGCGGAGGTCCGCTGGTGCCTCTCGCCAGGCGGTGGCAACTCGTACAGCTCTCCCTCAATAACCTCGTATTGCCGGCCGTCGTCAGGCAATCGGAACAGATCGCCGTACGTCCACTGGCCTGCCGGCTTCGTAACGGCCATCACCTCCGCGAAGTATCCAAGGCTGTCTCCCCGAGACACGATAGAACAAAAACGGGACACGTCTGTAGTCGTTGCTTGCGTCGCGCAGCCGCCATGCACGGTTCCCTGGCGTTCGCGGTTCAGAGTCCCTTCGTCATCGCCTGCTCAGCGGCCTCGCTGAGCGTTTGAGTGCGCTTGTACGCGGAGAAGACCGCGTCTGAGAGGACGGTCCGAAGACCGCCCTTCTCCATCTGGTAGATAGCCTCGGCGGAGGTGCCGCCCGGAGAGGTGACGGCGTTGCGTAGTTCCGCCGGGTGCTTGTTGGACTCCCGCGCGTACAGCACTGAGCCTAGCATCGTCTGCTGCACGAGCTCCTGCGCGACGCGCCGCGAGAAGCCCATATGTACCCCCGCGTCAATTAGAGCTTCCATCACGAGCAGGACGTACGTCGGCCCAGTGCCACTTAGCGCCGTCGCCATGTCAATCAGCTTCTCGTCGTCCACCCACAGCTCCCGGCCGAGTGCGCCCAGGAGCGCCTGCATCTGCTCGCGCTGCGTCGGATGCACCTGCGGGGTTGCTGTCCATACCGTCATCCCCTGGCGGATCTGAGCGGGCGTATTCGGCATAGCTCGAGCGACCGCGAAGTGTCCGAGGCCGGTCGCGAGCGCGTTGATTGGCGCGCCTGCGACTATGCTCAGCGCCACCTGCTCAGTCCGCAACCTGCCGCGCAGCTCACGGAGCAGTCCGCCGAGCACCTGCGGCTTGACCGTCAGCACGACAAGCTCGCCTCCGTCCGCGGCCTCCACGTTCGAAGCGGTTGTTTTCACCCCGTACCGCGCGTGCAGGTCTTGCCTGCGAGCCTCTCTGGGGTGGCTGATGCATACCTGCTCCGGGTCCATCAGGCCACCCTTGAGCACGCCCCCGATCATGGCCTCCGCCATGGCCCCCGCGCCGATAAACGAGACGGTGGTACTGCCGAGCGCAGTCATCGGCCTTACAGCTCCGCGCGTATCAACCCGCGCAGGCCCTGCACACCGGTCTGCAGTTGCTCGCACACGTCGTCGGGCACAGGCTCGTCGAGCGTGAGCACGAGCAGAGTCTCGCCGCGGGGTGCGAGACGACCGCTCATCGCCGCGCTGATGTTGATGTTGTTCGCGCCGAGGATGGTGCCCACCGCGCCGATGAAGCCGGGACGGTCAACGTGGGGACAGAACAGAAAGTGACCGTTCGGCACGAAGTCCACGGGGTAGCTGTTGAACCGTATGATACGCAGCTCGTCCCCAATGGCGGTGCCTTCTACCGCGCCCTCCGGGCCTTCAAGCAGTATGGTGCTCGTGTATCCCTCCGGCGCTATCCCGGTGCCCTCCGTGAGGGTGATACCTCGCTCCTGGGCTATCAGCTCAGCGTTGACGACACTCACCCTCTCGTTCGTTATCGGCTCGAGCAGCCCTCGCAGCAGGGCCCGTCGCAGCGCTCGGGTGTCGTGGCTCGCTAGCTCGCCCGAGTACGTTACCTGCAGACGGCCCAGTGATTGCCCCTCTACCTGCGTGAAGAGCCGCCCCAGCCTGTCGGCGAGCTCCAGGTACGGCCCGAGGTCCGCGAGCAAATCAGCGGGAAGGGCGGGTGCGTTCACGGCACCGCGCGCCGGGCGGCCGTTGAGTACGTCCACCACCTGCTCGGCAACCTCGAGCGCGACTTTCACCTGCGCCTCCCTTGTGGATGCCCCAAGGTGAGGGGTGAGCACCGTCTGCGGAGCGGTGAGCAGCGGGTTGTCCTCAGTGATTGGCTCGCGCGTGAACACGTCGAACGCTGCGCCGCCCATTCGGCCACTCTCCAGCGCCTGAGCTACCGCCTCCTCGTCCACGACCCCGCCACGGGCCGCGTTGACGAGCAGCAGGCCCGGCTTCGCAAGCTCCAGCTCTTGCGTGCTGATGAGGTTTCTGTTGGCCGGTGTCAGCGGCGCATGCACGGTAATGACGTCGGCATGGCTCATCAGCTCGTCGAGCGGCACCAGCCGGACGCCCAGCGCTTCCGCGGCTGCCGCGGAGACGTAGGGGTCGTACGCGAGGAGGTTCATGCCGAATGAGCGGGCACGCCGGGCGACCTCTGCTCCGACCTTGCCAAGTCCGACTATGCCCAGCGTCTTGTGCTGCAGCTCAACGCCCATGAACCGCGACCGCTTCCACTCTCCAGCGCGGATAGACGCATCCGCAGGCGGGATGCGGCGCGCGAGGGAGAGCATAAGTGCCATCGCGTGCTCTGCGGCGGCGACCGTGTTGCCAAGAGGCGCGTTGATGACGAGCACACCGCGCTTTGTCGCGGTGTCCACGTCAATGTTATCCACCCCAACTCCCGCGCGCGCGACGACCTGCAGCCGCGCCCCGGCCTCGATTACCGGCGGGGTGACTTTCGTCTCGCTACGCACGATGAGCGCGTCGTAGCTGGGAACGGTCTCGATAAGCTGCTCGACCGGCATCCCCGTCCGCACCTCCACCTCCAGGTGCCGACGCAGGAACTCGATGCCCTCTGCAGCTATTGGGTCCGCGACAAGTACCTTGAAATCCAAGTCTTCCCCCAGATGCAAAACTGTTTCGGTGGGAGCAGGATACCACAGCCGGAGGCTGGGACGCACACAGAGGTCGCCTGCACTGCACGATCCGGACAGGCGGAGAGGTCTGAGTGGACCCTAAATAATTCGGCAGGAATCTGACGCTCGGCAGCAGCTACTTCTGGTGGTG
>JADDPP010000025.1 GCA_016781845.1 Rubrobacter sp.
TCTACAGTGCTTCCCGGCTCCGTCGGCGCGGGCCACCCGCTCAGGCATCAGAAAACCGCCAGGTGGTCGCGTAGTCCGGGAACTGGGTCCACGCCCGCGCAGTGCGGGGTCGTAGCCGGAATATGCCGTCGGTGGCGGGACTGGGGTGCAGGCGTCCGTACTTCGCATCCCACGCCTTGACGATGCGGGTGGCGAGGTGGGCATCCGTAATGCTGGGGACGTCCTCGGCCTCGCCCTCTACGATCACGACATCGTCACCGCTCTCCAGATGCACGGCGATGTGTGGATTGGTCGCCATGTTGCGCGCCCACTGTGCGGTGGGGATGCCGTCGAAATAGAGAGCCTCGTCTACCCAGACGCCCCATATCGGCGTTACGTGCGGCTGTCCGCCCGGCCTCGTCGTCGCGAGCCAGTAGTTCCGGGCCTGCTCCAGCCGCGCTACCACGTGCGACCATGGGAGCAAGGTTTCCTCGTCCGCGGCGGCGAGGTAGCCCGCGGGCATCTTGAGCCGGCGCGGACGAGGCGCCGACTCAATCGAGTCGTCCATCATTCCATCCTTCCGGGACAGATAGTCGCGCTCAGCGCATCAGAGACTGAGTACCACCCACATCTCTGTGTGCCGTGCGCTCTCTGCCCTGAGTTATCCAGCCTGGAACGCGGTCTCCTCGAACTCACCGTCGTCCCCGTCTTCGCGGTCCGCGACGTTGCGCAGGCGCAGCTCCGCGGCGTCCAGAACGCTGTTGCAACGGGCGACCATTGCGGACGCCTCTTCGTAGCACGTCAGCGCCTCGTCCAGCGAGAGCCCACCCTCATCGAGCTTCTGTATCAGCTCCTCCAGCCGGGTGTACGCCTGCTCAAACGAGAGTTCCGTCCTCTTAGTCTCAAGCGACATCTCGCCGCTCCTTCCTCTCCACGCTCATCACGAGCGAGCGCACCGTGCCGTTACCGAAGCACGTCAGCAGGTCCTCGCCCACCTCCACGCCCGCAGCGGACATCACGGGCCTTCCGTCCTCCGTCGTCACCACTGCGTACCCGCGCCGCAGCACACTCTCGGGGGCCAGCGCCTCCAGCCGCTTGCGCTGGCCTTCGAGCCTGCTCCTCCGAAGCTGCACCGAGTGACCCAGCCTGGTGAGCACGCCGTCGTGCAGGAGTAACAGCCGCTCCCGCAGCCTTTCGAGTGTGTGCGCCGGCGAGAGCCGCTGCAGGTGCCCTTCCATGTGCCGCACGTCCATCCGCGCCGCCTCCACCTGCTCTCGTATCCGCGCGTCCAGGAACTCTCGCGCGCCTCGCAAAGAGCTTCGCAGCTCCGCGATGTTCGGTGCCACCAGCTCTGCGGCGGCCGACGGCGTCGGCGCGCGCAGGTCCGCCACGTAGTCGGCTATCGTGTAGTCTACCTCGTGGCCCACGCCGGAGATGACGGGCACCGGCGAGGCGAATATCGCGCGCGCCACGACCTCCTCGTTAAACGCCCACAACTCCTCCATCGAGCCACCCCCGCGCGCCACGATTATCACGTCCACGCGCACCCGCCGATGCAGGCTCTCTATCGCCGCTGCCACCTGCGTCCCCGCGCCGTCACCCTGCACGGCGGTAGGCGAGAGCACTATCTCCGCGAGTGGGTAGCGCCGGTTCAGCACGTTGAGCATGTCTTGTAGCGCCGCCGCCTGTGGGCTCGTCACTATCCCAATCGTCGCTGGGAAGCGCGGCAGGCCGCGCTTGCGCGCCGGGTCGAACAGTCCTTCTTCCTCCAGGCGGGCCTTCAGCGCCTGGAACTCAAGCTCCAGCCGCCCCATTCCCTCCGGCTGCACCATGTCTACGTAGAACTGCAGTTTGCCCGTATCCTGCCACAAGGAGACCCGCCCGTGCGCGATAACCGCCTGACCGTTGCCCAGCGGCGCGTTCACCCTTGCCAGGTGCGAGCGGAACAGCGCGCACGGCATCTGCGCTGCCCCGTCCTTGAGCGTGAAATACACGTGTCCCTTGCTCGACTGGCTGAAGTTCGTTATCTCGCCCTCGACCCATACATCCGACAGCACCGGGTCGTACGCGAACAGCTCCGCCAGGTACGCATTCAACGTTGAAACACTCAGCAGCTGCACGGCTATCTCCGTTCATTCATTGCGGAGCATGCACAGAGGGTGAAGAAACGAGGGAGAGAAGCACGGGGGCAGGCGCGGCGCCTGCCCCCGTCCAATCCACCGGTTCTCACGCCGATAGGCATAGCCAACCGGCCATATCCCCTCTCTATGCGCTCCGCACTCTCTGCGGTAAATCCCTTACGTCGCTGAGGCGGACGTATCGAGGAGCATCAGAGGCTGGCCGTACTCCACTGCCTGCCCGTTCTGGACCAGCACCTCCAGCACACGGCCTGAGATCTCCGAGTCAATACGGTTCATAACCTTCATCGCCTCGACTATCCCTACCGTCTGTCCCTCCTCCACGTAGTCGCCGACCTGTACGAACGGCTCTGCGCCCGGAGTCGGGGCGGAGTAGAAGGTGCCGACTATGGGTGAGGTGATGGGGACTCCTGCGGCCCCCGGCTCCGTCTGAGCCAGCACAGCCTCGGCAACGGTTTGCGCGGCGGCCACCGCTGCCTGAACCTGCTCGGCAGGCGCGCTGCGGATCATCAGCTTCGTATCGCCCCGCTCTATGGAAAGCTCAGTCACACCACTGCTGCTCACGAGCTCTATCAGCTCGCGCAGGCCATCCTCAAGTAGCCCCGAAAGGTCGAGCTCGCTGCTCCCTCTGTTTCGCTCCCCACTCAACTCTTCTAACCCACGCGCTCGATATACGCACCCGTGCGGGTGTCTACCCTGATCACGTCACCCTCATTGACGAAGAGCGGAACCTGCACCGTCATCCCCGTCTCGAGAGTCGCGGGCTTGGAGGCGCCGGCAGCGGTGTCACCGCGAAGCCCGGGGTCCGACCGCTCCACGCGCAGCTCAACGGAGGTCGGTATCTCCACGTCAATCGGCTCATCGCCGTACAGCAGGAGGTCAATGTTCATCCCCTCCTTGAGGTACCGCACGGCATCGCCCAGCAGCTGTGCGCTGAGTGTCGGCTGTTCGTACGTCTCCGTGTCCATGAAGACGTAGTTGTCGCCGTCCTGGTACAGGTACTGAACGGTGCGCCTCTCCAGCCGAGCCTGCTCGAAGCGGGAGCCTGCCTGAAAGGTGCGCTCCGTTGTAGCGCCTGTCCGCAGGTTGCGCATCTGCACCCGCACGAACGCGCTGCCCCGCCCCATCTTCACGTGCTGAAAGTCAAGCACCTTCACCAGCTCGTTGTCCACGACTATCGTGTTGCCCTTGCGCAGGTCGCCTGTCGAGATCATGTCTTCTGTTCTTCCTCGCTCGTAGTGACGGGTCCGCGTGCCCGCCCTGTCATGAAGCCGAGGCGGTGACGCACCGCCCCGCGCCTATATTACCGGTTCTTTCTTCGGGGAATGGTTCAGCGCCTCGTGTCCGGTATCGGTCACGACCACGGTATCCTCGATGCGCACCCCGCCGTACCCGGTGATGTACACTCCCGGCTCCACAGTAACAACCATGCCCGCATCGAGCGTGTCCTCGCTGTCCTTGTGCAGCCGGGGCGGCTCGTGTACGTCCATGCCCACCCCGTGGCCCAGGCTGTGGCTGAACTCCTGCTCGTACCCCGCAGCCTTCAGCAGGTCGCGCGCGACAGCGTCGGCGTCCTTGGCGGAGAGTCCGGGACGGATAGCCCCCTGAGAGCTCAGGTGAGCCTGGAGCACGAGTCCGTGAAGCTCGAGGTACCGGTCATCCGCCCGGCCCAGGCTGAAAGAGCGCGTCATATCCGAGCAGTATCCCTCGTAGCGCGCCCCCATATCTATAACCACCGGGTCTCCCTGCTGAATAACGGTGTCACCGGACTCGTGGTGGGGCCGTGCGGAGTTCGGACCTGCGGCGACTATCGTGGGGAAGGAGGGGCCCTCCGCCCCCAACTCCTCCATCGCCTCGTCGAGCGCCCGCGCGACGGCCTTCTCCGTCACTCCAGGCCGGAGGCTGCCTACCACGCGCGCGTAGGCCTCGTCTGCTATTCTCGCCGCAGCTCGCAGAACCTCAAGCTCCGCCGAGCTCTTGCGCACGCGCATCTCCTCGACGACGCCCTTGAGGGGCAACAGCTCGCTCCCTACCGGCATACGCTCCTTGAGGTCCTCGTAGTGCCCGTACAGCGTGTAGTCTCGCTCGAACCCGAGGCGTCGCACGCCCCACTCGGTCAAGTGCTCTGGGAGCGCTTTGTACCAGCGCTCCCGGAGCTCAAGCACCTCGACCCCCACACCTTCTGCGCGCGCCTGCTCGCTGTACAGCGGGCTTGCGACGAGCACGGCACGGTCGCGCGTGACGAGGACGATGCCTGCGCTCTCGCCAATCTGCCCGTCGCGGCCAGTGAAGCCCGTGAGGTAGCGCCGGTTCGCGGGGCCGAGCACGAGCACTCCGTCAAGCTCCTTCTCGCGCAGGGTCTCCCGCACGTTTTCCACACGCCGAGTATAGTCTGTCACCGTCGCCAGGCTCATTTCTTACTCCTATGGGCGGGTTTGGGCAAGCGGATTATATCACACGTCCCTTTCGCCGCAGCCGCCGGGCTACCGAGGTGAGTAGCGTGAGCGCGGCGCCAGTCGCGGCGGCAAGGCCGAGCGCCCCCGCGAGTGGCTGGGGCAGCGCCGCACGCCACACCCTCAGCCGCAGCACGAGCATCTCGCTCATCGCCTGCAGCACAACCGACGGCTTCGCGCCGGTGGGTTCGCCGGCCCGCCGCGGGTAGTGGTTGACACCGACCTCTATGACTGACGCATCCCTGAGACGGGCGAAGGACTGGATCTCCAGGTTGATGAGCGCGCCGGGGCTGCGCAGCGGCAGGCTGTGTATAAGCTCTGCCCTAAATATCTTGAAGCCGCAGTCGAGGTCGCGAAGCGGCACCCGAAAGAGCGCCCGCACTGCGAGGTGGAAGAGCGCCGCGTTCAGCTTGCGGTGCGGTGGGTCCTGCCGCTCGATGCGATATCCCGCCACGATATCGTAATGGTTGATGTACGGCAACAGCAGCGTGATGTCCCCCAGGTCGAACTGCCCGTCCGAGTCCATACACATGATGTACTCGCCACGCACCTCTGCGAACCCGGTCCGCCACGCCAGGCCGTAGCCCTTCTCGTCGGGCCGGTGTAGCACGCGCACGCGAGGCTCCCGCTCCGCCAGCTCGTCCGCTATCTCTGGCGTTCTGTCCGTGCTCCCGTTGACGACGATCACGATCTCCCAGTCGGGCACGTGCTCATTGAGCACCTCAATGGAGCGTCCCACGACTCGCTCGAGGTTGCCTTCTTCGTTGCGCGCGGGCAGGACGAGCGAGAGCTTGCCCGCTACGATGCCGGACGGTGGCTGGATCTGTTCGGAGGCTGCACGACTCGGGGTGTGCGCGCTCACTTGTTGTTGCTGAACAGGTACACGACCGCGCCGACGATGATGAGTAACCAGTACGTGATAGTCCGGTCGAGCAGGGCGATGGAGCCTGCCAGCGCCCGGTCGTCTATCACGAGGAGCAGGGCGGCGACGACCGCGCCCTCTACCACCCCCAGGCCGGCAGGTGTGAACGGCACGGTGGTGAGCAGCGCGGCGGCGAGCGCGATGAAGACCACGAGCGCAGGGCTGAAGCTCTGCCCCAGCGACGCGGCGACGAACCAGAAGCGGGCGCTGTCCAGAATCCACACAAGCAAGGTCAGGAAGAGTATCCAGCCCACGCGCCTGCGATACGCCAGCAGGACGCCCTCCTCCATCCGCACGTAGTGCGGCCGTACACGGCCCGGCAGCATGCGCGCCACCCACGGCCCGATGTACTTGAGAACGAAGAGTGTGCTGAGACTGAGCGCTGCGAGTGCCGCGCCGAACCCAACGAGCACTCCGAAGTTCGGCGGTAGATGGTCGCGGAACGCAAGCATGCCGGCGCCAAGCAGCAATGCGAAGAGCGCACCTACGTCCGCGATGCGCTCGGCTACAATCGTGCCCATCGTCTTGGAGAACGATACGTTCGAGTTGCGCTTGAGCAGGTAGCCCCGGTAGCCATCGCCTAGCTTCGCGGGCAGGATGGAGTTTGCGAACCAAGATAGGAAGATGATGCGCGTCAGCGTGCGCCTCCGTGGCAAGCAAGCCTCGTTGTGTGAGGTGTAGCCCACGTTTGCCAGCACCTGCTTCCAGCGCAGGGTGCGCACGTAGAACGTTGAGTAGTACGCGGCGAACGCAAGCAAAATCAGCCACGGATTCGCTGCCCGGATGTTCGCCCACACCTGCGCGAACGGAATCTCCTGCCTGGCGAATATCCACGCGATCAGAGCTATGGAAATGCCGAACGAGATAAACGTGCGCGGCCGCAGCATCTGCTCGCGCAGCGAGATAGGTCCTGCCTCGCGCAGCTGCGCTGAAGCGGGCTGGACATGCTCGGGTGCGGCGTGGCCTGGGAGACTCCGGGACCTTGCGTCAGCCATCAAGCCGCCGGTCTCGTTGTGAGGATATGGGCGTGAGGGAGAGCACTGTGCGAACAACTCACCAGGTAACTACCAGCCGTCAAGCAGATCCTCCCGCGTCTCCGGCGCGTCTCCGTTCGTCTGTCTACACCCTTTCGGGCCGCCCGATTATAGCATGCCCCTGTGCAGGTACGCAGCCGCCTCATCTCAGCAACTCGACCGGGACTGTAGTGCCGACAGTTGAAGGCGCCGTTCAGACCTTCTAAAAGCAGGGCCTTGGGTAAAGAGGAGCAGGCGGTTTAGGAGCCTGTCTGCACCCCCAACTGCCACGCTACGAAGCTCCACACGTCCACCTGTTCGTCCACTACCTTGGCGACCGGCTTACCCGCGCCGTGGCCTGCCCGTGTCTCGACGCGCAGCAGGACAGGATTCTCGCCGTCGGTCACCTCCTGCAGCAACGCCGCCATCTTGCGCGCGTGTAGCGGGTCGACGCGGCTGTCCGACTCGGCGGTGGTCAGCAGCACAGCGGGGTAACGCACGCCGGGCCGGACCTGGTGGTACGGCGAGTACGCATGCAGCCACCGGAACTGTTCGGGGTCGTCCGCTGAGCCATACTCGGGGATCCACAAGCGTGCGATCAGAAAGTGATGGTAGCGCAGCATGTCCAGCAGCGGGACCTGGCAGACCACCGCCTTGAAAAAGTCGGGGCGCTGGGTGAGCGCGGCGCCCACGAGCAGGCCGCCGTTGCTGCCTCCCCAGATCGCCAGCCGCTCCGGGCGCGTGTAGCCGTTTGCTACGAGCCACTCAGCGGCGGCAATGAAGTCGTCGAAGACGTTCTGCTTCCTGCCCAGCCTGCCCGCCTGGTGCCATGCTTCACCGTACTCGCCACCGCCGCGCAGGTTCGGCACCGCGTACACGCCGCCACGCTCCAGCCACTGGTATACCACCGGACGGAACTCGGGCGTCAGGCTGATGTTGAAGCCACCGTAGCCGTACAGCACGGTGGGGTTGTTGCTATTCAACTCGAGACCGCGGCGGTGGACTACGAACATGGAGACTTGAGTGCCGTCCCTGGACGTGTACCAGGCCTGCCTTGCCTCGAACGCCTCCGTGTCTATCTCCGCCTCGACCTGCTCAAAGACGCCGACATCGCGGGACGCAAGGTTGTAGCGGTAGATCGCCGGCGGTACGAAGAACGACGTGAAGGTGAACAACAGCTCGTCGCGCTCCGGGAGGCCCTCGACTGCACTGACGGTGCCCAGGACTGGCAGTGGGATCTCGTGCTCCGGTGTTCCCTCCGCTGAGTACACCTGAACGACGGAGGCTGCATTGCGCAGGCCGAGTGCTACTAACTTCCCTCCGGCGTGCTCGACGTGCTGCAGCACCGTCTCGCTCTCGGGAATGACCTCACTCCAGCGCTCCCTACCAGGCGAGCTGACGTCGGTTACGAAGAGCCGATAGTTTGGCGAGCCCTCGTTGGTGAAGACGTACAGTCTGTCCCCTAGAATCCGGCCCTCATATATCGCCTCCGTTCCGCGCGCGATGGGTATGAACCGGTCGTCTCCCTCCAGGTCGCGGAGATGAAGCTCCGTCTTGGACCAGCCCTGGAAGGCAGTAACGAGCAGGTAGCGGCCGTCGGGCGACAGGGAGACGCCGTAGAGGTCCTGTGGGTCCCGGCCCGCGCCGAAGACCTCCGGGTCGCCGTTGGGGTCCTCGCCCAACCGGTGGAAGAAGACGCGCTTGTGGTAGTTCTCCTCACCGGGCGGGACGCTGCCGGGGTCCGGGTAGCGGGTATAGTAGAAGCCGCTACGGTCGGGGAGCCACGCCACGGACGAGTAACGGGTGTTGGGGATCGTGTCGCCAAGACGCTCGCCCGAGGCGACATTGACCACGTGGAGCGTGCTCTTCTCATTGCCAGCGCTTGAGAGGCCGTAGGCTACCAGGTGACCGTCCTCCGAGGGATACCACCAATCCACCGTCACCGTGCCGTCCTCGCTCAGAGGGTTGGGATCCACCAGCGGACGCGCGGTGCCGTCAAGCCCCTCGCGGACGTAGAGGATGGGCTGGTTCTGCGTTCCCTGCCGCTTCATGAAGAAGCTGTACGGACCTCGGAGACTCGGCGAGCCGACGAACCCCATGGCGAGAAGCTCGGTGAGCCGTTCGCGCAGCTCCTCGCGACCGGGGACAGCGTCCAGAATGGTAGCAGTGTACTCGTTCTGCCGCTCTACCCACTGACGAACCTCCGACGCCTCGCCGTCCTCCAGCCACCGGTATGGGTCCGTGAGGGTGACGCCGTGGAGCGTCTCTGCGATGGGAACAGCGCGTGTCTCGGGTGGCGGGGGTAGGGCGCGTAGGAGTTTCTGTTGCGTCACGGGGCAGGCTCCTTGGAGTAGCTGAGGACAGTCGAGAAGTGAGACAGGAGTATAACACACGCTCTTCGCTTGCCTATAATGGCGTTCGTAGTTATGGAGTTCTGTGAGGAGGTGAGGCGGGTGGTGAACGGGCCCGGATTGCCTCTCGATACCGCCCTGATCATCTTCCTTGCGGGCTCCTTCCTGCTCACGTCGGGGCAGGTTCCGTGGGGTCTCAAGGCGGCTGCCACCCTCCTCCTGCTTCTCTACCTGGTTGTCTCGCACTTCGGAGCTACAGGAGAAGAGTCCGAAGGTGGGCGCCGCGCCCGCAGGGTGTACCGCGTCAAGCTGGGAATCGTCCTTGGGCTGGTGTTGTGCCTCGCGGTCGCGCCCACCCTGTCTTCCATACTGACGCGCCACACGGAGGGTCCCGAGACAAACGCCCACGACGGCGTGCTCCAGATCGAGGCCGCAATCAGCTTCCTGGTTGATGGCCAGAACCCGTACGCGGTGACGTACGAGGACACCCCGCTCGGCGCGTGGCGGTGGGGCCACCCATACCCGAACCCGGCGCTGTACTACCTCGCGTACCTGCCCGTGATGTTTCTATCGGGCGTGCCCTTGTGGGCGCTCTCGGAGGCCGCGCTCGGCTGGTACGACCAGCGCTTCCTGTACCTGCTTGCGTACGTCGTCGCGCTCTGGGCCTGGCACAGGCTCGCGCGAGACCGAACATCGGGTCTGATTGCGCTGGCCGTGGTCGGTCTGAACCCGCTCACGCTGCCGTATCTCATCGAGGGCCGCAACGACATTGTGATAGTGGCACTGCTCGGCCTCTCCCTCCTCGCACTCTCACGGGCAGAGTCAAGGTGGGGACTCCCGCTCTCCGGTGTGTTTTTCGGGATTGCGTGCGCCGCCAAGCAAAGCATCTGGTTCTTCGGGCCGTTCTACCTGCTGTACGTCTGGCGGTCTCTGCGCTCTTCTGGCGGGTCGGGGGGGCAGGCGGCCCGTGTCGCAATCAGGCGCTGGCTCCTGCCGGGGGCATTCGCCGCCATCCTCTTCATCCTGCCGTTCTTTCTATGGAGCCCCGCCAGCTTCCTGGAGGACACGGTGTCGTACCTCTCGGGCAACGTGGAGCACAACTACCCTATCAAGACACGCGGGGCGTACGGTCTGCACGTCCTGCTTGCCTCCCCAGGCTTCGCGTGGCTGCTGGACTCGCTCACCTCCGGTCCGCTGGAGTTCCTTCGTCCGCTCGCTGGCACGCTGAAAATAACCTCCGAGCTGCAGCCGTACCCGTTCTGGATATTCCAGACCGTGTTTGCCCTGCCCGTGGTCGTGCTTGCCCTGCGAAAGCAGCTCCGAGGCAACACCGTCGCGCTCGCGCTGGCTGGCTACGCCCTGACCCTGCTCGTCTACCAGTACTTCAGCCGATTCCTTCACGACAACTACATCGGCTACATCGTAACCGTCTGGGCGCTCGCGTACCTGATCCGAGAGCCGCTGGAGCAGCCGGTTTCGCCCCGAGACGTCCAGCCGCCCCTTCAGTCAGCGCATGCTCAGCTGAGCCGGGAGACGATTCCGTAGTCGTACCGGCCACCCGACGCTGACTCCCGCCACGATGCCTGGACGCGCCAATGTGCAGTTGCACTATCCTCTCAGGCTGTCGCACCGTATGAATCCCGCTCGAGCAGCA
>JADDPP010000283.1 GCA_016781845.1 Rubrobacter sp.
CCGTCCCCTACAGACCTAAATGCTGGAGTACTTCCGACAAGCTGCACTAGCCCGCCACACGGGCCAGTCTGAGGAGCGCATCGCCAGCGACTTCAACAGGGAAGTATTCCTCTCCGCCGAGGAAGCCAGGGAGTACGGTATCATCGACGACGTGTTCGTCGGCGCGGAGGAGTTGCTTCCCACGGCTGCCGCCGTGTAACGATTATTCTGCTGTGACTTTGGATGCTTTGCGGCACTCAAGTTTGGGTGGAAAGTGGCACCGTCCGCAGATCCCGAAAGGTCTCCCCACGCCTTTCGTCAAGTGGATTTCCCGAGATACAGGGGCTCTGGCGAGTTTGGACTCGCGGTAGCCGGGATGAGCCAGTGAACCTACCCAGGTTCCGGTCCTGTCCAGATTCAGATGCGTTGCCTGATCGGTGGGCCCGCATCCTGCTTTGTGCAGCAGAAGCAGTGGAATAAGGTCCGCGAGGCGAGGGAGAATCCCGGCGACGCGCTGATTGAGGAGGGTTATCCAGTCCACGAACCACGCTTTACAAGGACCACTGTGTATGCGGCGCTGGTGACGACCGAGGCGCTGCAAGCGGCCAAGCGGCAGTCGCAGGACGGCACCGCCGGATGATGGATGGTGCGCACGGAGGAATGGAGAACTATACCTAACCATGATGGACCGAACAAAACGCGCCTGGCAGGAGTTCAGGCGCAGCCAGCCGGGAGACCGGTTCCAGGAGCGCTACAGGCGTCGCCAGCAAACCACGCGCGGCGCGTTCGATCCCAGAAACCTGTTGTACCTTGGTGGGGGCGTCGCCATCATCATCGTCGGGGCGTTATTAGCACCTATTCCCGGCCCTGGTGGCATCATTGGGTTTGTGGGGCTGGCAATGATTGGCAGCATATTCTTATCGGTCGCCCGCGCGCTGGACTGGGGTGAGCTGCGGGCGCGGGGCATCGTGCGCTGGGCCGGGGACGTGTGGCAGGTGTTACCGCTGGGTATGAAAGTGGTGATCGGGCTGCTGGCAGCGATCATTGTGGTCACGGTGGGATATGGCGTGTACCAGGTGATGTTGAGCGGGTAGGCAGAGCAGCGATACGGCGAACGAGCAGATGAGCAAAAGTGTGTGGCGACTCGCCGATCGTGGAGGCTTAGCACGTGCATGCACCGCCCTTCGCCGGAGTCACGGTGTACGTCGCGCAGGTCACGACGAAGCACCTCTGAGCGGCCAAGTGCAAGGAGCAGACGGCAGCGCTGGTAGACGAGGGGTAATCAGGGTCTTGGCCCAAGCCAGGATGCGCGCGTCTAGAGTTGGACTAGCCGAAGCTAGGAAGGGCGAGTGACGCTACCCGCGCCGTTGCCGGATCAGTGGGCGGACATCCCGGACAGCACTGTTCCAAATGCGTCACACAAATTGACTAGGGGTTAGAGGGCTGCCCCAGGGGTAGGTAGTGGGCCGCGCGTCGGGAAGGACAGACCTTGTCCGCCCCCCTGCGTGCTCTGCGAAAAGTAATCGCGACCAACGCTTGGGAAACCGAGGTAGAGGAGATATACGTGGCGGACGAGCTTTCAAGCGGGCCAGACGGTCGGATGAAGGTGGGAGTTATCCTGCCGCAGGCCGAGGACGACGGCCAGATACTGCGATACTCAGAGCTTCGAGACACCGCGCTCCGCGCTGAGGCCGCCGGGCTGGACTCAGTGTGGGTATTCGACCACCTCCTGTTCCGCTTCCCGGACCAGCCAACGGCGGGTATCTGGGAGGTGTGGACCGTCCTCTCAGCGCTCGCCGAGGCCACGACGCGGGTCGAACTCGGCACACTCGTGATGTGCGTACCCTTTCGACACCCGGCCCTGCTCGCGAAGATGGCCGTCACCGTGGACGAGGTGAGCGGGGGGCGCTTCATCCTGGGTCTGGGCGCCGGATGGCACCAGCCGGAGTTCGACGCGTTCGGCATGCCCTTCGACCACAAGGTAGACCGCTTCGAGGAAGCCCTGAAGATCATCACACCGCTCTTGCGTGAGGGCAAGGTGGATTATCGAGGAACGCACTACGCCGCGCCGCAGTGCGAGCTGCGTCCGCGCGGCCCGAGGGATAGTGGCCCCCCCGTACTGGTGGCTTCGTTCAAGCTGCGCATGCTCCGCCTTACCGCGCAGTATGCGGACAGCTGGAACACCGCCTGGCTCGGCACTGACATGACGCAGCTTTCAGAGAGGCGGCGGAACATGGATGCCGCGTGCGCCGAGGTTGGCCGAGACTCCTCGACTGTGACGGTGACGGTCGGTGTGCGCGTGGAGTACCCCAAGCCTGACGAGATGTCCACCTCGGGGGATTACATCTCAGGCTCGCCGGAGCAGGTGGCAGCCGCGCTACGCGCGTACGAGGAGGCGGGTGTTTCCCACCTCATCTGTGCCTGCTCTCCCAACAAAGCCGAGTCGTACGAGCAGCTCGGAGAAGCACTCAGGATATTGCGAGTATAAGACAACGAGGCGGCAGCCAGCAGAAATCGTATGTCGCGCAGAGGCGAGCGTGGCGACAGAACAACAGGACGCCAGGGTAGCTACCCTAGCGCCCTGTTTCTGCGCGCGCCGCGCGAAAACCGACGTGTCGCGAGACCTTAGATAAGCTGGAACAGAAGGATGATGAGTATGACAAGCACGACCAGGCCGATTATGTAGTTGAGATTCACTGGACCCTCCTCGTGTGTCCTATTTGTATGAAGCTGCATCGTCGGCAGCACATCTATTATTGCGCAAGATTCGCACCAGTGACAACCTCCCAGCGCATCGAGCAGGGCGGTTTCACACGCAGCCTGGCAGCCATACTCCTCCCACTTCCGCCAGGTGTCTGGCGGTTACATCAGCGCATAGAAGGGAAACTGAGCGTATGGACGTTGCACGCAACGTCTGCGCGACGTGTCCATCTCACCAATACGGACTCTGAAACTGCCCCAGCGCATAGATGGGTGGGCGCAGATCCTTCCGCTGGTTATGGTCCCCTCCGCCCGGTCTTGTTTACTCCCTTTTACCTTGCGTTGCAACGCGGAGCGTGCGCTCGTAACTTGACCCTCGTGTACGAAAACGAAAGCACCAGGAGAAGCGGAGCGTCATGATAACCAGCAAGAAGCATCTCACCAGAGTCCTAGCGTCAGCGGCCCTGATCGGCGTTGCCCTAACCTCCAGTACCGCCTGCGACAACGGGATCTCACAGAATGTAGCCGCCGAGAAGACCACCGAACAGCGAGCCGGGAAGGCCGAGACGAGGCTTCGTAAGAAGAGACCAGCGGCGGAGCCTGCGCCGACGATGATACCCCGTGGCAGCGAGACGGGCGAACCCGCCGAGCTGGGCGCCGTTGCCCCTGAGTACGCTAAACCGACGAGGCGTCCGCTCGCGGTGATTGTGGAGAACCACCCGGATGCACGCCCACAGACGGGTCTCGACCGCGCCGATGTGGTGTACGAAGCGCCCGCGGAGTACGGCATCCCACGGTTCATGGCAATCTTCGTAAACCAGGACGCCCCAATTCTCGGCCCCGTACGCTCCGCTCGCCCCTACTACGTAGCCTGGGCGAGCGAGTATGACCCCGTGTTCATCCACGCCGGCGGGAGCCCGAAGGCGATGCGCTGGATCAAGCAGCTCGATGTGACCGACGTAGACGCGATATACGACAGCATTGGCGGCTTCGAGCGCACCTCAGACAGAATCGCGCCGCACAACCTGTACGCGGACACGCGGGAGGTCCGGAGGGCCATCGCCGCGACCAGGGATCTGCAAGGTGACGGCACATGGGGCGGGCTGCGCTTCGGCAGTCAGTTCACGGTCGGACCGAAGGAGGGCCGCGAGGTGAGCGTCGCGTACGATGCAGGGTACGACGTCCGATACACATACGATGAACGGGCTGGCCTGTACCTGCGGGAGATGGAGGGCAAACCCCATCTCGACCGCGAGAGCAAGGAGCAGCTCAACGCCTCGGTGGTGATCGTGCAGACCGTGGGCATGTGGCAGGTCGAGGGTGACAAGTACGGACGGTTGGAGGCGGCGGTGCAGGCCAAGAACCGAGCGCTGATCTTGCAGGACGGGCGACTGATCGAAGGCTACTGGGAGAAGGACAAGCGCGACTCCCCCACGCTGTACACGACGCAGGACGGACAGCCGATCACACTCAAACCAGGCAGGGTGTGGATACAGATAGCTCCGGCTAAGGGCACAAAGGTCGAACACAGGTAACACGTCCGATGTAAGCAGCCGGGTTGCCAGCGCACAGGTCGGCAACCCAGCTGCCTGTAAACCCTTCCAGGGCCAACTCAACACCATGTGCGAGTGCGCAGACGCACGGCCAGGTCGCTCCTCACCTGGTATTGCCCCCACCCCAGCGTATCCTTGTTCTGCCTGTAGCTCTGCTCCCCCACACCGCCGGACCGTATTGCCGCAGCAGAGAGTGTTGCTTCCGCCCGACAGGGGAGCGACACTTTCCTCCGAGACCTCTGGCTGCTTAGGTCAGCACCAACTCTTGCTCGTGTCGTCGGCTCGCTCGACACCCCACACAGTGTCGATGTCGAGGTAGCGCATCGCGCTGCTTCAGCGTATCATCTCATCCCCATCGAGTTTCATTTATGTATGATATGACGCGCGTATGGGCGCTGATCCTCCCAGTGAGTACGCTCAGGATTTGGATTGGAGCGCGATTTTTTCTAGTCTGATTGACGTTGTATTCGAGACGTGGAGAGATGGGGTTAGGCGTTGGAGAAGTTCCGCAATATCTATGGGTTGCTGCTGTCCATGCTGCTGGTCAGCTTGCTGCCGTCCGCGCCTGCACCAGCCCTGGCGCAAACGGGCGAGCTAACACTCGTCGGCGAAGGGTCGCACGGGCTGATAGTCTGGTGGAGTTCCAGCAGCTCCCCTGTTCCGGCATTCGCCGCGGAGGAGATGCAGTCGTACGTGCGGAGCATGCCGGGGACAACTGTGCCGGTCGTGGAGGGTATCAGCAACTCCCAGGCGAGTGCTATACCAAGCGCGGTAGTCCTGCTGGACGCGGCGGAGGCGAAGAAGTATCTGGATGGCGACGAGTCCGCGAAGTCCCTGATGATGCACGGAGGGCTCTCCGGCGCCGACGCCCAGGCAGTGGCCTGAAGCCGGATGGGTTCGTCGCGAACGTGCCAGGCACCGGGGGAGCCATCATGTTCGCGGGCGCCAACCATCGGGGCACGCTGTACGCCGCCTATGACTTGTTGGAGCGGATTGGCGTACGGTTCTTCGCACCCGACTTCGACTACTACGGAGGACGAGCGGAGTTCGTCCCGCAGCGCGCGGTTGTGCGCGTTCCGCTCGCGAGCACTCGGAGCGAGCCGAGTCTAAAGTATCGCCGGAAGTACGTCGAGGAGGGACTGAGCCACACGCCAGGGACGCTGAAAGCGCTCATTGATTGGATGGCGAAGAATCGGCTCAACGTGCTGGTATACCCGTACGACTACCAAAATCTTGGCTACACGAGGTGGGATCTGTGGCGCGAGCAACTGGTGCCTGAACTTGCGATGCGCGGGCTCACAGTCGAGGTGGGCGGCCACGGGTATCATAGCTTTCTGGCACGAGAGGATTATCAGGCGAGCCACCCGGACTGGTTCCCCACGTCGGACGAGCCAGTGGCCAACGGCTCGCCGCCCGCGACGGTGTTCCACGTGACGAACGAGGCGGCGCTGGGGCAGTACATCCAGAACGTCCTGAATTACCTGCGAGCGCGACCGGAGATCGGAATCTTCGACGCCTGGCCCCCGGACAACGCCAAGTGGGCCAAGAGCGATATTGATAAGCTCGGGACTATACCGAACGCTAACGCGTACGTCACTATGAGACTCAGCGCGGCGATCAGGGACGCGCTGCCGGACGTGCGGGTCGAGACCGTTGCGTACGGCGCGGCGACAAAGCCGCCGACTGCGGAGTACATGTACGACGCCGACGCCATCATTGACTTCGCGCCGCATGGCCGCAGCTACTCCCAACTGATCTCCGATTCCTCAAGTACCAGGAACAGTTACTACGTGCACCTGATCAAGGAGTGGAGGGCGAGCTTCGACGGGAATGTCAGCATGTACGAGTACTACCGCAAGTACACCTGGCACTCGTTGCCGGTGGTGTTGCCTAAGCTCATCGGCCAGGAGGTGCCGTACTACGACTCCATCGGGGTGAATGGCTTCGGCACCTACTCGGAACCGGCCGACTGGCTCACATACGAGCTGACGCACAGGCTCGTGGCGGCGCTATCGTGGGACACCAGGATGGACCCGGATGCGTACGTCGCGCGCCACGTGAACGAACGATATGGGGCCGCAGGCGGGGAGGTCGCGTCCTACCTGGCACACGTTGAGACGGCGGGGCGCGCGATATTCAGCGGAGCATGGGGGAACTACGGGAGCCTGACGGCGATGACGGAGGCGCGGGCGAGCTACCTTCGCGCCAGGGATGCTCTGAACGCGGCGAGAACCAAAGTGACGAGCACCAGCACGGAGGGATTCCTCCTGGACCGGCTGTTCAGGAACGTCGAGTTCGCGATAGCAGACACAGAGATCAACTACTACCATGTGAGCCGCAACTACGCGGCGGCCGAGGCTGCGCGAGAGCGGGCGTGAGGGCTCCTTCAGGCGCATCAGTTTGACGGCATCATCCTCAAGAACTGGTACCTCACGAGGCGCTACCCGGTAGACATGGCGAGTGTTAACCGGCACTGGACCCACCTGCTATACCGGACCCGTGATGCAGTGGCGCCGAGCGGAAGCGTCCGGATAGCAGGCGGAGCGACCTACTCGACGACGACCAGGGTAAGCGTTGCGACACAGGCAACCGACTCGTCAACGGGGGTGCGACGCATGCGCATCTCAAACAGCCCGCAGACCAGAACAGGGGTGCTCAGCCTGGGCAGGACGTACTCGTACGCGAACTCACTCACCTGGGACCTCGGGGACACCGCCACGGGCGGATCGTTAACGCAAGGCGCCCGCACAGTGTATGTGCAGTGGCAGGACGGGGCGGGCAACTGGTCCGGGGTGCGTAGTGACACGATCATACTCGATACAACCCCGCCGGTCGTGCGCGCTCCGAACGCAAGTCTGAGGAATGGCAACATCGTCGCTTCCGCGAGCGAGTCGGTGCCCGTCACCGTCGCGTGGTCCGCGTCCGACACGAACGGTGTCGCTGGATATGAGGCGCGACGCAGCGAGAACGGAGCCTCACCGATAGGGGTGAGCCTCCCCAGCCCTGCCACCACCAGCATCACCCGGTACCACCAGCCGGGCCTCACCAACTGGAGGTACGATGTGCGCGCAAGGGACCGTGCGGGCAACGTCAGTGGGTGGGCGACCGGTAGCCAGTTCTCAGTAGGTGGATATCAGGAAACCGCTCCGGACATCTCCTATTCGGGGTACTGGACGCCGGGCAGCTATTCATGGTTCTGGGGCGGCAAGGTGCGGTATTCAGGTGTAGTCGGCAGGAGGGCTACTCTGACGTTCCAGGGCAGCAAGGTAGGCTGGGTATCCACGCGAGGGCCGAACAGGGGCAAGGCAGAGGTATGGCTGAACGGCGTGAGGAAAGCCACTGTGGACCTCTACGCACCCAAGCTGCAGATGCGCCGCCTGGTGTACACCGCGTCGGTAGACAACTCCGTCAGCCACACCCTCCAGGTGCGCGTGCTGGGCACGAAGAACGCCGCCGCCAGTAACACCTACGTAGATGTGGACGGGTTCGTATTGCTGCGGTAAGGATCAGGGGAAGGTGGGATCACGCGAGCGTCCAGGTACAGGTACGGGTAGCTCTGGGCCGACAGCTTCTGGTCACTCCAGGCCGTAGGCTCAGCGCCCAGTCTGCCGCGAAGCGCCGACACCAGGCTCCTTGAGATGCTCATCCCGCACAGCCCAGCCTCCGGCACTTGCCAGCGTTATCCTTGCCCATCGTTGCTCTCCCAGGATGGTTGTTATCGCATTGACCTATCCTGGCGGACGCACGGCGTCGTCTCCACGACTGTCTCAAACCTCCAGAAGACACAGGACCTAACGCCTTCCAAGCGCATCACACCAGCCGCAACCCGTCCTTTTATCTGCCGTTAACAAAGGCACCGGCTTTGTTACGCCCGGTTTAGGCGCCCACTCCTATACTCCGTTCAGGTGTTGAGTCCTTCCCCTATGAAAGGAGCCAGGAACATGGGCCCATTCCCGTGCGTGGATGAGAACCGGCGGTACAGGTCGTTCCCCTGCTCTCAGTGCAAGGCGGAGAAGTGTGTGTTCGGCAAGAAGCCCGCTGCAAAGGCGCAGATCACGCTCGCAGCCGGACAGAAAGCATGCGAGGTGTGCGGGACCGCGTACCAGGCGTACGGGAAGAGCAAGTACTGCTCGGACGAGTGCCGGCGCAAGGCCATCGCGAAGCAGCGCCGCAAGCGACGGAGCAAGATCTCGGACATGATCTACTAGGCCCGTGGCGAAAACGAGAAAGGAACGCACGAGATGGCAGTCATGGTTTCACGAGGACAGAGGCACGTCGAGGAGCGAGCGTTGCTACTTCGCCATGTGCGGGACGACTGGCGTCAGCTCCGACAGGCTGTGAACGCAAAGAGGCCCCAGGCGGTCATGTGGAGGCTACACCGCGTCCAGCAGACAAAGGGCATGCACAGGTTGAGCCTAGCCGAGATGCTCGTAGCCAGCGGTTGTGTGCGCTAGGGGGAGGCGCAGCAGCCGGTCGTAAAGCCCTTCCCTCTCTCTACACGCGATGCCGTGTCCCTGCCGGTACCTCGCAGCCGTCGGACGCAGGCTGATGGTTGTAACCTGCCGAGAAGTCGCGCTCAGCCACCGGGTTCGTGTTGCATCAAAAGTAAACCTTGCTGAAGACCCTTCGTTGCATCACAAGTCCATCTTGCTATAGCGCTGCGGCCGACGCCGGTGCTTGTGCCCGCAGTCGCCACAGCTTCTCCACCTCCGCGTCCAGTGCCTTCTTGAGCCCTAGCGGACCCCATCCCCCGAGCCCCAACTCGAACTGTATCCTCGCCTCGGTTCGCTCGATCCCCGCTTGCAGCACCCGGCGCAGCGGCGTCCTCGGCTCGTCGTATCGCTTCCTGACCGTGCCGCCCTCTCGCTCCTTTGACAGGAGCTTCATCGCGGGCAGCCACCCGATTGTATACAGCCTCAGCAGCCCATAAATGCGCATCAACTGCTCCAGCGCCTCCTCGCCCTGTAGCCTCTCGTAGCCGACTACCTGCCTGACCTGGGTGTAGTTCTTCTGCTCGACGTGCACCTGATCGTTCTTGTGGTACGCTCGGCAACGAGTGAAGGTGATGCCCCCCCTCTCGCAGTACCTCAGCAAGTGCGCGTTTATGAACTCGCTCCCGTTATCGCTGTCTATGCCCAAGAGCGCGAACGGCAGCCGCTGCCTGATGCGTTCGAGCGCCCCGAACACCGCTGCCTGGCCCTTGTTCGCCACCGGCTCCACTTCTGTTTGAGCGCCCCCTCCCCCTCGAGCGCGGGCACCAACTCGCGCAGGATCGCCACGAGCCGCTTGCCGGTACGTACCCCCTGCTAAGGCCCGGCGGAGCCGGATCGCCGCAGGGGAAGTCTGTCAGATCCAGCCCGTGGCCTCCGCGCACACCTTCAGGGCCGCCACCACCTGTGGGGTGTACGCACAGGGGCGGCTGGCTCGCCGGATCGAGCCTGTACGTACGGGCGAGCCGTGCTTGAGTAGCACCCTCGCGTACACCCTGTCGTATCCCGTCACCTCCACGAACTCATCCAGGAGCCGTGTCTTATCTGCCTTACCCTTCGCCTTCAGATACCGCTCGTGCATCCTCCGGGCTACGTCCCTCTTGCCCTGCTGCCTCACCTCGCCCATCTCCCGTCACTCCCTTCGTCAAGATTGGTTATGATGCAAGGCGGGATTTTGACACTGATGGATATGCGCCCGTACAATGAGCTAGGTCCCTCGTTCGGGGGTCGTCTAATGGTAGGACGACAGACTTTGAATCTGTCTATCGGGGTTCGAATCCCTGCCCCCGAACCGACCCTAGAGAAACACTAGGGTTTTAGCGGAGTTACGGCGCGCCCGTGGGTGAAGGACCGTGCCATGCCCCGCGAAAATCGTAACCTAGCCGGACAAAGTCGCTCCGAAAATGGGAGCGGTCTGGAGGGACAAACTCCCTCTCGGGACCCCGGAGTCTTCGGGCTCAGGGGGTGGATCGAAGGTTATCTACTCGCTCTCGAGGCGGCGAATCTGACTCCAGGGACCGTGCGCGAGTACAGCGGCAAACTCGCCAACTTCGCGTGGTGGTGCGACCGACACGACCTCGACGGACTGTCTGGCTTGGAGCCGCGATCCTTGCGGCAGTTCCAGGTATACCTGCAGACGGAATCCAGGCGCTGGGATTCTGACAACCCTCGCGCACTAAAGGCCCTGACCCCGGAGACCGTGCACGGGTACATCCGGGTACTCAAGGCATTCTGCACGTGGCTAGTGCAGCTTGTCGGAAGTACTC
>JADDPP010000139.1 GCA_016781845.1 Rubrobacter sp.
TGTCTGCCAGGTATTCGCGGTACACTCCATGCTTTCTACGAGTGCAATGGGAGCAAGACCAATCCATATGGACTGAGGAATGGACCGGAATGATGAGACCGGAGCTTGGTATGCCCACCGGGAACAAGCTGCTGGACGCACTTCCGCGCCAGGAGCTGGAGCGCCTACACCCCCATCTACAGAGAGTCCAGCCGGCATTCAAGGCGCCTCTGTACGAGCCGAACGAGCCCATCGAGTACGTCTACTTCCCTATAAGTACGGTTGCCTCGCTCATCAATCTGATGGCCGACGGCACGATAGTTGAAACGGGTACGGTAGGCAACGAGGGTATGGTCGGCCTGCCGGTGTTCCTGGGAACGGTCTCTGTGCCCGGTGGCTCGTACTGCCAGATTACGGGTGAGGCGCTACGGATGCGGGCGGATGTCTTCAGGGAACAGGTCGTCGAACAGGCTGGCGCGCTTCACGATCTGCTACTGCGTTACGCACAGGCGATGCTCGTCTTCACCTCCCAGTCCGTCGCGTGCGGCCAGGTACACTCCATCCGTCAGCGGGCGAGCCGGTGGATGTTGCACACCGATGACCGGGTGAGGCAGTCTGAGTTCCCCCTCACGCAGGAGTTCCTGTCGCAGATGCTCGGCGTGCGACGCGCCAGCGTGAGCGAGGTAGCCAGGCAGCTGCAGGCGGAGGGACTGATCTCGTACAAGCGGGGCAGGATCACAGTGCTCGACAGGCCGGGCCTGGAGCAAGCGGCCTGTGAGTGCTACGGGATTATTCGGCGGGAGTTCGAAAAACTGATCGGTTGAGCCTCGTCTGCCGAGATCGCGCTGGTGAAGCTTCTGCAGTGCCGCCCCAACGGGCGTGCTCGCCCTGTCAAAGAAAGGAAGTATCCTTGTTGCAACGGTTACAACTGTCCGACGGCTGGCGGCTGAAGGAGCGGCGTTCGGATGTGGACCCGGAAGAAGAACTTGCCTCATCTGAGGGCTGGCTGCGCGCGAGCGTGCCCGGCGTCGTTCACCAGGACCTGCTCGCCGCCGGGCTCATCCCGGACCCGTTCGAGCGCCTCAACGAGCTCCATGTGCAGTGGGTGGGCGAGCGCGACTGGCTGTACCACTGCGAGTTCGATGTGCCCGAAGAGCTGCTGGCGCTGCCCCACCTCGTTCTCTGCTTCGATGGTCTGGATACGTTCGCGACCGTGTGGCTCAACGGGGAGTGCGTCCTCGAATCGGACAACCAGTTCGTGCCCGCCCGTGTACCCGTAAACTCCGTGCTTCGCCAACAGGGGAACCGATTGAGCGTCCTGTTCGAGTCCGCGCTGCGCAAGGGGAAGGAGCGAGAAGCGGAGCATGGAGAGGCGCGTGTGTGGAACGGCGACCCGAGCCGCGTGTACGTACGCAAGGCGCAGTACCACTACGGCTGGGACTGGGGACCGTGCCTGCTGACTGCCGGACCGTGGCGAGATGTGCGGCTTGAGGCATACACGGCCCGTCTCTCCGATATTCACTGCCGCGTGGAGGTCGCGCCCGACCTGGGGAGTGCGACGGTGTCCGTCCAGGCCGAGCTGGAGGGGGGCGAGGAGCTTTCCGGGCTGGAGCTACGTCTGCGGCTCTACGACCCCTCCGGCAGCGTTGACGAAGCGAGTGGTGAGGTGGTGGGCGGCACCTTCCGACATACTTTCCAGGTCAGCGAGCCCAAGTTGTGGTGGCCGCGCGGGCACGGTGAGCAGGTTTTTTACCGGGTACAGGCTACACTCGCGCGCGGCGGGGAGGGGCTGGACCGGCGAGAGGTGCGGCTGGGGTTGCGGCGGCTGCGGCTGGCGCAGGAGCCGCTCGAAGGGGAGCAGGGCAGCTCGTTTCTGTTCGAGGTGAACAACGTGCCGCTCTTCTGCGGAGGGTACAACTGGATACCCGCGGATTCCTTTACGCCTCGCATCACCCCTGAGCGGTACCGGGAGTGGGTGAGCCTCGCTGCCGAAGGGAACACGCAGATGCTGCGCGTGTGGGGCGGCGGGATATACGAGGATGACAGCCTCTACGATGCGTGTGACGAGCTCGGCATCCTCGTGTGGCAGGACTTCATGTTTGCGTGCGGGATGTACCCCGCGCTAGAGTGGTTCCAGGCGAGCGTGCGGGAGGAGGCCAGAGCCGCTGTCCGGCGCCTGCGCCACCATCCGAGCATCGCGCTGTGGTGCGGCAACAACGAGGACTACCAGATAGCCCACTCGCTCAACGCATACGACGCGGGCAGCCAGCCCAACCCCTCGGGACCGTTCCCTGGGCGCGTCATCTACGAGGAGGTGCTGCCCCAGGTGTGCGCGGAGCTTGACCCGACACGCCCATACTGGCTGGGCAGCGCGTACGGTGGCGCGAACCCCAACGACGGCACTCAGGGAGACCGCCACGTGTGGGACGTGTGGCACGGCCCGATGTCCCCGTACCAGAAGTACCCGAAGTACGGGTCACGCTTCGTCAGCGAGTTCGGCATGCAGGCGCTGCCCGACCGCGCTATGGTGGAGAAGTTTGCCACGCCCGCCGAGCGATACCCGGAGAGCCGCACGCTGGAGCACCACAACAAGGCCGAGGGAGGGGTTCGCCGTCTTGCCGTGTACCTCTCGGACAACCTGCGCCTCCCCAGCGACCTCGACAGTTACATCTACGGCACGCAGCTAGTGCAGGCGGAAGCGCTCGCGGCGGGGATACGTGGCTGGCGGCGTGGGTGGGCAGGTCCTGACTCCTACAGGTGCGCTGGCGCGCTCGTGTGGCAGCTCAACGACTGCTGGCCCGTCACGAGTTGGGCCGTAGCGGATTACGAGCTGCGCCCGAAGGCTGCGTATTACGCGGTGAAGCGCGAGCTCGCGCCTCTGACCGTTGGCCTGGCCCCTTCAGTGGGAGGAGCGGCGGTGTGGGCCGTAAACAGCACGAGCGCTTCTGTGGGCGCCTCTCTGCAGCTATCGGCCTGGACGCTTGGCGGTGCTCCGGCGGCGGGTGAGGAGAGGACGGTGCGATTGGAAGCGTTGCGAGCCACGGAGCTTGGAACGTTTGGGGCGAACGCCGACGAGCCGGTGGTGCTGGCGGCACGGCTGCTTGTTGACGGACAAGTCGTGGCACGTGCCGCGCTGTGGCCGGAGCCGCTGAAGTACCTCGCTCTGCCGGACCCCGGCATCGAGCTGGAGAGGTTGGGAGTGGATGTCCTGCGTCTGCGCGCTGTGCGCCCCGCGAAGTGCGTCGTGCTCTCGGCCAGGGAGGGCATACCTTGGAGTGACAACGCGCTGGACCTGATGCCGGGCGAGGAGCCGACGGTGGTCGGAAGCGGGCTTCGCGAAGGCGAGGTGTCCGTGCAGTGGTTGGGCGAGAGGGGGGTGTCGAGCCGGGTGTTCAGGCTGTAGTGGCGAGGCGCCGCCCTGCCCTGAGCGCACGCGCAAGTCCGCCCTGTGTGCCCCCGTAACCTGGTCTCGGCTAAACGAATGTGGGGGCGTTCAACTGAACGCCCCCACGGGTGTGTCGTATCGTGTCTGTCTGGCTACGCTGCCACAGGCGCAGGTGTGGGCGCCGTGGTCAGCGAGGTGAAGGTCAGGCCGTCCTCGCTCGCGTCAACCACGAGCGTGTCGCCTTCCCTGGCCTCGCCCAGGAGCAGCATCCGAGAGATCTTGTTCTCGACGCTGCGCTGGATCGCCCTGCGCAGCGGCCTCGCCCCGTACGTCGGGTCGTAACCCTGCTCCACCAGCCACTCCTTCGCGGCGGGCGTGAGCTGCAGAGTGAGCTTGCGCTCAGCCAGCCGCTCGCGTAGCTCCGCGAGCATCAGGTCGAGGATCTCGAGCACCTGCTCGTGCGAGAGCGAATGGAAGATGATGATCTCATCAATCCTGTTCAGGAACTCCGGCCGGAAGGTGTCGCGCAGCGCTCGCTGCACGGTCTCCTCCATCCGGCGCTCCTCCTCGCGCTCCTTCTTGCCACCCGGCACGAACCCGAGCGGTCTGTACTCCTTGATCCAACCCGTGCCCACGTTCGAGGTGAGGATGATCACGGTGTTCTTGAAGTCCACCGTGCGCCCCTGGCCGTCCGTGAGCCTGCCGTCGTCGAGGACTTGCAGCATCACGTTGAACACCTCGGGGTGCGCCTTCTCGATCTCATCGAAGAGCACTACCTGGTACGGCCGCCTGCGAACGGCCTCGGTCAGTTGCCCGCCCTCGTCGTGGCCGACGTAGCCAGGCGGTGAGCCGATCAGCCGCGACACGGTGTGCCGCTCGCCGTATTCGCTCATGTCTATCCTGACCATCGCGTCGCGGTCATCGAACAGGAACTGCGCGAGAGCCCTCGCTAGCTCCGTCTTACCGACGCCCGTCGGCCCCAGGAATATGAACGAGCCTATCGGCCGCCGTGGATCGGAGAGCCCGACCCTCGACCGGCGGATCGCGTCGGACACCGCCTCGATAGCCTTGTCCTGGCCAACGACCTGCCTGTGCAGCTCCTCCTCCATGTGCGCGAGTTTCTTCGTCTCGCTCTGCAGCATGCTGCGGACCGGGATGCCCGTCCACTGCGCCAGCACCTCGGCGATGTCCTCGGCGCCGACCTTCTCGCTGACCGGATGCTCGCCGCGGAGCTTCGCGTGCTCCGCGTCGTACTCACCCTGCAGCCTCACGAGGTCCGCCTTGACGCGGGCGGCGCGCTCGTAGTCCTGCTTGCCAACGGCGTCATCAATCTGAGCCTGCAGCTCCGTAAGCTTCTTGCCCTTCTCCTTCAGCTCGGTGGGCAGGTCGAACTTATCTATGCGGACCTTGCTGGCCGCCTCGTCCATCAGGTCAATGGCCTTGTCCGGCAGCCGCCGCTCCTTGAGGTAACGGTCGGAGAGCGTCACGGCGGATTCTAGCGCCTCGTCGGTGATCTGAAGGCTGTGGTGCTCCTCGTAGCGTCCGCGGATGCCCTGCAGGATCGAGAGCGCATCCTCGGCGGACGGCTCATCAACGTACACGGGGGCGAACCTGCGCTCGAGGGCCGCATCCTTCTCGATGTGCTTGCGGTACTCATCGAGCGTGGTCGCACCGATGGCCTGCAGCTCGCCGCGCGCCAGGGCCGGCTTCAGCATGTTGGAGGCGTCCATCGCGCCCTCCGCCGCGCCAGCGCCGACGATGGTGTGCAGCTCGTCAATGAAGAGGATGACCTCGCCCTTGTTCTGCTTGATCTCATCCACGACGGAGCGGAGCCGCTCCTCGAACTCGCCCCGGAACTTCGAGCCCGCGAGCATCGCGCCGAGGTCGAGCGCGAGAACGCGCTTGCCCTGCAGCGGCTCGGGCACGTCGCCCGACACAATCGCCTGCGCCAGTCCCTCGACCACCGCCGTCTTGCCGACGCCGGGCTCACCGATGAGCACGGGATTATTCTTCGTGCGGCGGGAGAGCACCTGCATAACGCGGCGCGTCTCGGTCTGCCTGCCTATGATCGGGTCAAGCTCGCCCTGTTCGGCCAGCTCCGTGAGGTCCACGGTGAACTTCTCCAGCCCCTTGCCCGAAGGCTTAGACTGGGGATCGGTGATCTTCTCGTCGCCGCGCACCTGCTCGAGCGCACGCTGCACCCGCTCCGCGGAGAGCCCGGCGGAAGCGAGGATGCGCCCCGCCGCGCCGTCGTTCTGCCTGGCGAGGGCGAGCAGGATGTGCTCGGTGCTTACGTACTCGTCACCGTTCTTCTCCGCCTCCGTGGTCGCGTTCGTGCCAAGCTGTCGCACGCGCGGAGTGACGTAAACGGAAACCTGATTCGCGGGCACGTTGCCCCTCTGCTGTGAGCCTTCGAGGGCGCGCTCGACCTGCCGCCTCAGCGCGGCAACGTCCGCGTCAAGGTGCGCGAGCATCTGCTGCGCGGTGCTCTCCGGCTGCTCCAGGATGCCGAGCAGGAGGTGCTCCGTATCAAGGTATGTATGCCCGAAGCGGTGCATCGCCTCCTGCGCGTGCTGGAACGCTTCAATAGCCTGTTCTGTGAAACGATTGTTCATTGCCAAAGTTAGTCTTCCTTCCCATATCCGCAAACAGGCATAAGAGCGTCCTACATCTGTGCTTTCCGTGAAGGCAGTATAGAAAATCTAACACTTTTTGTCAAGTTTTATGAATGCCACCCGTTAGACTAGCTATCCGTGCGGGCAGTTCGGGCTGCAAGGATGCTGTTAGGGCGTTTATATGAAGTGGTGGCCAAATCCGTGCGTTGTATGCGGACATAAGTCGTGTACAATAATGATAGGAGGGGCGCATTGACCGTGAACGACGCGCTCCGGGAATCAGCGAACGCATTCTCTACAAGGACGGGCAGAATAGCGCCGGACGTGCAAGACGAGCAGCGCATGGTGATAGTCGTTGACGATAGCGACGAGGTGAGAGACGTGCTCACCATGCTGCTGGAGGGGGAGGGCTTCCGGGTGCTGCCCGTGGAGGATGGTGAGAGCGCGCTGATAATGGCGAGGCGAGCTCGCCCCGCCCTGATCACTCTCGACATACGCCTTCCCGGCGAGGATGGCGCTGAGGTTCTGCGGAGGCTCAAGTCTGACCCGGGCACTTCCGACATACCCGTGATAGTGCTCAGCGGGCAGGATAACATGGGCGAGATTGGGGAGAGCCTGGGTGCGGACGGGGTGCTTGGCAAGCCGTTCGAGCTTGAAGATGTGCAGACCCTCGTCCGCTCTCTCATGCAGCGGGTCCCCTGAGGCGTCGCTTTCGTCGGCAAGCCATACCGTTAGCGCGGATATTCCTGTCGGCGTAGGCAAAGGTTCGGTCGCTATGACCGTTGCTGCAAGCGGGCAACGTCTCCGCAAGGCATCAGCATTCCTCGCACAGCCGTGCCTGTCATCAGCGCCAACGGGTGCAACCCTGCTTGCGCTATGATACGTTCAGGAAGCACGACTGGTCTCGATGGTTGCGTGCCTCGTGGCACGAGAGGCGATGTAACAGGAATGATGACGGAAGAGCTGCGGTGCGCGAAGCACCCGAATGAAGAGACGAACCTGCGGTGCAGCCGGTGTGAGCGGCCGATCTGCGTCAGGTGCATGGTGTATACCTCCGTGGGAGTACGTTGCCGCGAGTGCGCTACGGAGCGGCGATCCGGCATCAATGCGCCGGCCGCGGGGCAGGTACTCAAGGCAGCCGGAGTCGCGCTGGGAGTAGTGCTCGGGCTCGGCGCGCTCTGGGGACTGTTCCCAGGGTATGGATTCTGGGTGGCGCTCCTGCTCGGCTTCGCTGGCGGGGAGCTCGTGAGCCTCGCAGCGGACAGGCGCAGGGGGCCGGAGCTGCAGGCGGTCGCAGCTACGATGGTGATCGGGGCGTTCGCGCTTGCCTTCATACTCTCCGCCGGCTTTGATGGACGGCTGATCTTCAGCACGCTGATGGCCGGTGTTGCCCTTTGGCTCGCCGTCGTGCGGCAGCGGTAGGCGTAGCGTTGGCCCATCGCACTCCCCTCGAGTACGGGCGACTCCTCGAGCGCTTCCGTGAGCTGACGGTTGCGGTCGTGGGTGATGTCTGCCTCGACAGGTACGTATTCGGCAGGCCCACCCGGCTGTCGAGGGAGGCCCCCGTGCCGGTGCTGGAGTGGGTGCGGGAGCACTGTCTCCCCGGAGCGGCCTCGAACCCCGCGCTCAACCTCGCTTCCCTGGGTGCCACGGCTTTCGTTGTGGGCGTCACGGGAGACGACCCGGCATCGGCTGAGCTGCGCGAGCTGCTCCGCTCTCGTGGGGCGCGGGTGGACGCGCTCATCGCCGACCCGTATCGCCACACGACCGAAAAGACGCGCATCCTCGCGGAAGGGCTGCTTGTTCTACCCCAGCAGCTGGCTCGCATTGACCGCTCTGACAAGACGCCCATTTCCCCTGAGCGCGAGCGGAACCTCTGTGAGAGGTTGCAGGAACTCTCGCCCCTGGTGGACGCTTTCCTCGTTTCTGATTACAAGGGCGGTGTGGTGAGCGATGGGGTCATAGAGTGCATACGGCAGACGGCGCGAGAGAGGGGCGTGGTGGCGACTGTGGACTCGCAGGGTGACCTGTATCGCTTCCGCGGGTTCGACTGCGTACGCTGCAACCGCTCGGAGGCCGAGTCCGTCCTCCGGCGACATCTATCTACTGAGGACGACTTCCAGCGTGAGCTGCCTGCCCTGTGCGCCGATGTCGGCTGCGGCTCGCTGGTGGTCACGAGGGACGGGGACGGCGCCTCGTTCTACTCCCACGAGGAGGGGTACGGCTACATCCCTGCGGTGAGGGTGCCTGTGTCGGATGCCGTGGGCGCGGGGGACACCTTCATCTCGCTGCTGACCCTTGTGCTCGCGTGCGGAGAGCCGCTCTCGCTCGCGGCACACGTCGCAAACCGCGCGGCCGCGCTCGTCGTACAGCACGTCGGAAACGCCTGCCCCAACCCGGAGGAGCTGCTGCGCACCCTTGAAATGGAAGCCGAGGCTGATGCCGCACGGCGGTAGAGTGGTGGCCGAGGCGGAGCTGCTTTTGGAGCGTGAGCGGCTGCGGGCGGAGGGGAAGCGGGTCGGCTTCACGAACGGCTGCTTCGACCTGCTTCACGTCGGCCACGTCCGCTACCTTCGGGACACACGCGCGCTCGTGGATGTGCTTGTGGTAGGGGTGAACACGGACAGCTCGGTGCGGGAGCTGAAGGGACCCGAGCGGCCAGTGGTTTCAGAGGAGGAGCGCGCTGAGGTGCTCGCCGCACTCCGGTCCGTGGACTACGTGGTTCTCTTTCCAGACCGCACCGCCGAGCGTCTCGTCGGCCTGCTGCGTCCGGATGTCTACGTGAAGGGCGGAGATTACACGCTCGACCCCGACAGGCTGCCCGAGGCCGCTGTCGTGCAGAGCTATGGGGGGGAGGTCCGGCTGATGCCTGTTCACCCTGGCCGCTCGACCACCGCGTTGCTTGAGAGGATGAAGGGGAGCGGGCTGTAGTACCGGCTTCGGCTACGCGCCGGGTGGTCCGCATTTAAGCGGCACGGCAGGGAGTTCTGTCGGTCCCCATACGGCTCGGCGCAAGTATTCCGCTCCTGCAGCGGTAGCGCCCCGCGTCTCCTGCGGACACGGTCAAGCCTGCGGTGTTCCCCGTGACTCAGCGTTCGTCTGTTGCGACTGTTCCCGTATCTCCCCTGTGGTGAGAGCCCGGTGACGGTCCAGCAGGATGGTGTCGGAGTCGTCGGCGGGATACGGCGGGGAACAGATGAAGAGCACCCGCGCTGTCTCCGGGCCAGGGTTGCGGTAGGAGAGGGTCACGAGGGGAGGTGTGCCGACTGCGTCACCACCGGCACACACGCACTCCGTGGTCTCTCCCGTCTGCGGGTCGCCCATCACGACGACGAGGCGGCCTGACAGGACGTAAGTGATTTGCTCCAGCGAGCGGTGCGCGTGGACGCCGTACTCGCCGGGCGGGATGCGCCCTTCCGCCACGCTCATGGTGGTCATGCCCGGCGGTGTGAGCGGGTAGACGGCGATGCCGTCGGGCGCGACTACCATGGATTCGGGGAGGGCTCGCGTTGGTTCTCTCTGTGGTTTCATCACCAGGTATCCGTTTTAGGTTGCGGGGGGATTGGGGCGGCGGAGACGTAGCGTGCTACGTCTCTACATGCTTCACGATGCGTTCGTGACGAGACATTATGGCTGCTGTGAGCCTGATTTGGGGAGGGCATTCCGGTTGGACTGCAGGGCGAGGATGGTTACGAGGTAGTTGACGGGAGCGGCATTGCCTCGCGGCAGCCCGGTGCGTGACTCGGCGAGCCGCGAGAGACGCTGTCCGACGCGGTCGCTGGCCCCTAAGGAGAGCGTGCCGGAGCGAGCCACGTACTCGCGCACGAGCTCGTACTCTCGCTGGCTCAGCCGCCCGTGAACGTACGATTCGAACTGCTGCAGCTGCTCCGGAGACGGCAGGCGCAGCTGGACGGGAGGCTGTGGGGTCTCGTCGCGGACGACAATGGTGCCCGCCGCCATGTCACCGAGGCGCTTCCACTGTTTATTGAAGAACATCGCCGTGACGCCGAAGGCGTACGTGCCCGGCAGGAGGTCGAAGAAGCGGATCAGGTTGCGGATGACGTTTGCCTGGAAGTTGAGCGGCAGGCCGTCGTCGCGCATCACTCGCAGCCCGAGCGTGCGCTTTCCCGGAGTCTGACCCTTCCAGATAGCCTCGAACAGGATGTAATACCCGAACAGAGTGGCGAAGAGCGCGAGGACGGTGAGCGCCCCCACTGCGATGGAAGCTGTTCCACTTACCTCGCCGCTCGCGACCGCGACCGCCGTGCCTGCTGTGGTTAT
Source organism: Rubrobacter sp. (assembly GCA_016781845.1). Classification (GTDB taxonomy): domain Bacteria; phylum Chloroflexota; class Chloroflexia; order Thermobaculales; family Thermobaculaceae; genus JADDPP01. Next base: position 10,261 of record JADDPP010000139.1, read on the forward strand.
AATCAGGAGGAGGATGGCGAGCACAAGGCTGTCTATGAGCGCCGCGAGGAAGCGTGCGCCCAGGCCCGCGGTCGCATACTCGAGCTCGATGTTCTCCGGCGTGCTTACGAGGTAGGCGTCGTCCAACGTCCGTCCACTCCTTAACAGAGGGTATGTCACCCGTATGATAGACCGCTTCATCACTTCCCGTA
>JADDPP010000375.1 GCA_016781845.1 Rubrobacter sp.
GAGTTCGGGCCGCTCAGCAGACCTGCTGTCTCGGTCCTCGACTTCCCGCTTAGGCCCTCGTTAAGTGCGGCTGCCAGCCGTTTTGCGTTATCGAGAAGGTCCCGGCTGATCTCAGCACCGGAGGCGTCTGGAGGTCCTTCAGTGACTGGATTGGATGGCTGGACAAACACTGTTTGTTTCCGCTCGTCCATATACACTGGCTCACGGCTGTACGCTAGTTCGCCCGTACCCGGAACAAACACTGTTTGTTCCGGGGCAGCCGTATCGCCTCCACCCTCTCCCCCCTTATCGAGTATTGGCAGTCCTCCCGAGAGCCGAGGCTCGGCAGCTACGTCCATAGTCTGCCTATCAGGCGCAGCCCCCGCTGTGCGTCCTGCTGGCGACCCAACCTGCTCCCCTACCGCCTCCACAGGTGCGGCATGTGCGTCTTTCCAGGCTCCCTTGCGGCGAGGGTTCACCACGCCCTGGGCGGCCAGGCGGGCTCGGGCTTGAACGACATCACTCAGCTGCACCCTTTCCCCTGCCTGTACGCGGTCGCGGAACCTCTCCATCTCTTCATCCGGTAGCTTCATTATGTCGCGCGCTACGGATGGAGGTATCTGGTGCCGCTCGACCGCGTCCGCGAGCACCTGATCCGCAAGCACCCGTAATCGGTCCCTTACGTGCTGTGCCGATACATGCAGCCGCGCGGCGAGCGCTGGAGGAGAAAGTCTCTCCAGGTCGATCAATTCCTGGTACGCCCGTGCCTCATCCAACGGGCTCAACTCCTGGCGCTGCAGGTTCTCCACGAGCTGCAGCACCCGTACTCGTGAGGACTCATCGCCCCGGACCACTACCGGCAGGCTCGCCAGGCCTGCCTGTTCCGCTGCAGCCCTGCGACGAGCACCTGCTATGATTATGTAGCGCTGGCGCCCGTCCCGTATGGTGCCCTCCTCGCGCACCACGAGCGGTTGCAGAACACCGAACTCCCTGACACTGTCAGCTAACTCTCTGAGGCGGCGTCCGCCGTCGTTGTAGCTCCAGTCCTGACGCGGCTGGCTGACGTCGGCTACCACCTGCTCGATTGGAACCTCCATCGCACCCGGCAGCCTTCGCTCAGCCGCCCCTGCCACGGCTCGGTGAGTTGGCCGGGGCTGTGAGTGCCGCACCACCGCCACCTCGGCCTCCCGGTCCCTACGTCCCGGCATGGGCTACCTCCCGTTCCGCGCGTGTTCCGCACACCGCATCCGAAATCCGCTCGGCTAGTGCGCGGTATGCGGCCATCGGTCTGGCACCCGGCTCTGTCATCGAGAGTGGGAGGTGGCGGTTCAGGGCACGCTTGATTGCCGCCGAGTGCGGCACCGGTTGTGTTACGAGTTCGCCGTAAGCTGCCTGCAGCGCCTCGAGCCCTCCTTGATCGGGACGGTCGCGGTGCACCGCGTTCGGCACTATGGCGAGCCGCTCGGCACCGATGATCTCGTCTTCTGTCAACTCGTCAATGGCAGTAAGGGTGTCCACGAGCGCGTCGATGTCCTGCTGAGTTGTGGCGGTCGGCAGGATAGCCCATGCGGCCGCCAGCACCGCGCTGGAGAGGGCGAAGCCTAACGCCGGAGGTGTGTCAAGCAGGGCGACAGTGTACCCCGTAAGTGGCGCGAGCACCCTGCGCAGGCGCAGGAACCCCGTGGGGGAGTCCGACAGGGCTAGGGCAGCGGCCTCAATAGAGCGGTCCCCGGGCAGCAGGTCCACGCCGGCCGCCGTTTCACGGATGAGGCCGCTTGCGAGCTGACCTGGTGCTGAAATGCATGTGCCCACCCCGAACTCCACTGGGTCACGCGTCAGCAGACGCGTCAGAGATGCCTGGGGATCGAGGTCTACAACGAGCACTTTCAAGCCCCGCTCGGCGAGCGCGCCGGCGAGGTTCAGAGTAGTGGTCGATTTGCCGCTACCTCCCTTGCGGTTCACGATGGCGACGATGCTCTCCCGTTTCATCTCATTCCCCTAACCCGATCGCAGCTATGGATCGCTTGACCATATCCCGTATTTTTTCTCAAAGATCGGCTCCCGAGGCAAGGCTCACCCCTCGTGCCCGTAACTCCTCCCGGCATCGGAGGGGTGGTAGCGAGGTGAGAAGCTCATCGAGCTCATCGAGCGAGACGATGCGAAGCATCTCCCGCACTTCGGGTAGGCCGAAGCCCACCAAGCGAGCCTTCTTGATCAACCCCACCCGCCTGATGCTATCACCATCGAATAGCCTGTAGCCTTGCCCCTCAAGCCAAGCAGGACTCAGCAGTCCAAGGTTCAAGTAGTGCTTGATTGTGGCCTTGCCAGTGCCGGTACGCCTGGCCAACTCTCCTATTCTCAAGGGGCCGTGCTCGGGGGCCTGCGCATCGTTCGTCATTTTTGGTGACATCTCCTACCTCGCCCGTAGTGAGTAGTAAAGAGGCGGTCTGCGGGTAGTCTACTAGCCGGTTCGAGCTATCACCAGGGCATCCATGTAAACAAGCTGTGTAAGT
>JADDPP010000089.1 GCA_016781845.1 Rubrobacter sp.
ACACTGTTACTCTTCTAATGAAGGGTAGAGTCGCTTGAGCTTGATGCGAGCATCCTCGGTGGTGAACCTCCAGTCGATCTTACCGCCCTTAGCATTGTGCCTCTGCTGCCAGGCGTGTACCTCGTTCTCCAGCGCCTCGTAGTCCGGCACCCTGCGGTCCAGGCACTGACGGCTCAGCTCTATCTCCGCTATATTCAGCCAGCTGCCGTGCTTGGGTATAGCCTCGTGGAACCGTGGTCAGGCCGCCATGGCTTTCAGGGGTCGATTGCGGGATCCCGGTGGTCGCCCCCTCCGCCTCGGCGGGAGGTAGGCGGGTGGGGGTATGCGGTAGCGCAGTAGCTCCTGCATATTCCAGATGTGATCGGTCAGTCCCGCCGCCATCGCCGGCGTCCGCTCCTCCCGTTCGCGCCCCTCGCCTTCCCCCCTCTTGCGTCTGAGGCTATCGTGCGCCGTGCAGAAGTTGTAGGAGCAGCCCACCAGCCACATCCCCGCCTCGAGCATCTCCCGCTTGCGCGCCAGACACCTCGTCCGCCGCACCAGCGGTGCCAGGCGGGCGCGGAAGGTGGCGTTGAGCCGCCGATGTAGGCGGTGTTGATGCTCCTCCCGCCCGTCACCGACAGAGCGTCATCTATCGCCTCCCGCGTGCCCACCGCCACCCGCTCAGTCACGCCCACTACCCGGCGCTTCGCGTAGCTCTTGACGACCCGACCCAGCAGCAACCCATCCTCGGCGACCAGTCGCGGCCTGCCCACCCTGCCCGTACGGACGGACTTCCGCCACGCCCGCGCGAACGCCCCCGCGTAACTCGATAGCCCGTCGGTGAATACCAGCACCCGTGCCGAGGAGGCGCAGGAGCGCACCATCGTCGCTATCGCACGGATGAGCCCCTTGTCGCGCTGCCCCACGGCGCCACCCAGCCATAACCTCGACGGTACCGCTATCGCCATCGCCATCCACAGCTTCCTCCCCACCAGCTTGACCCACAGCTCGTCGGCCTGGACCTGCCCCAACTCCACGCTCCCGATGCCACGAGATGCCCGTGCAGCCGCCGGCAGTGCTCCCCCGCCCGCGCCATCCAGCAGGAGACGGTACGCTCGTCTATCCCGAACGCCGCCACTATCGCCCGGGGCGGGCAGCCGTGGCTCAGCAGCACCATCACCAGCAAGTACGACTGCGCCGGCTTGTGCAACCGGTACAGCGGCGTGCCTGCGGTCGCGGTGAACGTCTTCCCACACTCCCGGCAGATGTACCGGTTCTCCGCCCTGCTGTGTACCCCGATGTTACCCTCCCCGACCTTCCCCCTGGCGGGACACCCCCCGTTGTGGCAGAATACCGTCCGCGGGTCCATACGGCTCTCCTTAGTGATGCAGCTTCCCAACTACATCGCCAGGATGCCCGACGGACTCGCCACCCCTCAACCCCTACGATCCCTGCGTCGGCGAAGAGAATCCCTGCGCTGGCCCTGTTGCAGAGTCAAGGGACCCAGGGGCGCTCAGGAGGACAAAGTGCGAGGGTCTGGCCAGATGCGCTTTTTGACCGTACATTAACGCGCGCGTTTACTGGGAGTTTACCGACGCCCGCTAATGTCCAAGATATAAGCTATTACTCGAGGAGATGATAATGACCGAAACCCCCGACGCGGGTCACCTTACCTGGCGGACCCGCCTGAGCGCCGCGGCTCTTGGAGTGATTCTGCTGCTGGCCGGGTTAGTGTCCGTGGCCTCAGCGCACGACGACCCTGACGGCAACCACCTCGACCCCGCTCGCAACGTGCCGCTCCCGTGCGAGTACTTGAGCACGCCGGGGACACCGCCGCGGTCGGCGAGGGACATAGTGCATCTGGCGAACGTATGCGGCATCGTCGGTACGGACATAGAGTTCCAGTCCCGAGCGGACGCGCAGGGTGAGACGCACGACTACGCCTTCGTGGGCACCATGGGTGCGGGTTTCCGCATCTTCGACGTCACCGATCCTGCCCATCCCTTCCAGGCCGGCGGCTACATCGACTCCGGCTGGCAGAACGACATCCAGGTCCGGGGCGATATAGCGGTGTCCACCTTTGACGGCGTTGCAGGCGAGGACTCCTCGGCATCGACGTGCCTGAAGACCAGGTATCCTGATGCCGGCGGACAGGGGGTGGACGTATTCCACCTTCACTTCAATGCTCAGACGGCCACCTTTGAAGTGTCGCTAGCCACCTGCGTGGCTAACCCGCCGGGCGGCGCCCACAACTCCACCCTGAGCCCGACCGGCGAGTGGCTCGCCATCTCGAACCCGTCCTCCGATTGGGTAGTAGATGTGATAGACCTGCGACCGGTGGATCTGGGCGGCGAGCCGCGGCACATCTACCGGCTGATAGATGAGAGCAGGAAGTCCTTCTCAGGGCGCTGCCCAGCCGACGCGGGGTTCGAGTGCGTGGTGATGACTCGCGCGGACGGCTCCAGTGCCTCGGGTCTGTGGCGGCCGCACGACGTGTCCTTCTCAGCAGATGGTGGCACGATGTACGCTGCGGCGATCAACTCCACGTTCATAGTGGACGTGGGCCGGGTGCTCTCCGGCACCGCTCGCACGGTCGCCGTGATTCCTAACGTGCGAGAAGGCGAGTCTGCTGGCAGCAGCGAGAGCATCTCCATATCTCATCAGTCCGACGTCACCGCGGACGGCAAGATGCTGGTGATCTCGGATGAGCGGGGTGGCGGCGTGGGCAACACGAGCTGCAACACCTCCGCGGGAGAGGAGATCATCGGCGCGCTACACTTCTACGCGCTTGGCGAGATAGCAGGCGTTCCCCAATCGGCGGGAGCCAGCCCGGAGAGCCCGAAGAAGATAGGCATCTATGTGAACCCCCAGCCCTTGGTCGGCCCCGATGCCCTGCAGCCCGTGTTGGATCTACTCCCAAGGACCGAGCGCGGCTGCACCAGCCACGTGTTCCGATTAGGCGGGAACGGCAGCTCCTCTCCAGGGGAGTCGCAGGTCGGCTTCGATGGCGTGTCGACCCTCAGTAACAGACAACTGACACTCGGGTGGTATGGCGCGGGCACCTGGTTCGTGGACTTCTCCTCGGCCCCGAGCAACACGGACGGCACCGCCGAGGATGCGCAGACAACGTGGGGCAACACCCTCGGCTGGAACATCCAGCCGGGCGCGGACACGTGGTCCGCCAAGGAGTACAAGGGGCACATCTACACGGGCGACATGATCCGGGGGTTCGACGTCTTCAAGTTCGCCGACTGCGAGGGCCTGGGTTGCGTGAACCCTCTCCCCACCAACACGCCCGGCAAGGCCAGTGGTGGTGGCCAGATCACGGGCGAGCCGGCGGAGATGACGATTCTTAGAGGCACTGCGGCCGGCGGCAAGGCGAGCTTCGGCTTCGGGGTTGAGTTCGTGGCGGGGGCTGTCGCCCCGACGGGCGACCTGAGCTTCACCGATCACGGGTTGAAGAAGAGTGTGACCTCGACCGGCATCGACAGCTTCGTCGTCGCGGGCAACACGGCTACGTGGACAGGCAAGGCGACGGTGAACGGCGTGCCGAATGTGAGCTATTACGCCGAGGTTCAGGACTTCGGCGAGCCCGGCACGGCGGACACCTTCCGCATTGTGCTCGGCGACGGCTACGCCGCGTCGGGCGTCCTGCTCAAGGGCAACATCCAGGTACAGGAGGGGGCGGGAGGTGTCGTGAACAGCTACACACTTGGCGGGTCGAGGCATTTATTATAGTGGCGAGCATCGCTCAGGAGCCGGATACAACCGGCAAGGAACTTAAGGATACATCCCGAGGAGAAACCAGGTTGAGAGACCACATTTCCCGGCAGCCGAGAGTCAGACTAGTCGAGCGCTCCATCACACTGGCATTGATATTCGCATTAGCCATCTCCGCGGCCGCGGTGCTCGCGCCGAGCCCCGTGCTAGGCGCCGGCAACATCGAGGAGATCCACGAGCACGCGGCCGACCAAGACTTCCGCTCCGGCAGGGTGCAGCCGACGGCCGTCCAGAAGGACATAGCTTCGGGCATGGGCGCGGAGGTAAGGTGGAACGAGTTCGGCACCCCGCACTCGCTGATCAAGTACGACCGTTTCCTAGCCACCGGTGTGAGCGGGAGCGACGCGGTCGAGGCCGCGCGCAGTTGGCTGAGCGCCAACAAGGAGCTCTTCAGGCTCTCGGCGGAGGGAGTGAGCAACCTGGAGCTAGTCAACGATTCGCCGATACGCGGGACGGATGGTCACTCGGTCATCCTGCGGCAGCAATTCGGGGGATTGCCCGTTTATCAGGACGGCATGGTCACCGTGGCGCTCACCGGCACCCCGTCCGCGGGCTGGAACGTGGCCTATGTGTCCTCCTCCATCACTGGTGACACGGCGCTTGCGGCGCAGCCCGTGCTCTCAGTATCCGAGGCGTGGACGAAGGCCGCCGCCAGCGTCGGTATCATCGGCGAGATTACGGGCACCAGGGCCGACCTGGTCAAGGATAGCCAGGAGAAGCGGAGCGACTGGACGCTGATCAGCGTCGCAGGTCTCGCCGACATACAGAGGGCCCGCTTGGCGGCGCTGCCGACGCCGGAGGATGGCGTACGTCCTGCCTACGAGGTGGTAGTGCTGAAGACGGGCGGTGGCGAGGCCGAAGCGTTCACAGTCTTCGTGGACGCCGTGACCGGTGATGTCCTGCTGCGGGTAAACCGTGTGCAGCAGCTGGCGGAGCTCGGCACGCAGAGCGACGCCTTTAGCGGAACGTATACCACGACGACATGCGGCACCGAGCACACGTTCACGGTCCCCCTCGGCATCAACTCTATCACCGTTCAGGCTTCGGCCACCGTACTGTCAAATGACATCGTCCTGAACCTCGCCTATGGAGGGGCTGTGGTTGCGAGCGCGGATCTCCTCACCAACCCGGAGGTTATCCGTTACGCACCGGCTGGGGGGGTGCCCGCGGGCATCTACACCGTTACCGTCTGCCCGTACGACGTGCAGAGCAACTTCGCGCCGTACACGTACACGGGCACGTTCACCGCCAGCGACCTGCAGAATCCTCAGGTGCCGTATCCGCCGAAGTGGCAGTACTTCACAGCCAACCCCCCGCTGGACTACTTGAACACCGATACCCGCATCACCGCGTGCTGGGATAGCACGGTAAACGGCACCAGCGTCCCCGGGTGCGACATTGAGGTGAAGAACTCCGCTTCTCGTGCGCCTTGGGACCATGACGTACGTTCCAACTTTCCGACGTTCACGACGAAGGGCAATAACGCGATTACCGCGGAGGCTTGGACTAGCCCGCTGACTCCGGGGGCTACGGGCTACCGCCCGGTAAGCACACTCCGCAACTACGCGTTCTCCTGGACGAACCAGTGGTACGCCTCGAGCTGCGATCCCACAGTGTTCGAGAGCGCGCAGCGCAACGATATCGACGCGGGGACAGCAGCCCTGTTCGCCAGCCACAATCGCATACACGACTGGTCGTACCACCTGGGCTTCACCGAAGAGAACTACAACATGCAGGACAGCAACTTCGGCAACACCGCGCCGGGTGCGTACCCGCTTGGGCGCGAGAATGATCCTGAGGTGGGCGATGTCCAGGCAGGCGCCCTGACTGGTGGCGCTCCGAGCTACCTAGGGCGCGACAACGCCAACCAGATCACTCTCAACGACGGTATTGCCCCTATCACCAATATGTACCTGTGGCAGCCGATCGCGGCGGCGTTCTACGCGCCGTGCGTGGACGGTGACTACGATATGTCGGTCATTGGCCACGAGTACGGCCACGCCATCCAGAACCGGATGGTAGCGGGTCCGGACTCCGGTCTCTCGGGCCATCAGGCGAGGGCGATGGGCGAGAGCTGGTCCGACCTGACGGCCGTGGAGTACCTCTTCGAGTACGGCTACGCTCCGACGGCGGGCGAGAACCCGTTCGCAGTTGGTCCGTACGTGACGGGCGCCAAGCAGAAGGGTATCCGTAACTACGCGATGAACAGCAGCCCTCTCAACTACGGCAACGTCGAGTACGACCCAAGCGGCCTTACCAGCCCGCATGCCGACAGCGAGATCTGGAGCGCGACCAACTACGATATCAGGCAGTTGCTGGTTGAGAAGTACAACGGATCTTTCCCGTACACCGATGAGAGCCTGCAGCGCCGGTGCGCCGATAGCGAGTTGCCGGCGAATCAATGCCCTGGCAACCGCCGCTGGGTCCAGATCTTCCACGACGCGTTCCTACTGATGCCCTCCAAGGTGAGCATGGTCGACGCCAGGGATGCGTACTTGGCTGCCGATATGATGCGCTTCGGCGGCGCCAACCAGACCGAGCTGTGGAGGGCGTTCGCCCGGCGTGGGCTCGGCGTCAATGCGGCGAGCAAGGACAACGAGGACCGCGCCCCGGTCCCAAGCTTCGAGTCTCCCAAGGAGGCGAACGCGACGATCACGTTCGCGACGATATCAGCAAACGAGCGCGGCAAGGCAGTCCCGGCGAGGATATACGTTGGCAAGTACGAGGCGCGGGCTGTGCCTGTGACGGACACCGACTCCACCACGGCGCTCGGCAACAGCGCGAAGTTCATCCCAGGAACGTATGAATTCATCGCGCAGGCCCCGGGCTACGGAGCGTTCAGGTTCACGCAGACGTTCACCTCTGGCAAGGCTGCGACCGTCACGGTCTCGATGCCGCTCAACTACGCCTCCCAGACTCAGGGCGCGACGGCGACGGGTGACGGCACGAACAAGGACAAGCTGATCGACGACACTGAGACGACGAACTGGGCAAGCCTTGGCTCGCCGGTCAGCGGCAAGCAGGTCACGGTGGACCTGTCCGGCGGTGCCCAGCCGATCCGCACCGTCCAGGTGAGTGCCCTCCTGCGCGCGCCGAATTCAAAGGATGCGGGCGGGGATACGGGCTCCCAGAGCCGGTTCTCCGCACTGCGACAGTTCGAGATCTGGACCTGCAACGCGGCTGCGGGCAGCGATTGCTCTACCAGCGCCGGCTTTACGAAGCTGTACACCAGCGCCCCGGACGCATTCCCGTCGGATGTACCCCGGCCTCTCGCGCCGGATCACCTACTCCGGGGCTTCGATGTACCGGATGTCGCAGCCACGCACGTGCAGCTTCGCGTCGCGACTAACCAGTGCATTGGCACTCCGGCGTATCAGGGCGAACAGGACAGCGACCTGCTCAACCCGACCGACTGCTCATCCTCAGCACAGGCGAAGAATGTCCGGGCGGCGGAGCTACAAGTCTTTACCAGCGCCGGCTCGGTCCGCCAGAAGTAATCGGGACAAATCTTCCCCTGCCGATTGGGACAAGGGGACGCCGGATGCTCTGAAGTGGCTCTGGCATCCCCTTACGCCGGCTACTTGGGGTACAGTCGGGATGTTAGCATGCGGGAAGCGAAGAGGCGGTGTCGTGTTATCCTCGCAGCTATGAACAGGATCTCGACCCAGTGCTAATAGGAGTTCCGATAGCAGTTGGACATTTTTCGTCGCTAAGGGAGCCTGTATTGGGCACCATGACGCCTGAACAGCTTGCGAACTACTCTGGAGTAGTCGAGATGCGTGCCGCTTCCAGCCTGTAGGCGGCCTGCAACGGGTCTTACTACTGGTAAATCACCAGGGTGTTGAAAAACCCCTGTTTGGTTGCGTGTACGCATTCTATGGGTGAACGCCCAGTTGGCTAAATACAGGAACTGTCTCAGGTAAGGTCACTCTATTGGTGCAAGAATGAGACTGATGACATCGCAGACCGCCTTTTTCAACACGCTGATGCATTATGTGAACCGGCTCGCAGACCCGAAGGAGGCCCCATGAGCGCGCAGAACGGTACCTCGCGAGCTCCCATGACCGGGATCGGCGACTGCATCGACAAGGCTATGCCGGTGGTTGAAGCGAGCACGAAGGCTCTCATCTTCGACCTGTTCGGCACTCTGGTAGACAACTTCTCGTTCCAGCGCCATGAGCTGGCCCTCACCGAGATGGCCGCCCTCCTCGATGCGTCCCGCGACGATTTCGCTCTCTGGTACGGTGAGAGGACCGGGTGGGGAAGGATCACGGGAGAGTTCGCCTCCGTGGAAGCCAACATCGAGTACGTCTGCGCCCAGCTCGGCATCAATCCGGATCCCGCCCGGGTGTTTGCGGCGGCCCGCGTGACCCTCGACTTCACGCGAGAGTTACTGATACCACGGGACGGTGCGGTGGAGATGCTAACCGAGGCCAAGGCTATGGGCTACAAGCTGGGCCTCATCACCGATTGCTCGCCGGCGGTGCCGCTGCTTTGGTCCGGTACACCGTTCGCTCCGCTGATCGACGCCCCGATCTTCTCCTGTGAGGTGCGCCTGAGGAAACCTGCCCCGCGCATCTACGAGATTGCCTCCGAGAGGCTGGGCATCGGGCCCGAGTGCTGCGTCTACGTGGGTGATGGCAGCAGCGATGAGCTGAGAGGAGCCAGTGAAGCCGGGATGCGCGCCGTGCTCTTCGCTTGCGACTACGCGGACACCTACGACGCGCACAGACCGGGACTGGCCGAGTGGCGGGGGCATGCCGTGTCCCGCTTCGAGAATCTGCTGGCCCTGGTGCGTTCATCGAGTCTTGGTCGGAGCTATCTCTGATGAGCGCCATCGAACCGGTCGCGGTCAACCCGCCGGTTCTCCCGCCTGAGCCGGCACAGCAGCCCATCGAGGACCCACTGCTCGCCTACCTTGGCAGCCTGTCGCCCCGGAGCCGCGTGACGGTAGAGGAGCGCCTGCGCGCCGTAGCCAGGATGATGCAGGTTCCCTACGAGCAGGTGGTGTGGCACGAGCTGCGCGCCCACCACGTCGAGTGGATCCACCAGGCTCTCACCGAGCGCGGCGTAGCTCCCTCCACGGTGAACGTCACTCTGTCCGCCCTGAAGGGGATCGCCAGGCGCGCCAGGAACCTCAACCTGATGAGTTCCGATGAGTACGATCGCATCCGAGACGTGCGGGGAGCCAAGGGGGAGTGGGAGCCGGCAGGCAGGTCTGCCACCGCCGGCGAGATCGAGGCGCTGGTGAGGGCGTGCCTGCGGGACCGGACGCCCGCCGGTATCCGCGATGTGGCGATGCTCGGCGTGCTCTACATCGGCGGCATCAGGAGGACGGAGCTCGTCGGCCTGCAGCTCAGCGACTACATCCCTGACCCGGCAACGCTGAAGGTACGAGGGAAGGGGAACAAGCACCGGAGTGTGCCACTCACTGCTGCTGCGGCTGCCGCGGTGAACGACTGGCTCCGGATCAGGGGTGACTTCCCGGGTGCGCTCTTCGTGTCGCTCACTCAGAAAGGCGAGGTCGCTGGCACTTCGATGACAGGTCGGGCGATCTCCAAGATACTGCTCAAGCGCGTGGGCCAGGCGGGCGTTGAACCTTTGTCACCCCATGACTTCCGCAGGACGTTTGTCGTTATGTGTACAAACTGCGGGCATGAGAACATCGTGGATCGGCAGCGGGCGGAGCTGTAGCTGCCCCCGTTGCTCCCCTTACTTGACCGCCCACAGGTAGGCCACGGCCTGCCCCAGCCTCCCCTCGCCACCTTGAACCAGCGGGCGCAGGTGTGCCGTTAGCCGCTCCACCTCGTGCGGCGCAAGCGCCTGCCTCATCGTCTCCCCGACCGTCGGCAGCTTCGGGTTGAAGGACATCCCCATCAGCCCGTCCCAGCTCCGCGGCTCGTGTCGCCGTACGTCCACCTTCAGTTCCATGTGCAGCTCGCCGAACCCGGCCTCCCCGGCGAGGCGCAGCAGGTCACGCTCGTCGAAGTCGGACATCGGATCGGCGCCGGGCGGCTGGATCCGCTCCCACACGGCGCGGACCCTGAGCGCCAGGTCCTTGACGGGAGTCACGTCGTAGCCCATCAGCCGGTCCTCCGGCTCGGGAAAGGCGAACCGGTTGATCGGCTCGAAGACGGAGAGCCGGCCCCCGGGCTTGAGGACGCGGTGGAACTCGCCGAGCGCCCTCCGCTTGTGCGCGACGTAGATGAGCACCGAGCGCACCGTGAGCGCGTCTACCGAGCCGTCGGGGATCGCTGCGAGGTCGTCGGCGGAAGCCCGGACGAACCGGCAGCGATCGAGCGCGCCCATCCGCGCCGCGAACTCCCGGCAGATGTCGAGCAGGTCCTGCGAGACGTCGCTGAAGACCACTCGGCCGCGAGGTCCCACCCTCTCTAGCGCGCCGAACGCTATCAGGCCATCGCCACAGCCCGCGTCGAGCACGGTATCGCCCTCAGCAATGCGGGCATTCTCCAGCACCCTGTCGCGCACCGGGTACAGGTACTCCAGCACACCCCTTAGCTGCTCGGGATCGTCCCCGTGCCTGGTGTGCAGCAGCCATTCCGCCCACCGATCTCTCGCTACCCGAGCCACTCGCGCCCTCCACTCGAACCCCGAACCGTTCGTCTCAACACCCCGATCGATCGGCGGACTACTGCCACGCTATCTCCTCCACCGCGGCCTGTAGGTCCGCCTTCGT
>JADDPP010000246.1 GCA_016781845.1 Rubrobacter sp.
CGCGCCAGAAGCGGCGGTCCCACCCGCGCTCGGCGAGGAAGCCCACGGCAAAGGCGGCGAGGGGGTAGGACAACAGGTAGCCGGCGCTGGGCCCCACGATCACGGGCACACCGGCCCGAGAGGGGCTCCAGGCGCTCGCGCCGCCGGCAAAGACCGGCAACCCGGCCAGCCCTTCCGCGAGATAGACCAACAGGGCGAGCGCACCGCGGCGCGGGCCGAGCAGGGCGCCGGCCAGGAGGACGCCGAAGGTCTGACCCGTGATCGGCACCGGCGTGAACGGCAGCGGGACGGCGATGCGGGCGAGCAGGGGCATCAGCGCCGCAAACGCGAGGACGAGGACGATATCCCGCGACAACCCGCGGCGCCCTGGCAGCACCGCATCTGCCAGCGTCATGCTTCGCACCCCGGTCGACACGGCTCAGCGCTCCTTTCGCAACGCGACATCGGCGGGTGTGGACACAGCCCTCATGCCCGCTTGCGACCCGTTCTCCACTACTACGTCGTTGGGTGCCACGTACAGCTCGGCGCCGCGGTCGTGAAACTCCCGAGCCTTGGCCGCCATCCCGTCCGCCAGGGCCTCCTGCGCGCCCAGGCCACGCTTGGCCGCGTAGTCCCGGATGTCCTGAGTGATCCGCATGCTGCAGAAGCGGGGCCCGCACATGCTACAGAAGTGCGCCAGCTTTGCCCCCTCGGCTGGCAACGCCTCGTCGTGGAAGGCGCGGGCCGTCTCCGGGTCGAGCGCCAGGTTAAACTGGTCCTCCCAACGGAACTCGAAGCGGGCCTTGGAGATCGCGTCGTCCCAGGCCTGGGCCGCCGGGTGCCCCTTCGCCAGGTCAGCAGCGTGGGCGGCGATCTTGTAGGCGATCACGCCGGCCTTGACGTCCTCCTTGGTGGGCAATCCAAGGTGCTCCTTGGGCGTGACGTAGCAGAGCATCGCCGTGCCAAACCAGCCGATCATCGCCGCCCCGATCGCCGAAGTGATGTGGTCGTAGCCGGGGGCGATGTCGGTCGTCAACGGCCCGAGGGTGTAGAACGGCGCCTCGCCGCACCACTCGAGCTGCTTGTCCATGTTCTCCTTGATCAGGTGCATGGGGATGTGGCCGGGCCCCTCGTTCATCACCTGAACGCCGTGCTCCCACGCGATGCGGTTGAGCTCGCCCTGGGTCCGCAACTCGGCGAACTGGGCCTCGTCGTTGGCGTCGGCGATCGAGCCGGGGCGCAGCCCGTCGCCGAGGGAGAGGCTGACGTCGTAGCGCGCCATGAGCTCGCAGATCTCGCGGAAACGGGTGTAGAGGAAGTTCTCCTGGTGGTGCGCGAGGCACCACTTGGCCATGATCGAGCCGCCGCGGGAGACGATGCCGGTAACGCGCGTGGCCGTGAGCGGCACGTAGCGCAGCAGGACGGCCGCGTGGATGGTGAAGTAGTCGACGCCCTGCTCCGCCTGCTCGATGAGGGTGTCGCGGAAGATCTCCCAGGTCAGCTCTTCGGCGACCCCATCCACCTTCTCCAGCGCCTGGTAGATCGGCACGGTCCCGATTGGGACCGGCGCGTTCCGGATGATCCACTCGCGGGTCTCGTGGATGTGCTTGCCGGTCGACAGGTCCATGACCGTGTCGGCGCCCCAACGGGTCGCCCAGGTCATCTTCTCGACCTCCGCCTCGATCGAGGAGGAGACCGCTGAGGTGCCGATGTTGGCGTTGATCTTGACGAGAAAGTTGCGGCCGATGACCATCGGCTCGCTCTCGGGGTGGTTGATGTTGGCGGGGATGATGGCCCGCCCCCGCGCCACCTCGTCGCACACGAACTCCGGCGTGATCGCGCGCGGGATCGCGGCGCCCCACGCCTGTCCCGGGTGCCCGGCGGTGGCCGCCGCCCGGCCCTGGTTCTCGCGGATGGCGACGAACTCCATCTCGGGGGTGACGATCCCTTGGCGAGCGTAGTGCAGCTGCGTCACGGGCCCGCGCCCGCGCAGCACCGGTCGGGGGGGCGGCAACGGCAGAGCCGGGTGGCGGTGCTCGCTCGGTTCCGCCTGGTCGTACTCGCCGCGCTTCAGGATCCAGGGGAGGCGCAGGGGCGACAGACCCTGTCGCACGTCGGTGACGATGTTGGGGTCGGTGGCCGGGCCGCTGGTGTCGTAGACCCGCAGCGGAGGGTTCTCTGCGACGATCGGGCCGCGAGGGTGGCTCTTCGTGGGCGAGAGGGTGATCTCGCGCATCGGCACGCGGACTCCGGGTTGAGGGCCTTCAACGTAGATTTTGCGGGACGCGGGAAAGTGGGAGGAAGGCGTGGCTGCCTCGGAGTGCTCCGAGGTGCCGTCAACCCTCCCTCGCCCGTCGTGACGTGTGGCCATTGCGCTCCCTGCTCTCGGACGCCTTCGCCAATCATGGCGAACGCAAAAAAGCACCGATGACGGCCGACGGTGCTCAGAGGAGGGGCGCGATCATCCCTGCGCGGGCATTACCCCGATCAGGTTCGACGGTCGGTGACGG
>JADDPP010000390.1 GCA_016781845.1 Rubrobacter sp.
CGACCCGTTCGCTCTCAGCTGGGGGGGCAGCGTACTGCCGGTACACGGTCATGATGGCGTCGGCCAGCTTGTGAGGATCGTGGCGAACGTACGCGCCGACGGCGGTCAGCGGACGGACAACCATGTTCGGCACGAGTTCGTAGCACTCTGGCAGGTCCAGGCTGACGGGGACGGAGAGACTGTTAGCGTAGCGCCGGAGCACGTCGGCGCCGAGCCGCTCGTGGTAGTTCAGGATCACGTAGTCGAGATGGCCTTCCGGTCCGAGATAGCGGAGGACCTGCCGTATAAAGTCGGACGCTCGGAAGTTATCCGTCTCCCCGTGCTTCGTCATGATGTTGCAAACGTACACCTTCGCGGCTTTGCTTCGGTTGATTGCCTCCGGTATGCCCCGTACCAGCAGGTTAGGCACGAGGGAGGAGTACAGGTCGCCGGGGCCAAGCACGACGACATCGGCCTGCTCGATAGTCTCGACTGCCGCGGGGTTCGCCTCCGCATCCGGCTCAAGGTAGACCCGCTCTATGGGCACCTGTGCGTCGTGGGTGCGTACATCAATGTTGGTTTCGCCGCGTATCACGTCGCCGCGCTCTGTTATTGCCATGAGGTGAATGTCCGTCAGCGTGACGGGTATGACTCGGCCCCGCACGTTCAGGATGCGCGATGCCTCGGCGACGGCGCGGTCCGTGCTTCCCGTGATCTCTGTCAGCGCCGTTAGGAAGAGATTGCCGAAGGTATGACCCGAGAGGCCGTTACCCTTCTCGAAGCGGTACTCGAGGAGGCGGCGCAGCGCGAGGCTTGTGTCGTCGTCCGAACCAAGCGCCACGAGCGCCTTGCGAAGGTCGCCAGGCGGCAAGTGACCAAACTCATCGCGAAGACGGCCAGTGCTTCCGCCACTGTCGGCCATGGAGATTATCGCGGACAGTTGCCCCGTATGGCGCTTCAGCCCCGTAAGCGCGGTGTAGGCGCCGGTACCCCCGCCCAGGACTACTATTCTGGGCTCCGGTCCCCTGTCCCCAGCCGAGACCGTCGTGCGATTCTCTTCACGTAGCGCCATAGCCATACCTTCTTGTCCTCTCAATTCGGTTCTATTTGCTGTAATGCGATTTCTTCACCGCAGGTTACGATCAATGTTATACAGGTAAAGGGTAAAGGATAAGAGTACCGAGTCGCTAGTCAAATACCTCAGTTGGCGCTGCCCGGTAACGCAGATACAACTCTCCAAGATGCTCGTACACGCTTACGAGGCGGAGTGTTCTCGGGCCACCCTCGCTCCCTGGCCCCTCCAGCATGCCTGGGGCGTCTCCACCACCGGACAGCTTCGGAGAGAGCGTCCAGAACACCTCGTCCACCAGCCCTGCTCGCGCAAAGGATCCGTATACGGAGGGTCCCCCCTCCAGAAGCACGGTCCGTGCCCCGTATCGCTCCCGCAGGACTCGAATCACCTCCTCGGGTTCGGCGCGCCTGCCACAGTAGAGATGTACGGTGGCGCGGTCACGTACCTCCAGGCTATCCGTGCCCTGAGGGAGGAACATTACAAGTCGCTCGGGACCGAGCCGACCTATCCTGCCGCGCAGAGATAACTCGCCCTCACCACCGAGTACGACGGTGAGCGGCTGTGGCGGAAGGCCTGCTCGCTCGCGCTCCGCACGGAAGGGGGGGGCAACACCAGGGGAGACGCTCTCGCGCCTCAGGGTACCAGCGCCAACCACCACAGCATCCACGACCGAGCGGAGCTTCTGCATCAGGAGATGGTCTGTGGCGCTCCCGATGGCATGGCTGCTGCCGCCTATCGTCGCGCGACCGTCTATCGTCGTGACTACATTCATCAGGACGCGCGGCGAGGAGCGGAGGGTGGCGAGTTCCGCGTATACGTCCTGAACGCCACACGGACGGAGTGCCGGGTAGAGTTGCTGCATATCTCCCAGTTGTGGGTGTGTAACCCTCCGTTGGCTGCTCTTCCCCGATGATACCAAGCTGTTCCATAGTCTGCATTCGGCATCGCGTGTAGTAGCCCAGATAGGGCGGGATAATACGTTAGACGAGAGCCGTGCGCGACCCTGGACCTCCTTGAGTCTGTAGCCCTGCGCGGCTTACAGTGTCGGTCATAATCGCCTGGCCTTACGGATACGCAGCCAGGAGTTACTGCGCGCCTGCAGAACCAAAGAGCGTAGCAGAGGAGTCCTGCCTGCCGAAGCGAACGGAGCCTTCTGCCCCTTGTAGGCAATCCACAGGTGCCCGTCCGGCGTCTACCCTTCGAGCAGCAACGTCTCCGGCTCCTCGACCATCTCCTTGACGCGGACGAGGAAGCGCACGGCGTCGCTACCGTCAACGATTCGGTGATCGTAGGAGAGCGCGAGGTACATCATTGGCCGGACGACCACCTCCTCGCCGACCACGACAGGACGCTGTTTGATGGCGTGCATGCCGAGGATGCCTACCTGTGGCGCGTTCAGGATCGGAGTGCTCATCAGGGAGCCGTAGACACCGCCGTTCGTGATGGTGAAGGTGCCTCCCTGCAGGTCCGCGAGCCCCAGCCTGTTCTCGCGCGCTTTCGCGGCCAGGTCCGCGATCTCCCGCTCTATCTGGGCGAAGCTCTTGCGATCCGCGTCTCGCACGACCGGCACGACAAGACCTTCCGGCACACCAACCGCTATGCCGATGTCGTAGTACTCCTTGAGGACGATCTCATCCCCGTCAATCTCTGCGTTGAGGTATGGGAACTCTCTGAGCGCCCCGATCACTGCCTTGACGAAGAATGACATGAAACCGAGCTTGATGCCGTGTCGCTGCTGGAACGCCTCGTTGCGTCGCTTGCGCACCTCCATCACCGCGCTCATATCCGCCTCGTTGAAGGTGGTAAGCATCGCCGCAGTCTGTTGCGCCTCGACGAGCCGCCGGGCTATAGTCCGCCGCCGAAGCGTCATCGGCTCGCGGCGCTCCCGGCGGTCGCTGTCCACGGAAACGGGACTGGATGGCTCGTGTCTCGCTGGCGGAGCAGGCGTAGGGGACGCTGCTGCAGCTTCCGTCGGTCTGCCGATGTAGGCGAGCACGTCCTCGCGGGTGACGCGGCTCCTCGGACCCGTGCCCTTGACCTCAGCCAGGTCGATGCCGTGCTCGACGGCGAGCCTGCGAACGGCGGGAGATGCCAGCGGGGCGTCATCGGCGTCCGTCTGCTCTACACTGCCGTTGCCCTGGCCGGCATCCGATGCCGTGGGCGCCGTCGCTGCTCCTGAAGAGCCGTCGCCGATTGTGCCGAGCAGTTCTCCAACCTGGACGATCTCGCCCTCCTGGCGAGCTATGCTGGCAAGCACTCCAGCGCGATCAGCAGGTATCTCGACGTTTGCCTTCTCGGTCTCCAGCTCGACGAGCGCGTCGCCTTCCGCAACCGTCTCCCCTTCCTGCTTCAACCACCGCTGAACGATTACCTCCACGATGGACTCCCCAAGCTCCGGGACGCGAATCTCAGCGGGCATGGCTTACCTCCTCTGTCTGCCTGCTCGGCGACACGTCGGGCCCTCCTGACAGCGCGGACTGGACGATGCGCGCCTGCTCAGCGTTGTGCGGGTCAATACTGCCGACCGCGGGGCTTGCGCTCTCCGGTCGCCCCACGTACTGCAGTGGGATGCCGGTCGGCAGCACCGCCCGCAGGCAGGGCGCAACGTGGCTCCACGCGCCCATGTTGCGAGGCTCTTCCTGTACCCATACCACCTCGCTCAGGTTCGGATACGCCCTGAGCGCGCGCGACAGATGCGCTGATGGGAACGGGTACAGCTCCTCCACCCGCACGATGGCGATGTGCCTGGCCCTGGAGTACATCTCGCTGGATACGAGGTCCACGTACACCTTGCCGCTACAGACCAGTAGCCGATGCACCTCGTGGGCATGGTTACGACGCGAGGGATCTTCGAGTACAGGCTGGAAGGTGACATCTGTAAGGTCGGCGAGGCTGGAGGCGGAGGCGGGGCTGCGCAGGAGGCTCTTCGGCGTCATTACCACGAGCGGACGCGGGTCTACCTTGAGCAGTGCGGCGTGCCGGCGGAGCAGGTGATAGTACTGGGCGGAGGTGGTAGGATACGCGATCCGCATGTTGTCGTCCGCGGCAAGCTGCAGGAAGCGCTCAAGGCGTGCGCTCGAGTGCTCCGGACCCTGGCCCTCGTACCCGTGCGGCAGCAGCAGGACGAGGCCGCAGGGCTGCCGCCACTTCGCATGCCCTGAGGAGATGAACTGGTCTATGATGACCTGCGCCCCGTTCGCGAAGTCGCCGTACTGCGCCTCCCACAGCACGAGCGTGCCCGGAGCGTGGGAGCTGTAGCCGTACTCGAAGCCGAGGGCAGCGTTCTCCGAGAGCGGGCTGTTGAACACCGCGAAAGAGGCGGTTGCCTGGGATAGGGCCTGCAGCGGTGTGTGCTTCCTTCCGGTCTCCACATCATACAGACTCAGGTGTCGCTGGCTGAACGTGCCCCGCTCTGTATCCTGGCCTGTTAGTCGTACGGGCACTCCGTCCACAAGTATGGTCGCGAACGCCAGCGCTTCGGCGTGTCCCCAGTCCAGCGTCCCGTTCTCCAGGGCATCCCGCCGTCGCTGCAACGATCGGTCCAGCTTTGGGCTGGTGTTGAAGCCCTCCGGACGCTGGAGCAGGGCATCGTTGAGCTCGTGCAGTGTGCTGGCGGGAACTAGGCTCTCTGCCTGCTCCGGCCCGAGCCCGAACGAGGGGGTTGGGCTGAGCTCAGGTGGACCACCGGGAGCCGCGCGTGCCTGAGCTTCGCGCAGGCGCTCCTGCACGCGGCCCACCATCTCGCGCTCCTCGTCCTCCGAGACCACCCCTCGCTCAATAAGCAGGTCAGCCCAGATTCGTCGCACTGTGGGATGCGAGGCGATGCGCCTGTACATCAGCGGCTGGGTGTACGCGGGCTCGTCGTTTTCGTTATGTCCATAACGGCGGTAGCCAACCAGGTCAATGAGGAAGTCCTTGCGGAAGCGCTCTCTGTATGCGTGGGCAAGACGGGCGGCCGCGAGGCACGCGGATGGGTCATCCGCGTTTACGTGGACGATGGGTATCTCAAACCCCTTGGCGAGGTCGCTCGCGTACAGCGTGGACCGGGCATCGCGCTCTTCTGTCGTGAAGCCTAACTGATTGTTCGCGATAATGTGTATCGTCCCGCCCGTACGGTAACCAGCGAGGCGCGAGAGGTTGAGCGTCTCGGCCACGACACCTTGCCCCGGAAACGCGGCGTCACCGTGGATGAGGATCGGCAGCGAAGCGCGCTCGTCCTGAACGGGATCGCCTCGCCGGTTCCGCGCCTCCTGAGCGGCCCGCGCCCTGCCCTCGACAACGGGGTTCACGAACTCGAGATGGCTGGGGTTGGGAACAAGCGTTATCGGCATCACGGAGGTGCTGCCCGCGGAGAGCCTGCGGGTAGCGCCCAAGTGGTATTTGACGTCGCCCGTCCAGCCGTCGTTGCGGGAATCGGAAGCCGCGGTGCCCCGCTTGCGCTCGGCACTGTGAACGAACGCGCCGAGAAGTGTCTCGTACGGCTGACCCAGGATGTGCGCAAGCACGTTGAGCCTGCCCCGATGCGCGATGCCGATAACCACCTCGCGCGTGCGTACCTCCACCGCGCCGCTGATGACCTCGTCGAGCATCGGCACGAGCATGTCCAGCCCCTCGATGGAGAACCACTTCTGCCCGGGAAATGCGCGGTGCAGGAAGCGCTCGAACGTCTCCACCTCTGTCAGCCGTTCCAGCAGTTCCCTCTCGGCTCCTGGGTCCACCGTGCTCTGGAACTGCTCTCCCTCGATAACATCACGAAGCCAGTCTCGCTCCTCTGCGATCTGCACCTGGTCGAAGTCATACCCAACGGAGCCGCAGTACACCTGCCGGAGCCGCCGGTACGCTTCGAGCGCGTTTGGCGCCTCAGGTGACAGTGGTCCGCCGATTACGCTGCCCGGCAGTCGTTCCAGGTCTTCCTCGGACAGTCCGTGGGTGGCAAGTTCCAGCTCGGGGTCGCCAGGCGGCGGTGAGCCGAGCGGGTCGAGCTGTGCGGCGAGGTGGCCGTACTCGCGAGTGAGTCTTGCGAGTCTTGCCGCGCCTACAATGGTCATCACGTCTACCGCCGCGCCAGCGGCTGACCTCGGCGGGGCAGGACTTGTCGTTGAGGGCGAGTCTTGCTGCTCGAAGAAAGCGCGGGTAAGTGAATCCACGGACTCGGGGTCGGTGAGGTAGCGCTCGTACAGCTCCAGGGCGTAGCCAGCGTTCGGGCCGTGGAACCACTCCAACTTGCTCATGGCGATGGGATGCGCCCCTTCCTGATGCACGCGCTGTAGTCCAAGATGTTCCTGTTACCGGCACCAGAGGGCACGCGATTGGTGCGAAAGCGCTTGCCTCTGTTGCAGTGTACGGCAGGATACTGCCTTGGTCACCGGCTGTCAACTGTCGGGCAGGGCAACTTCACAGTCACCGCTGGTCGCCGCGCAGACGTTGCGTGCAACGTCTCTACAGGTAGTCTCCCCTCCACGCACTGATGTAACGGCCATATAGCCGCCGAAAGTGAGGGTCACACACATTCCTGCTGACCTTAGAATTCGCCCTGCAGGGCTGGGGCGGGAGCGGCGTCGCGTGTGATATACTAAGCGACGGTGAGAACTGCTACCCAGTGGTATGGAGGGGTCGCATAGCGGACTAGTGCAGCCGCCTCGAAAGCGGCCAGGTGATGAGCCTCGTGGGTTCGAATCCCACCCCCTCCGCCAACAAGCACCGGGTTGCCCCACGCCGCTTAGCGCTCGGCAGTCACCACTCGTACACGGAGAGGTCGCATAGTTTGGCCTAGTGCGCGCGACTGGAAATCGCGTAGGGTGTAAAAAGCCCTCGCGGGTTCGAATCCCGCCCTCTCCGCCACAGAGCAACAAGGGCCGGGGAATGAGCGTATGGTGCTCATTCCCCGGCCCTTATACGGCAATAATGCCTCCAGGCACCCTTCGTGATGGGTGCTCATAGCTGGGTCGGGGGAAGGCTCGCCGGCCCTCGCGGCTCGACCGCTCTGTCAAGACCTCCTCCCCCGGCCCCTCCCGGGTTTTGACCAACGATAGAAGGCAGTGCTTCGAGCACCCAGGTATAAGGCCACGGGCGCCCGGGATTGCATTGAGAACGGAGAGGAGGGAGGAGATGTACTACGCGGGCATAGACTGGGCGGATCGACACCACGACGCGGTGGTCATAGACGACGATGGTAGGCGCGTTGGGAGCATCCACGTCGAGCATAACGTGCGGGGATTCACCAAACTAACGGACTTCTTGAAGAACATAGCGACGCCGCAAGAGATTGCTGTTGTCATAGAGACCGACCGCGGCCTGCTCGTCGCGACGCTGCTCGAGGCAGGGCTCTCGGTCTACCCCGTCAACCCGAGACGGTAGACCGGCGCCGAGTACCGTCGGGGGCGAGGACGGACGCGATAGACGCGTACATGCTGGCTAGGGCGGGCAGAAGCGACCTGCGGGACCTCAGGCGGCTCGCTCCCGACGACCCGGTGGTCGAGGAGTTGAAGCTGCTGACGCGCGACCAGGACGTGCTCATACAGAGCCAGACGCGCCTCGTCAACCAGCTGACGGCCTGCCTGAAGGCCTACTACCCGGTGGCGCTGGAGCTGTTCTCCAAGCTGCACCAGGCGTCCACCCTGGCGTTCCTCCGGGCGTTCCCGACATTAGAATCCGCCAGGGAAGCCAGTGAGGAGGCCATGACACAGGTGCTCAGGGAGGCGGGACATCCTCATTTCGCCTCGAAGTCGCGCGAGATCCGAGCCAGGCTAGACCAGCCACAACCCTCGGCGAGTCCTGCGCTTGACGCTCGCACTCCTCGAGCAGCTGTCATCGTTGGTTGAGCGGATTGCCGAGTACGACAACGAGATCGAGCGTCTCTTCTCTCAGCACTCTGACGCACCGATCTTCCGGCGACTGCCCGGTGCCGGCAAGCGGCTCGCCCCGCGGCTTCTGGCGGAGTGGGGCGGCGACAGGGGAAGGTACGAGGATGCTTCCGGTGTGCAAGCATTAGCTGGCACCTCCCCCGTGGTGTATCAGAGCGGGAACTACTCGAGGGCGCGCAAGCGCTACGCCTGTAACAAGCCCTTCCGCAACACCCTCTACCAGTACGCGTGGGCTAGCCTACAGAAGGAGGAGTGGGCGGCGGAGTACTACGGGCGCAAGCGCGAGGAGGGCAAGAGTCACACGATGGCGCTGCGGGCGCTCGCCAACCAGTGGGTGAGGATCATCCACGCCCTGTGAATCAAGCGCGAAGCATATGATCAGACGGTGTTCTTGCGAGCGCGGCAGGAGCACGCGCCGCGTGCCGCGTGAGCCGGGTCATAAGGATCCTGGCCTTGGCGTGTACGGCACATTTACCTGCTATCGGAAGCCCGCTGGCAGGAGCACGCAACGCCTTGATCGAGCCGTCCGTCCGCTAGCGCAACGCTACGGAGTGCTTCTCCATGATCTCCCCGAGGCGCTCCATATGGCACATTGTGCCGTACCTGCCGGCAACCTCCGCGATCCTGCCGAAGTCCGGTGGCTGGCCTGGCGGCGTCGCGGAGAGTATCTCCCCGAGCTCCTCGAAGTATCGCTCGAAGCCTCCCGGTGAGATGATCTCCAGCACCCTCGCCGGCTCCGTCCCCTCATTCCAGAACGTGTGGGGGATGCCGCGGGGTTTGAGAACGTAGGAGCCTGCCGGCGCCCGGAATGTCTCTTCGCCCATCAGCACCCCGATCTCGCCCTCGATCACGAACGAGTACTCGTCCGTGTCGGCGTGTGTGTGCGGCGGGGCCGCCAAGGCCCCCGGCTCCAGCGGGTGCTCCACGACCGAGAACGCCCCGCCGGTCGCCGCCGAGATCTTGCGGACTACCCCAACACCCCCGCGCAGAACCACTTCACCCTCCCCTGGGGCGACCAACACGCTCCTCTCCGCTGTCATCAGGCTTCTCCTCCTCCAAACCCCGACCTTGCCGGCCCTACTGCTCAAACTCGGTACGCGTACTATAACCCTCTGGCAAGACCCGGAGCATGCAGGCATTGACATAGATACCGTCTCGGGAGTCAATACATCGCAGACGAGTGGCTTCGCATCGCACTTCGGGCTGGCCCTCGCGATGCTATAGGCACGAATTGCGACGAGTCGCGCAGGCTCGGTTATAGTATCAGGCGAAGGTCTACATCGGCACCCGGCCCCACAGTGGGTCCATTACATGCCACTCGCAGGCACTCATCGGATAAGGAGCGTATGTCCAGGAGCGTACACACTAGACCGCGGCGTATCCTCTCTGGGAGGCGCGTGCGGGCGCCATACGAACCTCGTGGCCGCTCGGATCTCAGCTCGGCCCACGCACTCGACAGAGGGATGAAGGAACTGGGGCTGCCCTGCAGTCCCCCCCTGTGGGCCCCCTCGCTCAATTCCTCACTGCCCTTCCCGCGGCTGCGCGCGCAGGATCCCAGACGGGGCCGCATTCACCCGGCGGTGCGGGCGGATATCCTGACAGTACTGGAGTTCTTCGGAGCGGAAGTCACGTACGGACTGCGTTCCATCGAGCTGGCGAGGAGTTGCGGCGATGCAGTCCACGGTCTGCTCCTCGGCAGGCTGCTCGTGCCGGGCAGAATCGTCCTCTACGATCAGCCGTCGTCGCCATGGCTGTTACCCGGTCGGGTGCCCGCGCAACAACTGGAGAGACTGGAAGCTGCGGGTGCGGAGGTCGAGCCCGCCCAGTGCAGCGGGACGCTTGTGACCTGGCCCGGGGAGACGCTCAAGGAGTTTATGCTCCTCGACGTGCTGCTCCACGAGATAGGACACCACATACTGCAGCACCACAAAGGGAAGCGCAGGGCGCGAATAGCCCGCACTCGCGATCATGAGGCGTACGCCAGGACCTTCGCAGAGCGGTACCGGCTGAGGTACCTGGAGGGCAGGTCCGCCAGCCAGTGAGAGAGGCTATCACCCTCGTGGGGGACGGCATCGAGAACCCCTGGAACGCGCTCACGATGCTCCACGTCGCGGCCATGTTCGATGCACCGTGCGTGTTCCGCGACCGCAAGGATCTCGCTGGCAGCTGGGAGGAGGTCGAGCCCGCACGTGACCCTCTCCCGCTCATAACCTTTGAGGAACTGGCGCGCGGCTACTCCCCGGTAGTCGCCTTCGACAACCTTGAGGGCGCGGTGGACGTGTACGGCCACAGGCTGCCGCGCGGATCGAGGCCAGCACTACTGGTCGGTAATGAGCGGCGGGGACTCGCCCAGGACGTGATCGGGTTGGCGACCGAGAGCGTGCAGATCCCGCTGGCCTCCCGTAGCCTGAGCAGCCTCAACGTGGCAGCCGCCTCAGCCGTCGGCTTATACCATAGGTCACAAGTTAAGTAATTCGCCTGCCTGTCAA
>JADDPP010000226.1 GCA_016781845.1 Rubrobacter sp.
CCTATAAGCATTACTCGGTTCAGATCACGCGATGCCATCCTGTGTGCTCCTTTCGTGTGTACATACGCTTCTTATGTCTTTCACTCTACCGCCGTTGCTGTTCGATTGCCTCCGCCTCCTTGCCTGATGTCTGAGCGGCTGCAGACTTGCTGGCACGCTCCCCGATGCTTCTGTACCGCGTCAGACCTCCATCTCTGCAGGGTAAGCGTATATCCTGCGCGTCCGCATTGCCTGATATCCAGGTCACGTTTCAGAGCTTGAGTTCTTATCTATGCCCGTAGCACATCTGTATCACGGGGAGCCGAGCAGGACAGTCTGAGTGTTCCACCGTCAGGCTCGTCGCGCAGGTACTGCTCGTGCAAAAGGTCCAAGCGCAACGCGCAGCATGTATCCAGACCTGCACCGTGCTACGCTCCAACCATCATCGGGTAGCAAGGGAGGCTCACGTGCGTCGAACTGCGTCTGTATACCGGTCAGAGCCGATGCCGGCGTTGGCGGACGCGCCCCTGAGTCGAATCCTGAGCAACGCTGGAGGTCTGCGTTGAGCGCTCCCGAACGACGTCGGATGCGGTGGAACACTCCTGCTGCGGTGCGTCCACTGCGCCATCGCGACTTCCGGCTGCTGTGGATCGGACTGCTCGCCTCGATGATCGGTAGTGGTCTGTGGCTCGTCGCGCTCGCGTGGCAGGTAATCGAGATCGGTGGCGGTCCCGCTCAACTGTCGCTCGTCACCGCGCTCTTGAGCGCCGGCCTGGTCGCGTTTGTGCTAATCGGCGGAGTCGCGGCGGACCGGCTGCCGCAGCGCCTCGTCATGCTCTGCGCCGACCTCGTGCGGGCTGCTGTGCTGCTCACGCTCGGCGCGCTCTCGCTCACTGGCAACCTGCAGATCTGGCACCTCGCCTTGGGCGGGTTCGTGCTCGGTGCTGGGGACGCCTTCTTCATCCCCTCCTACACCGCGCTGCTGCCGCGCCTGCTGCCCGAGAATGAACTGCTGGCAGCAAACGGGCTGGAGGGGACGCTGCGACCACTCGCCCAGCAGGCGGCCGGTCCGGCGCTCGGCGGCATCGCGGTCGCGGCATTCTCGCCAGGAGCTGCGATCCTCGCGAACGGCGCGACCTTCCTGGTCTCCGCCGCCTGCCTGCTCGCGATGAGCGTCCGCTCGGCCGCGCGTGTCCCGACCGAGGATGGTCATAGCATTGCGTCAGCCTTCGCCGATCTGCGCGAAGGCTTCGTGTACGTGCGCCGGACAAGCTGGCTGTGGGCCACGCTCGTGTTCGCGCTCGCGTTCGTATTGCTCATCATGGGACCGCTCGAGGTGCTGATGCCGTTCGCGATCCGGGATAACGTCGGAGGTGGCGCCGACGAGTACGGTCTGGCTCTCGCCGCCTTCGGTTTCGGAGGCGCTTTCGGCGCGCTGGGGATCTCGTCGTGGCGGCTGCCGCGTCGCTACCTCACGGTGATGCTGCTGCTGTGGGGCTTTGGCACACTGCCGCTCGCTGCCGTAGGGTTTGCGAGCAAGCTGTGGGTGATTGGCGCGGCGCTGTTCGCGGTGGGCACGGCGTTCTCTGCCGGCGTGGTGATCTGGGGCACGCTGCTTCAGCGCCGTGTGCCCGAGGGACTGCGAGGCCGTGTATCGAGCCTGGACTTCTTCATCTCCCTTGCCCTGATGCCGGTGTCGATGGCGGTCGCCGGTCCGCTCGGCGACGCGCTCGGGGTGGCGACAGTATTCCTCGTCGCGGGTGTTGTCCCCGGGTTCCTCGCGATCGCGGCGATTCTGGGTCCGCGACTGGACCGCGACGAGATCCTCCACCCACTCGACCAAGCCGCCGAAGACGACTCCTACCTGCAGGACCAATCCGGTGAAACTGTGCGAGAGCCGACTGCCCCGTGTCCGAGCTGATAGAACGGATGGCGCGCTCGAACAGGCCCATCACGGCAAGCCGTCGTTTCGCGTGCGCAGGAGGATCTTTGCCACGCTGCCCGACGATGGGCACCTCAACGTGATGATCGAGGAGTACGCCGTCGGTTGGCGCTCGGTGTAGATGACGTCGGCTGTGAGGAGCTATGGTGGGGTAGGCGGCTCAAGGGCGTGCGCGTGAACCTGCACGTCGCCAGTCGCGATACTATCCGCGAGCTGCTTGAGGACGCCTGGCGATCGAAGATCGGGTCCTCATCCTGAGCGCAGGCGGTGTTCCCACACGCATCTACACGCTCACGTGTGGACGTAGATCGCATTCGCAGCGTCGTGGAACCGGACCAAAAGGGCCGCAGGCGCTACTCTCGAGCGCAACCGGATCGCGTAACCGCTAGCATGGAGGCGGTAAGAGACTCGTGGTAACGGAGGTGACGGGATGTGCGGCAGGTTCGGGTTGTTGTCCCCGAGCGAGATCAGCGAGCGCTTCGCCCTGGAGGCGCAGCTCTCTTTCGACGCGCGCTACAATGCTGCCCCTACCCAGAAGATGCCGGTCATCACCGAGGACGGCACGAGGAGCGCCCAGATG
>JADDPP010000050.1 GCA_016781845.1 Rubrobacter sp.
GGGCTCAAGGCGTCCGGGGGTACAATGGATGTCACGGCGGGCCGGGGAAGCTGCTGCGTCATCAGTGCTGAGCGCCCCCTCGCTTGCGCTCGTTACCATCCCGTCCGCACCAGCCCCACCACCCCCTCGTCAAGGGTCTGCCCGCCGGGAGCAGCAGGGATGTTCGCGAACTCTAGGGAGGGATCGGCGGGGCCTGGCCGCTCTATCGCGAGGAGGCTGATTCTTGGACAAGTGGGCGATCTACCTGGAGCGCGTCCGCCATGCATACCCCGAACTCCCCTTAGAAACAGCAGCCGTGAGTACAGCGGGCGGGCAGTTCAATGACATCCTGATCATCAACGGGGATCTGATCTTCCGCTTCCCCAGGACGCCGGACGCGGCGAAGACCATGGCTACCGAGACCGCAATCCTACGCGGCCTGCAGGGGCACCTCCCACTGCCCGTGCCCGACCCCGCGTACATCGGCATGGATCCGCACACTGGGGAGCAGGTCTTCATGGGTTATCGGATGATACAGGGCGAACCGCTGTGGCGAGAGACGCTGGAAAGCGTCGGAGACGAGGAGGTGCTGGATCGCATCGCCGTGCAGCTCGCCACGTTCCTGCGGGAGCTGCACGCCTTCCCGGTCATCGAGATCGACGCCCATCTTCCCACGGCTGACGGCGCCGACTACTGGACGGGCATGCATACCGCCTTCCGAGAGGAGCTGTTCGGGTATATGCGCCCGGATGCCCGCAGGGGAGTGGAGCGGGAGCTCGAGGCGTTCCTGGGGGACCCGAGTCACTTCGGCTGGAGTCCGGTGCTCCGCCACGGGGACTTCGGCAACGAGAACATCCTGTACGACCCTCGCGCCCAGATGATAACCGGCGTGATCGACTTCGGGTCGGCGGCGCTGGGCGATCCCGCAGCGGACCTCGCCTCTGTCCCCGCGCTCGGCGACCGGTTCTACCTGGCCTACCCAGATCTCGCCACCGCATCGGTGAGGGAGCGGGCGGGTTTCTACAGGAGTACCTTCGCGCTGCAGCAGGCGTTGTGGGCGCTGAGGGTCGGCGACGAGGAGGATTTCCGGGACGGCATCGCGACATACATCTAAGCTCGACCGACACACAACATGCAGCATGCAGCTAAGTCGGCGGGAGGTGTCATCTGCTAACTCCACCATACCCGAGACAAACTGATCGCAGCATCAACAGGCAGATAGCTGACAGAACCAGCCCTCTCCTGCACCGGCTCGTTTCCGTCGGTCTGCTGCAGTCGGTTACAGTGCCGCTGGCTCGTACGGCGTCTCGTACGGCGTCCCCTTGGCGAGCTGTATGGCGGAGTCTCCCAGCGCTGCGGTCCACGACCAGAGCGTCACTACGGGGTCTTGCGAGTCCTCGGTCTCTCCGGCGCACGCGCAAACGCCCTCCCCTGGGTGGCTCATCACACGCTGCATGTACCCCGTATCTATACCCGCGCTGGGGCGCACCTCGTACCATTGCCGGATGTTACGGGCACGGGTGCAACTCCTGGATACCTCCTCATACGGCGTGTACATCGCCATCTCCTCCGATGCGTACCTGTTCGCGAGGAAGCCGAACCCGTCCTGGAACCAGGTCGTGCGCACTTCATCGGGGCTTGCATCGACCGCGGCTATCCTCCCCGCCGCGTCAGCCAGAAGATAAGCTGTGTTCCCCAGATGCGGGATGCGCTCCAGAAACGACGCGGCCTCCTCCGCGGTCCGGCAGGTGTCGAGGACGGCCCGGATCGCCAGCGTGATCACGAATCCGGGCCGCTGCTCGCGCCCGGGCGGTCCGCTGTGCCCGATGGCCAGGCCCGCCTCGTTCAGCCCGTCGTGGCGGCCCACCCACTGATCCGAACAGCCTATGTGCGCAAGCTTCCCCTCAGGGCGGGTCCGGTACAAGCAGCTGTACTTCCCGAACGAGGCGAAGAAGTCGTAGTTGCGGCCGAACAGGGGCTTGCCATCGCGCGTGTGCTCGCCCGAGACTGCGACCGCCGAGCATCCGGGGTCGGTGTAGAGCGTTAGCGGGAGGACCTTGACGACCCCAGGGTCAAAGAGACCTGCGTCCTCTACCCCCCGGATCTCTTCTAGCAGCCACGGGGCGTACGCCCCCACGACCTCCTCGCACTCCCGGGCAAACCGGAGCTGGCCTTCTGTGACGGCCTGCTGCGCGGGGTACCCTGCCCGCTTCAGCAGCACGGCGTTCCGCCTCCCCATCTCATAGTTGTCGCCTGCCAGTTCATACTCGTGCATCTTGTTTCCCTCCATAGTAGACCGCATCCTTCACCGCTCATCTCCTCAGCCAGAGGATAAGACCCGCCTCTATGGGGAGAGTCAAGGGCCGACGATGTCGAGAGGTTGGGAGTTCGGTGCTGCCCAACCGCACAAAACGCTCCGCTCTTGACTTTGCCTGAAGGGGAGAGTTCTACAATGTGGTAGGCATGACCGCGCAAACTGAGGGGGAGAGGGTGCTCAAGATCA
>JADDPP010000471.1 GCA_016781845.1 Rubrobacter sp.
ACAAAGAAGCGCAGACGGTAAGCCGCCATGCTAAGGACAATAGGTAAGCAGTACGCGCCAACAAGTCAAGATTCACCCCTGGAAGAAGAGGTATTCCAAGTGCCATACGTAATCGCGGAGCCGTGCATAGGAGTCAAGGACGCAAGCTGTGTCGAGGTATGCCCGGTTGACTGCATCTACAGTGACGATGATGCCCAGCAGTTCTACATTCATCCTGACGAGTGCATAGACTGTGGGGCGTGCGAGCCAGAGTGTCCTGTAAGCGCTATCTTCCCTGAGGACTCTGTGCCGGAGCAGTGGTCGCAGTACGTGGAGATAAACGCCGACTACTTCAAGCAGTAGCGGCTTGTCTGCGGGGGCGGTGGGCGTAGGGCGTGCAATGTCACACCCCCACGAGATTGGACGTGCCTAACTACGTGAGCCTAGCTGCGAGGCCGGTGTACCGCCCGCCGCTACCCCCCGCACGCGGCCCGTTGCGGACGGCTATAGCGAGCGCGCGCCTGCTGCCGACGAGCACCACCAGCTTCTTCGCGCGCGTGACGGCGGTGTAGATCAGCTTGCGCTCCAGAAGCATGTAGTGCCCAATCGCGATGGGGATGACGCATACAGGGTACTCGCTGCCCTGGCTCTTGTGGATCGAGAGCGCGTACGCGAGCGTCAGCTCGTCGAGCTCACCGTAGTCGTAGGAAACCTCCCGGCCGTCCTCGAGCCGCACCTTCAGCTCCTGGTCATCGGGGAAGATACCCGTGACCACCCCACTGTCGCCGTTGTACACGTCCTTGTCGTAGTTGTTGCGTAGCTGGAGCACCCGGTCGCCTATCCGGAACAGCCTGCTGCCGTACTGCTTCTGCGGCTTGTTCGGTGCAGCCGGGTTGAGCGCTTCCTGCAGTCGCTCGTTGAGATGGCCCACCCCGCACTTACCAGCATGCACGGGCGAGAGCACCTGAATGTCCGACGGGCGGAACCCGAACCGGGCCGGGATGCGGCGGGTGACGAGGTCCACTACCAGCTCGCCCGCCTTCTCGGTGTCATCTTCCGCAAAGAAGTAGAAGTCCGTCACGTCGCGCCCTGTCACTGGCATCTGACCGGAGTTTATGCGGTGGGCGTTCGTGACTATCGCGCTGCCCGCGCCCTGGCGGAATATGTGGTCAAGCTGCACTACGGGCACCCTCTCGCTTCCGATGATATCCGCGAGCACGTTGCCCGCGCCCACACTCGGCAGCTGGTCCGCGTCGCCCACGAGTAGCAGGTGAGCGCCCGTCGCTATACCCTTGAGCAGATTGTTCATCAGGAGCGTGTCGAGCATGCTCGTCTCGTCCACGATGACCACGTCGGCGGGGATAGGGTTGTCCTGGTCGTACTGGGCCTTCGCGCCGGGGCGCAACTGCAGGAGGCGGTGGAGGGTCTTTGCCTCGAGTCCTGTGGCCTCCGAGAGCCGCTTCGCCGCTCTGCCCGTGGGCGCGGCGAGCACAATCCTCTTCTTCTTGAGAGTGAGCACTCGGATGAGGGCACGCATAGAGGTCGTCTTGCCCGTACCGGGGCCTCCAGTGAGCACACCGACGGGCTGCGTAAGCGCCATCACTATGCCCTCCTTCTGGCGCTCCGTCAGGTCCAGTTTTTCCCTGGTAGCGAGGTACTCGAACATGCGCTCGAAGTTGATGGTCTTCAGGTCGGTGAGTCGGTCCATAGGAGCGGGAGCATTTCTGAGCCTTCGCAGGTGATTCGCGACCCCGAGCTCCGCCGCATGGAAGGGAGGCAGGTATACAGCCTGCTCGCCCTGTGCTGGGTGGAGGGCAGTCGTAGAGCCCGCCGCCCCGTCGCTGTCCGTGGTTTGCCGATACTCGACACTCCTCTCCCTGAGCGTGTCCGTACCGTGCAGCTTCGGGGCTCGTGACGGCCCAAGTGGGACGAGAGTGCGCTCGCCGTCCTCGCCCTCGATGACCATCTCGGCTCGAAGGCCGTCCTCGGAGAGCAGTGTCCGAATCGCCTCCGCCACTTGCTCGGGCCGCGCGCCGAGCAGTTCCGCCGCACGAGCGGAGAGCTGTGGCTCGGGGAGGTACGTGTGCCCACCGGAGTCACTTGCCTCGCCGAGCACGTACAGAGTGCCCGCCTGCAGGCGCCTAGGGTCGTCAGGCGCGATGCCCATCGCCTGGGCGATCTTGTCCGCCGTCTTGAAGCCTATGCCCCAGACGTCCCGCGCGAGGCGATATGGATCGTTCTTCGCGACGGTGATGGCGGCGTCACCGTACTCCTTGTAGATGCGGACGGCGAGTGAGGTGCTGACCCCGTGGCCCTGGAGGAAGAGCATGACTTCCTTGATAGCCTTCTGCTGCTCCCACGCGCCCGCGATCAGCCCCGCCTTGTGGGGCCCGAGCCGCGGCACCTCGCGCAGCCTTTCGGGAGTGACTTCCAGCACCTCGATGGTCTGCGTGCCGAAGTGGGCAACTATCTTCTCCGCGGTCTTTGGGCCAACGCCCTTGATGAGCCCGCTGCCCAGGTACTTCCTGATGCCCTGCTCGGTCGCGGGCAGCTTGGTGCGGTAGTTCTCCACGACGAACTGCCAGCCGTGCCGGGGGTGGCTCTTCCACAACCCAACCAGCTCCAGCGCCTCGCCGGGCGCCACGCCAACCATGTTCCCGACGACGGTGACGAGATTACCATCTCCCCTGTCGGAGGCAGCCTCGTTGCCGCGGGTGCGCTCGGGCAGCAGGCGCGCAACGGTGTACCCCGTCTCCTCGTTCTGGTACGTGATGCGCTCCATCACGCCTGTGAGCGTCTTGAGAACCGGGGCGTTGGCGGTGGTCGCGGGAGTAGAAAGGCTTTGTGAGTGTGTCATGGGTTGTGTGCTGGACGCACGAGGACGGCAAGTGCATACATAAAACGACTTTCTCTATTTTATCACTGCAGGGGTGTTTGATAGAGGGAGGCGCGGGTCTGCAGGGTGATTTCAACGGCAGCATGGGAGACCTACGCCGCCCACTTCCGGGAGCTGTCTTGCGGTCATGGTCGCTGTTGGTGGGGGTGGACACTTTACGCGGATGGTACGCAGACGTTGCGTGCAACGTCTCTACAGTGGGCCTCGCACTCCAGGCTCTGATTTGATGGCGCCTTGGGGTGTGGGGTGCTGCGGCGCGCCCTCCTGCGACTCTGTGTCCAGGCCGTCGCTGTACGGCTCGCGCGCCAGCTGCTCGGAGAGCCTGTTGGTCACTCAGCGGCCCACCTGGCCCCAGGGGCAAGCCTCGTAGCTGGCCCACGGGGCGAGCGGGCGATCACAAGGATCGCCCCCGCCAAGCTACCACCCGTTACCGCGTGCATCGCCGAGCGTGGCAAGCAGCTTATCTGCCGATGTAGTGGATCATCTTGCCCGTGGTGCCGAGCGCCGCTTCCTGGATGGACTCCGGGAGCGTGGGGTGGGCATGGATCGTGAGGTCTATGTCCTCCGCTGTGGCGCCCATCTCCATCGCGATGACCGGCTCCGCGATAAGGTCTGAGGCGTGCGGACCAAGGATGTGCGCGCCGAGGATCTCGCCGGAGCCCCCTTCAGAGACGATCTTCACCATACCAACCGCCTCGTTCATCCCGAGCGCCCGGCCGTTCGCAGAGAAGGGGAAGCGGCCCACCTTCACCTCGTAGCCCTGGTCGTGCGCCTCCGCCTCCGTCAGGCCCACGCTCGCAAGCTCCGGGGTGCTGTACACCACTGCGGGCACGGCGTGGTACTCCATCTTCGCGCGCTTGCCGAGCATGTTGCTCACCGCCACCTTGGATTCTTCCCACGCGACGTGGGCGAGCATGATGCCGCCGATAACGTCACCCGCGGCGTACACCCCTGGAACGTTCGTCTCCATGCTCGCGTTCACCTTGATGGCGCGGCCGTTCATCTCCACGCCAAGCTCTTCGAGGCCCAGCCCTTCGGCGTACGGCCGACGGCTCGTGGCGTACAGAACGGTGTCGCCCGTGGCGGTCTTTTCCTGCCCCTTCTCGGTGTAGCGCACGGCTAGCTTGCCCTCTTGCTCCTCCACGGCGTTCACCTGAGAGTCGAAGTGGAACTCTATGCCGTCGCGCTTCAGCATCTGCGTGAGGCGCTTCGCCAGCTCCTCGTCGGTCTGCATCAGTATCCGGGGCAGCATCTCGATGACCGTTACCTTCGTGCCGAGGTTCGTGAAGATAGAGCCGAACTCGATGCCGATGTAACCGCCGCCGATGATGACAAGCTCCCTCGGCTGCTCGGACAGCGCGAGGAGTCCTGTGCTGTCCACAACTCCGGGAAGGTCGAGTCCTGGTATGGGGGGCTTCGCGGGCACCGAGCCTGTGGCTACGAGGACGTTCTTCGCGCGTATCGTCTGCGCGCCGTCCTGCCCCTGCACCTCTAGCTCACCAGGCGCCGTAAGACGTGCAGTACCGAACACCTGCGTCGCGCCGTTCGCCTTCAGCAGCCCCTGGACGCCCCCAACGAGCTGCTTCGTTACCTTGCCTCTGCGGTCGAGGAACGCGGAGTAGTCCACTTCCACGCCGCCCTTCAGCCCCAAATCCGCACCCATGTTCGCGAGCCGCAGGACCTCGACGGTGCTCACCATCGTCTTGGTGGGGATGCAGCCCACGTTGAGGCAGACTCCGCCCCAGTACTGCTTCTCGATGACTACGGCCTTTGCGCCAAGCTGCTGCGCGCGTATAGCCGCGACGTACCCCGCCGGACCGCCACCTATGATGGCAACGTCATACTGCCCGTTCCGCTCAGACAACCCGTGTTCTCCTTCGATATATTGACACCGTTATCATACCGCTGCAGTCGTGCTCTATGTCGAGCGCGGCACTCTTGGCCAGGTAGTTAGACGCGGCTGCGCTCATAGACGGCCTTGCCTTCTTTCTCGATAACTCGAAGTAACGTGCCGTGGACGGGTCTGGGGCGCCGAACCTCTTTGGGTATGCACACCAGCACATCCATTACCCACCTGTGGCTCCTGAAGAGCCGGTCTATCTGTGTGGCACGGTCCGGCGTCTCAGCGGGCGTAGCTGCCAAACAGGATGATGCACTCGGGCTGGAACCGCACTCCCCGCGACGAGTGCTTCCATCATGTACATGATACCTGCCGCCTGGCCTCCGCGGGCATCTCCGCACGATACGGCAGGCAGGAGAGGCAGGGGCATAGCGCCCCATGCCCCGTGCATGTACGGACGTTCGGGTATTACCCCTCGACTGCCGAGTGTCCGGTGATATCGCCCACAGGCTCGCATCGTCCGCCGATGTGTCTGACAAGGAACTCCTCCGCGCGAGCGAAGAAGTGCATCCGATTCTCGGGGCGGGCGAAGCCGTGGCCTTCATCCGTGTACACGATGTACTCGACGGGCTTGCCGGCCTCACGCATCGCCCCCACGATCTGCTCGCTCTCGGCCTGCTTCACCCTGGGGTCGTTCGCGCCCTGGCCGATCAGCAGCGGAGCCTTGATGCGCTCCGCCGAGAACAGTGGCGAGCGCGACCTCAGGAACTCCGGCTCCGTCTCGAGATTGCCTATTCGATGCGCGAACAAGGCCCGTATCGGCTCCCAGTACGGCGGGATGCTCTCCATAAGCGTGATGAGGTTGCTGGGACCGACGATGTCCACGCCCGCGGCGAACACGTCCGGGGTGAACGCCAGCCCAGCGAGCGTGGCATACCCTCCATACGAGCCGCCCATGATAGCGATCCTGGCCGGGTCCGCGATGCCCTGACTCTTCAGCCACTCGACGCCGTCTATGAGGTCGTCGTGCATCTTCTGGCCCCACTCACGGTTGCCCGCGTTGACGAAATCCTTGCCGTACCCGGTGGAGCCGCGGAAGTTTGGCTGCAGCACCGCGTAGCCGCGGTTCGCGAGCCACTGCGCTGTCGGGTCAAAGCCCCAGCCGTCGCGACCCCACGGGCCGCCGTGAACGAGCAGCACCGTGGGCAGGTTGCGCGGCTCCACGCCGACCGGCAAGGTAAGGTAGCCGTGAATCGTCAGCCCGTCGCGCGCCTCGTATGATACCGGCTCCATCCGGGCGAGCGGCAGCCCCTCCAGCTTCGGCTGGTGCGAGAACAGCACCTTGCTCTCCCTCGTCCGCCGGTCGTAGGAGTGGTAATATACCGGGCCATCGTCCGTGGTGTAGCCAACGAGCCAGGTGGTATCTCCCAGGTCCCGGCTCGTGACCCAGAAGTCGCCCCTGCGGGCTGCCGCGATGGCATCGAAGTCGGCTGCGACGCCAGGGTCGAGCACGGTCCACTCCACCCGGTCCTTCTCGAAGCTCACGGCCTGGATGGTGCGCTCCGTCGGGTGGACGACCAATCCCTGCACGTCGTACTGTGGGTCTTCGGCCATCACCTCCTCTCTCCCCGAGGTCACATCCACCGCAAGAAGGCGCTGCGCGTTTGCGTCGTGGCTGCCGATGACGTACAGCGTCGCGCCGTCCTTTGAGAAGCCGGCGGCGCGGCCCTCGTCGTCCGGCCCCCAGTGGCGCATAGTCCTCCACTCCGCATCGGGCGTTTCCCGCACGAGCAGGTCGGAGCCGCCGTCGGGGGTGGTGGCGGCGGCGGCACGCACGCGCATTTCTGCGTCGGTGGTCCAGCTCACCACGTTTCCGGGGTTCTCCGTGTCCAACTCGACCGCGCCAGTCCGCAGGTCCACGCGGTATACGTCGAACTTCGTCCGGTCCTCAAGGTTCAGACCTACGAGCGCCTGGTGGGGGAGGTTGGACTCGAGCGCGACCATCTCCGCGCGCACGCCCTGAAACGAGGTAAGGTCGCGGACAGAGCCCTTGTTGATGTCCACGAGGTACAGGTGCCAGTTCTCGTCGCCGTCCGCGTCCTGGCCGTAGATGAGCTGACCGGGGAGGTACGTCCAGTAGTATAAGCGGATGCCGCGCCTCTTATCGGAAGTAACGGTGCGGTCGTCCTCCTTGCCCAGCGTGCGGACCCACACCTGGAGCACGTCCCGCTCGTCGGGAGCGACGTATGCGAGGTGGGCTCCATCGGGTGAGAGTTGTGGATTGGTGCGCTCGGGGTTGCCGAAGAGCACCTCGCGCGGTATGAGCGGGGGCAGTTCGGCCTGAGCCGTGGCAGTGGTGGTCTGCTGGTCGGTCATCTTGGGCCTCCTCTAACTACTGTGCGAGCGGAACTTCTTGTTGGTCGCCCAGCGCCTCGCTAACGATGGACAGATTTCCCTCGTCCCGTGCTCGTAGCTGCTCATTAGCGTTCAACAACCCAATTGCATACACCGTGGCGTCTGGGGCTATCTCTACTGTTCGCTCATCGCTAGCCTTCCACCGCATCAGGACCTCAGCCCTAGTCCAACAGCCACACCGTTACGTAGTCTCCCGGACGCACGTCCGGCGACTCTTCGGGGATGACGGCGTGGCCGTTGGCTCGCGTCAGAGAGGTGAGGATGCCGCTGCCCTGCTCGCCGGTTAGCCGCGCGCGGTGCTCCCCGTTCTCCTCGCGCACGCGCACGCGGATGTAATGCCTGCGGCTGTCCGTCTTTCTGTAGAAGTCCTCCATACAGGCGCTTACCTGCGGGCGGGGGGTGGGGGGGCGGCCCAGCATCTTATGGATGGCGGGCCTTCCGAAGAGCTCGAAGCTGATCATCGAGGAAACGGGGTTGCCGGGCAGGCCGATCATCGGCGCCCCGCCCAGGTGACCGAAGGCGAGCGGCTTGCCCGGCTTCATATTCACCTGCCAGAAGTCTATCTCGCCCTCGGCAGCGAGCATGTCCTTGACGAGGTCAAAGTCACCCACGCTCACGCCGCCGCTCGACACGAGCATGTCCACTCCGCGCTCGATGGCTTCACGTATCTTCGCGCCGAGGCTTTCGCGGGTGTCACGCGCTATCCCGAGGTGGACAGGCTCGCCGCCAGCCTCTAGTACCTGGGCGGCGGTGGAGTAAGCGTTGGCGTTGTATATCTTGCCCGGAGCGAGCGGCTCACCAGGCTCCAGCAGCTCATCCCCGGTTGCGAGGATGCCTACCCGCGGTCTGGAGATGCAACGGACACTGTCCATTCCGAGGCTCGCGAGCACGCCTACCTCGGCAGGGCGGATACGAGTCCCGCGCCGGAGCACGGTCTGCCCCTCCTGAACGTCCTCGCCAGCCTCGCGGATATTGCGCCCCGGCGCTATCTCGGCATGGAGCAGCACGTCATCCGCCTCGCGCTCTGTCAGCTCCACCTGGATCACGGCCTCCGTGCCGGCGGGAACGGGCGCACCGGTCATTATCCTGATAGCGTCGCCCGGCTGCACTGACGCCTCCGAGACGTACCCGGCGGCGAGGTTCGAGACGATGCGGAGCCTGCGCGGGGACTCAGGCGACGCGCCTCTCGTGTCCTCGACGCGCACGGCGTAGCCATCCATCGCTGAGTTGGCGAGCGGCGGGATGGGGAAGGTCGCGACGATGTCCTCGGCTAGGGTGCGTCCCAGCGCCTGCAGTATGGGGGCTTGCTCGGCCGGCAGCTCGGAGAAGGCGGCGAGGATGCGCTCGCCCGCGTCCTCTACACTCAGCATCGTGCGGTCCTTTCTGTGCGCACGCATTGTACCCGCCGCCACCGCGCCCCTGCAAACAGGAGCGCCCGACTGCCTCACGGAGCCAGGATGGTCGAAGGCATGCTCTCCGGGCACAATGAGTCGTTGCGCGGGCGTATGCAGGGGTGAGATTATCGCACCCACTAACCTTCCTGCAACAGGCGCGCTAACTCTCACGCCTGCACCTGTCGGCAGCCCGCCCGCTCCTTCCACATTACGGTCCATTTCCGGATGCGCGCGAGCCGGCCCCGAGTGAGGCCGCCGGGAAGCCCGAGCCGCCACGCCAGGCTGCGCTCGAGGTACACCCCGGCCAGCGCGTTGTACGGCGCCAGGTCTCCTTCAACTCGCCCATACCCCCTGCGCCAGCCCAGCTCGAAGAGGCAGACAAGCAGCCGCACGGCCCAGCGCGGCACACCGACCTCATCGGGGGGTTCCGAGTCCAGGCGCAGTATCGAGAGCGTGCGCGCGTAGTCGGCACGCGGGTCGCCTGCATGAGCGTTCGCCCAGTCCAGCACGCCTGTGATGCGCCTGCCGTCCGTCATCACATTCATCAGATGGTAGTCGAGGTGCAGCAGGGCGCCGGAGCGAAGCCCCTGCCCGTACAAGCACTCACGCAAAGCCTCTTCGTCCGGCCCAAGCCAGCCTATCCAGGCATCGTCGGGCTCCCCCAGAGCATCGGGAACAACGACCCTGTTGATCGCGGCCTGCATCCGTCCGAAGAGCACGCCCATGTACCAGGCGCGCCAGGGCCGGGTCCGCAGCTCGTGCGCCACGGGATGCCCCGGACACCAGGAGAGCAGCAACGCGGGCCTGCCGCGCCACACACCCTCGGCCTGGACGGATGGTACCGGTATGCCTGCCGCAGCGGCCGCCTGCATCACGCCTACCTCGCGGCAGCATGTCTCCTCCTGCCCTACCCGGTACGCCCGCAGGGCGTAGAGCTTACCCTCGTGCTCTACCCGGAAGATGGCCGTCGTCCAGCCGCCGCTCACCGGCGTTACCGACGCCGGATGCTCTACGCCGAGGACCTTGAGCACAGAGACAGGGTCGAGATCGTCAGCGCTCATAACACGACTTCCTCCGCTCCGACCCCGTGACTCAACAGGTTGACCGCCCGCCTCCGTGGCGCGCCGCCTTCCTGCACGTATGAAAGGTGGCGAGCATCTGGTTCTCCCGGTACACCCACCCGACCGCTCCATCCTGTGCTAGCGTTAGCGTAACAGATAGAAGGACGCGCTCCACCATCCCGGCGTGTATGAACTCGCGCACGACGTCCAATATGTCATCTGTCCCCTCTGCTGTCCCGGTTGCAGCATCAGCCTCGCCAGTTTATGCCAGGCGCTGGGACCGACCGCGGCCCACAGCCTGGCCTGCACAGTGGTCGGATTACGACGCGCCGTACATTCCGCCACGTCGGCTTGCTACGTCCCCAGCCAGAATAGTATGATGGCGGCCCGAAGCCGGGACCAATCTACCGGAGCGCAGCAGCAGGTATGCGGACCACGCCGAGGCCGCAGACGCTAGAGGAGATCGAGGGGCCGTGGGGAGCCAGTCGGGGATTCTACCGGCGGATGTATTGCGTCGCGGTGAGCGACGCCAGGCCGAGGCGCAGCGCGTCCTGAATCGGCTCGACCTATTCCGGCGCTGGTCTGAGTACGGG
>JADDPP010000102.1 GCA_016781845.1 Rubrobacter sp.
TAGCTGCGGCGAGATCGCGGACCGCCAGTTGCGAGTTGTCTCGGGGAGCGGTGATAGTCAGCTCGTCGAGAACACAGTTGCCCGCTGGCGCAACGTCGCCCCGTGCGGTAACTAGCCTGCCGAGACTCGCGTAGGCGGAGATCCTGTGTCTCTGGCGCAGGGGTACGGCGCGCCGTACCCCTGCTGCTGTATATGGCATACTGCAGTGGTATCTGGCCGCAGGTCTTTGATATACGCGGCGATGGAGGAGTGCTGTGCGGGGTCTGCCTGGCCCGGCAGGAGCCACTTTGTAGGAGGAACACAGACACAGGATGGAAACAACATCACCAGGGACTACCACGTACTCGCTACCGAGCGAGTTGACGCGACTACGAGAATTGGCCTACAACCTGCGCTGGTCGTGGAACCGGCCCGCCGCTGACCTCTTCGAGCGCATAGACCCCGCGCTGTGGGAGAGCACGAACCACAACCCTGTGCTGCTGCTCTCGACCGTAGATCCGGGCAGACTGGAGGCCGTCGCGCAGGACCAGACGTATCTCGCTGACCTGGAGCGTGCCTCGCAGGATCTGGAGGCGTATCTGGCGGACGACAATACCTGGTTTCGGCGGGAGCACGGCGACATGGGGGATACCACTATCGCCTACTTCTCAGCGGAGTATGGGCTGACAGAGGCACTGCCTATCTACTCCGGCGGACTCGGAGTGCTTGCGGCGGACCACCTGAAGTCGGCGAGTGACCTCGGTGTTCCTCTCGTCGCCATAGGGTTGATGTACCAGCATGGCTACTTCCGACAGTACCTCGACGAGGGTGGCTGGCAGCGGGAGAGCTACGATGTCAATGATTTCGAGAAGCTGCCACTGACGCTGCAGCGTGATGCGGATGGTAACCCACTGCTCGTCGAATCCCCCTTTTCAGACCGCCCCGTCTATGCCCACGTGTGGCGCGCCCAAGTAGGGCGTGTACCGCTGTATCTGCTGGACACGAACGTGTCCGAGAATCGGCCCGAGGACAGAGCCATCACCGACCAGCTTTACGGCGGCGACATCGAGACGCGCATGCGCCAGGAGATAGTGCTCGGCATCGGCGGGTACCGGGCCCTGGAGCTGCTTGGCGTGCAGCCCTCGGTTTACCACATGAACGAGGGGCACAACGCGTTTCTCGCGCTGGAGCGCGTGCGTAGCCTGATGGAGAGTCGCGGCCTCCAGTTCGTGGAGGCGCGGCGAATAGCGGCCGAGAGCTCAGTCTTCACGACGCACACGCCCGTCGCGGCTGGGCACGATTATTTCCCGCCGGAGCTGGTGGATAGGTACCTGACCGAGTATCGCGAGCAGCTAGGTCTAACCCGTGCCGAGTTTTTTGCGTTGGGGCGCCACGAGCCGGGCAACGACCAGGAGTATTTCTGCCAGACAATCCTCGCGCTCAAGATGTCCACGCACAACAACGGCGTGAGCGAGTTGCACGGACACGTCAGCCGGCAGATGTGGCAGGATCTCTACCCTGGCACCACAGTGGACGAGGTGCCTATTGGGCATATCACGAACGGCGTCCACATGCCCTCGTTCGTCGCGCCCGCTGTAGATGCGTTGTGTGAGCGTCATGTCGGCTCCGGGTGGCGTCAGGAGAGCCCTCAGGCGCTCCGCGAGCGGTTCGAGCGTATCCCGGCCGCGGATCTGTGGGAGATCCGCACGAGGCAACGGAAGGATCTCGTGGCTTACGCCCGTGAGCGACTTCGCGCTCAGCTGGAGCGGCGAGGGGTGTCGGCATCCGAGGTCCGCTCCGCTGCGGACGCTCTAGACCCCGACTCGCTGACGATAGGCTTCGCACGCAGGTTTGCGACGTACAAGCGGGCGACGCTCCTGCTGCGCGACCCGGAGCGGCTGGCCAGCATCCTCAGCAATGCTGACCGCCCGGTGCAGTTGGTGTTCGCAGGAAAGGCCCACCCGCGCGACGAGGGCGGCAAGGAGCTTATCCGTCGAATCGTCGAGATGTCGCGCCAGGAGCCATTCCTGGGACGACTAGTGTTTCTCGAGGATTACAACATAGGGGTAGCGCGCAGGCTCGTACAGGGCGCTGACGTGTGGCTGAACAACCCACTACGCCCGATGGAGGCCAGCGGCACCAGCGGCATGAAGGCCGCGGCAAACGGAGTGCTGAACCTGAGCACGCTCGATGGCTGGTGGGCGGAGGCATGGGCGGCGTCCGGCACGCTGCCGAATCCTCCTGGCTGGGCGATTGGGCAAGGCGAGACGTACGAGGACAAGGAGCTTCAGGACCGGCTTGAGGCCGAGGCGCTCTACGACCTGCTGGAGAGTGGTGTCGTGCCGTTGTTCTACGAGCGCGACGAGCAGGGGCTGCCGCAGCGATGGGTTGAGCGGATGAAGTCCGCGATCTACACGGTCT
This sequence comes from Rubrobacter sp., assembly GCA_016781845.1. Classification (GTDB taxonomy): domain Bacteria; phylum Chloroflexota; class Chloroflexia; order Thermobaculales; family Thermobaculaceae; genus JADDPP01. Next base: position 2,401 of record JADDPP010000102.1, read on the forward strand.
CTCCCGTCTACAACACCGACCGCATGTTGCGCGAGTACACCGAGGACTTCTATCTACCA
>JADDPP010000381.1 GCA_016781845.1 Rubrobacter sp.
AGGTAGGGGCGGTGGAGACCCGCCCCTGTGCTGCGGTATGTGTGCCGGCGCGCGGCGCTAGATGTCGAGGGTGGCGTGCTTGGCGTGGGTCTGGATGAACTTGCGGCGGGGTGGGACCTCGCTGCCCATCAGCATGTCGAAGAGCTCGTCCGCTTCCACGGCGTCCTCGATATTCACCTGCATCACGGTGCGGGTGGCTGGGTCCATCGTCGTCTCCCACAGCTGGTCAGGGTTCATCTCGCCGAGGCCCTTGTACCGTTGGAGCTGCGCCTTGGACCGGTTGCCGTCCAGGCTGCTCATGTACTGCTCACGCTCCTCCTCGGAGAACACGAACGTCTTCTCCTTGCCGACCTGTATACGGAACAGGGGCGGCATCGCGATGTACAGGTGACCCTCCTTGATGATCTCCGGCATGTGTCGGAAGAAGAACGTCAGCAGCAGCGTGCGAATATGCGCGCCGTCCACGTCCGCGTCCGTCATCAGGAAGATGCGGTGGTAGCGCAGCTTGCTTATGTTGAAGGTGTCGCCGATGCCCGTGCCGAGCGCGGTGATGAGCGCCTTGATCTCGTTTGAGGAGAGCATCTTGTCCAGGCGCGCCTTCTCGACGTTGAGGATCTTGCCGCGCAACGGCAGGATCGCCTGGAAGCGCCTGTCGCGCCCCTGCTTCGCAGAGCCGCCCGCGGAGTCACCCTCCACGATGTAGATCTCCGAGTGGGCGGGGTCGCGCTCCGAGCAGTCCGCAAGCTTGCCCGGCAGCGTCAGGCCATCGAGCGCGCCCTTGCGGACCACGAGGTCGCGCGCCTTGCGGGCCGCCTCACGGGCGCGGGACGCGATGAGCGCCTTCTCTATGATCTTGCGCGCTTCCTGCGGGTGCTCGTCAAAGTATACGGTGAGGTGGTCCCGCAGCACGGTTGCGACGGCGCGCTCCGCTTCGGCGGTTCCGAGCTTGCCCTTCGTCTGGCCCTCGAACTGTGGGTCGGGCAGCTTCACACTCACGACCGCCGTGAGACCCTCGCGTACATCCTCACCGGTGAGCTTCGCGTCCGCATCCTTGAGCAGGCCGCTCTTCGTGCCGTACTCATTGAGGGTGCGGGTGAGCGCGGAGCGGAAACCCGTAAGGTGAGTGCCGCCGTCTATCGTGTTGATGTTGTTCGCGAACGTATGAAGGCTCTCGTTGAAGTCCGTGTTGTACTGTAGCGCCACCTCAACCGCGATGTTGTTCAGCTCGCGGTACACGTAGATAGGCGTGTCGGAGAGCACTGTGCGGTTCTTGTTCAGGTGACGCACGAGCGAGATGATGCCGCCCTCGAAGTAGAACGTGGACTCGCGGTCGGTGCGCTCGTCAGTAAGCGTGATACGCAGACCTTTCGTGAGGTATGCGGTTTCGCGGAAGCGCTGGGCAAGCGTCTCAAACTGGTAGTTCAGGCTGTCGAAGATCGTGCTGTCAGCCTTGAAGATGGAGGTAGTGCCCGTGCGGTCGGTGATGCCTATCGGCTTCACCTTGTCCACCGGCACGCCGTGGCGGTACTCCTGCATCCAGATCTTGCCCTGCCGGTGTACCTCGACGCGCATGAACTCTGAGAGGGCGTTCACGACGGACGCGCCGACGCCGTGGAGACCTCCGGAAACCTTGTAGCCGCCGCCGCCAAACTTGCCGCCCGCGTGCAGCACGGTGTGTACGACCTCAAGCGCGGACTTCTTAGTCTTGCTCTGCACGTCAACAGGGATGCCACGGCCGTTGTCCGTCACGGTGACCGTCGCGTCCTCGGCGATGTGTACGGTTATGGTGTCGCAGTGACCGGCCATCGCCTCGTCAACGCTGTTGTCCGCGATCTCGTACACGAGGTGGTGCAGGCCGCGGTAGTCGGTGCTGCCGATATACATTCCGGGGCGCTTGCGGACGGCTTCGAGTCCTTCAAGTACCTGAATAGAGTCCGCGCCGTAGTCCTGCACGGGCGCGGTTGCGGGCCTGGGCTTTGTCTGTGTCAAAGGGTCACCTCCCCGGTGGCAGCGCCTGGCGCAAGACGGGCCATCGAGCGCTAAAAGTCTAGGAATTACCTACTATTTTACCATAAAAGTGTCCCGATACGAGTCTTCCGCAGGTAGTGGCGCGGGACGTGCAACGCGAGTGATGAGCAGGCAGCCACGAGCGATGAATGGGGGCGGAATGAACGAGCGGAGACAGGAGCTGGGCGAACAGGCGGAAGCCTCGAAGGAGCGGGAGGAGCCTCGGGAGCGCCCGGAAGACAGGACCGAGCCGCCCGCCGCGCCGAAGCGTGACGAGATGGAGGCACACCCGCCGGGAGAGATGACGCCGTCGTGAGGGCTGGTTCGCCCCAAAGCGCGCAGAGATACGGAAGTGGCTCATGTTATAGGCAGCACGTCAGGGTTGAGGCAGCTGGCTAATGCACTAGTGCAGCTTGTCGGAAGTACTCCAGCATTTAGGTCTGTAGGGGAC
>JADDPP010000117.1 GCA_016781845.1 Rubrobacter sp.
AACTTTAGAATTTCCCTTGATCCAGGCGTCTCTCCGGACGCGAGGTAGTGATCATAATCATCTATCGAGGTGGCTCGTGGGCCAAACAGGTCGAGGCCAAAGTCCGTGTTCCTCGGCCCCTTCAGATCGAAGTAGTACGTCTTACCTTCCTGCAACTGCACTCGATAGACGTCTACATAGTCATAGGGAGCGCTGCGTGAGTACTGGTTGTAGAACTCGCCGGGGTCCAACCGGCCTCTCACCTGGCCGCCGATGCTGAGGCCGCGCTGGCCGCGGATGTCGTTGGTCCGATCCACCCACTCCTGGTAATCACTGCGCATACCGTTCGGGTTGCCGGCCTTCGGACGCAGACCGTAGCCGACGCGAAGGTCATACAGCCCCCACTGACTGTAGTCAAAGAAGTCTCCACCGCCACTACCCCGGCCAAGTCCAAGGGTGCCGTCATTCGGTGCCAGCGACTTGCCAAGCTCAGCCTGGCCTATCTTCCTGCCGCTACGATACACCGTTACTACCGCTCCAGGCCGCTGGATCCCGGCGGGAGAGAAGAAATCCACACCATAGCGCAACGGCTGCTGGTCCGGCGGAAGCTGCCGAATGATAGTACCTTCGTGTGGGCTTAGATCAAACTCGCTGTCGTGCAGGACGGCTGCGAAGGGATAGATGTTGAGCGCTCCTGGATAGTACCACGAGTACGTGGTGGAATCGGACAGCTCGTTCGGGAATGGCACGCTGAACGTCGCATCTAGGAACGAGAGCGGCATGCTACGTGCCCTTACGGGAACTGGGTACGGCTTGTTGAAGTAGTCGCGACCGTACCAGTAGGCAATCTCCTCTGTGAACAGCTCATAGTAGCCCGTCGCTACGTTCTTCCACTCAAGCATGAACGTGTAGGCGCCGTCAGTTCGCAAAGGAGCAACAGCTAGCGTTCCCGGCTCGACCAAGCGCCCACCTTGCGATACAGCCAGAATTCCCTTGGCAATGTAACGCTGCTGGGTGTCCTTGCTCGCCACGAGGGAGTACGTCTCTCCAGCACGTGCGCCCGCTATAGTGTAGAAGCCCGCGCCATTCGTCTGCGTGCGAGCAACCTCCGTCCCCGTCAGTCCACCCCGGCGCATGACTACCGTCGCCCCCTTGAGCGGCTGACCGCTGACGCCGTCCACCACCCTGCCAGTAAAACCGGTGCGACTGGAGCCAAGCGCCCGCTGCATGTCGATGCGGAGCGTCACCCGTGGGAAACCCCTGGCAGCACCCAGCGGCGTTCCAGTTGCCTTTAGCCGGTTGATAGCCTGCTGGAGCGTCAGGCCCGGGTACTTCGCCAGCACCCGCGCGGCCACTCCGGCGGTGATGGGCGATGAGAAAGACGTGCCCCCGACCGCCAGGTACTGTCCGTCAGGCAGGGGCGCGAGTACCTCCCAGCCGGGCGCCGCCACGGGAGCGAACCTGTACTCCTTCTGAGTGTAGGTGTTGTCAGGAGCGCAGAGTCTGAACCCTTCCTCCTCGGCAATGCGGTACCTCTGGCAGCTGTTCACCAGGACCGGCGTATCGTAGTTGCTGAAGAAAGTGCGATAGTCGTTCTGGTCCGTTGCTGCTACCGCTAGCGCGTACACCGACTGCGCGGGCATGACGCGAAGCTCCTTGCCGTAGATAAGCGGGAAGAGGTGCAGATCAATATCGCTTTCGTTCCCCGCCGACACTACAGGCAGGACACCGGCCCGCTTCAGGTTGGCGATGCGCACGTTGAGCTCTTGGAATGCCGCCTCGCCAGCCAGAAAGTAACCGCCGAAGCTCATGTTCGCCACGCGCATGTTGGGGATTAGAGCCTTCGCAGCTGCCGTATAGTCGAGAGCCTGGAAGATCGTCAGCAGGTCCGCGTAACCGTACTCGTCGAAGATGCGTACGGGCAGTATCTTGCTGTTCGGCGAGACACCAACGATCCCCCTATCGTCTGCGCGTCCCGCAATCGTGCCCGAGACAAGGGTGCCATGTCCGTTCGTGTCGAATGGGTCGGAATCCCATCCGACGAGGTCGCACTTGAGACTGTATATCTCTGGACAACGCTGGTATGCAGCCGTTAGATCAGGATTCGTGTAATCCATTCCTGAATCGATAACTGCCACCGTCGGTGCGTTCAACTGTGGTGTACCTGCAGCAGGCTCGCCTATTCGATCCAGGTGATACTGATAGTCCCGAAGCGAGTCACTGGTGGCATCAACAGCCGCTATGCGCTGCTGGTATTGGGTCGTCTGCGCGCTGGTCGTGCTCACCCCGCTCGAACCCGAGGTAGTGCCGGGCTTACGGATACTCTTCAGGCCGGTAACATCCAGCCTGGTCGGTATGGTGGGCAGCTTGAAGCGCTTGTTGTAAAACGCATACACTACGTCCACGTTACCATTGAGCGCCTTCAGTCCACTCTCGCCCTCAGTGTCATTCGCGTAAACAGCGAGCTTAGTC
>JADDPP010000244.1 GCA_016781845.1 Rubrobacter sp.
ATGTTCTTCCAGCAGGTTCATGGAATGCCTGTTTGACGCTTTATAGACCGCCGAAAGCAGAATCTGCGGTCGATGACAGCATCGGACACCGCGCACGGGGTCGTAGCAAGGTGCAGAATGTGGCGTACTTCCTTGCGAAACGGTCTCCTCAAAAATCTGACGGACACCCTATGCAATGCGGAAGCTTGACAACGAAGGAGCGTGAATGCCACACTGGTAAGGTTCTCTGGTCCACTTTGTGCATGTCAGGCGAAGAACTATATGGAGGAGATGACCGCCGGGGTCATCGATGATCGAAGGAGTCCCTACTTGGACGGCAAGAAAGTACGTGTAGCCATAATAGGCGTCGGCAACTGCGCCTCGTCCCTCGTGCAGGGGGTGGAGTTCTACAAGCACGCGAGCCCGGAGGAGACCGTCCCCGGCCTGATGCACGTGGACCTCGGCGGCTACCACATCGGCGACATCGAGTTCAGCGCCGCGTTCGACATCAACGCCACGAAGGTCGGCAAGGACCTCAGCGAGGCGATCTGGGCCGAGCCGAACAACACGATCAAGTTCGCGGACGTGCCGCACCTCGGCGTGCCCGTGCATCGCGGGATGACGCACGACGGCCTCGGCAAGTACCTCAGCCAGATGATCGAGAAGGCGCCGGGGCAGACGGCGAACATCACGCAGGTGCTCCGCGACACCAGGACCGACGTGGTGGTGAGCTACCTGCCGGTCGGCAGCGAGATGGCGACGAAGTGGTACGTGGAGCAGATCCTCGACGCGGGTTGCGCGTTCGTTAACTGCATCCCCGTGTTCATCGCCCGCGAGGAGTACTGGCAGCGCCGCTTCCTGGAGAAGGGCCTGCCGATGATCGGCGACGACATCAAGAGCCAGGTCGGCGCGACGATCACGCACCGCAACCTCGTGCGCCTCTTCGAGGAGCGCGGCGTGAAGGTCGAGCGCACCTACCAGCTCAACTTCGGCGGCAACACCGACTTCTACAACATGCTGGAGCGCGACCGGCTGGAGAGCAAGAAGGTCTCGAAGACGAACGCGGTGACGAGCCAGCTCGACCTGCAGGAGATCGAGGAGAAGAACATCCACGTCGGCCCCTCGGACTACGTGCCCTGGCTGGAAGACCGCAAGTGGGCGCACATCCGCATGGAGGGCACGACGTTCGGCAACGTGCCGCTGAACGTGGAGCTCAAGCTGGAGGTGTGGGACAGCCCGAACAGCGCGGGCGTGGTGATAGACGCCGTGCGCTGCGCGAAGCTGGCGCTGGACCGCGGCATCGCGGGCACCATCGCCGGGCCGAGCGCCTACTTCATGAAGAGCCCGCCGGTGCAGTACCACGACGACATCGCCCGCACGATGGTCGAGGAGTTCATCGAGGGCACGGACGACACCCGGCTCCCGGCGGCGAACCCCGCCGAGACCGAGAAGGAGCTTGTGGTCGCTCGCGCGGTCGAGTAGAACCGGCGGCGAAACTTCTAGGGGCACGGCATCAGCGCCGTGTCCCTTCTTTGTGTCCTGCGTCGCTGGTCGAGGGATGCGCCGGGTTGGTCCAGTCCCTCTGCTGAGCGGGCGGGTGGGTTCTGTTGCTATGGAGCGGGCGCTAGAATCGCCAGTCGAGGATTGAGTAGAGGGACCGGCGATGCCGTATATGCGATGCGGGGGCGAGGCGACACGAAGAGACAGGCAGACGCGACTGGGCGGACAGCGGTGGGGCTGCAACGGGTAGTACCGTCGGTTCACCGCTCGATCCAAGAGTGCCTTCTCCAGACGCTGCTACCCCGACGACCTGATCGTCCGTGCTGTGCGTTGGTACGTCAGGTATTGGCTCAGCTACGCCGACGTGGTCGAATGGCTAGCCGAGCGCGCAGCAGGAGTTGATCGCAGCACGGTGTACCGCTGGGTGCAGCGTTCCCTGCCGTTATTTGAGGGATCTGCTCGGCCCCATCGGGATCCCACGGGCGGGGGGGTGGCGGGTGGACGAGACGTGCGTGCGGTTCAACGGCAGGAGGGCGTACGTTTACCGGGCGATAGATCAGGGCGGCCAGGTGGCGGACGTGTACTTCAGCGAGCGTCAGAGCGCAGCGCTCGCCGGGAGCTTCTTCGGGCGCGCCATCGTAGAGACCGGTGTGCAGCCAGCATGCGTTACGACCGATAAAGCGAAGTGCTATCCCCCAGCAATGAAGTCCGTGCTACCCGACAGTGAACCTCGCTAATTGAAGTACCTCAACAACCGGCTGGAGCCGGACCAGGGGTTCCGATAGCAACGACTCAACCCGAGGCACGGCGTCGAGCGGTCCGCGTCTCCTGACGTCTTCATAGGCGGCCATGCTCTCATTCGGAACCTGAGGGGCGGCCTCTCGACGCTCACCGAGAATGTCCCGCGGCACCTGCGCCT
>JADDPP010000059.1 GCA_016781845.1 Rubrobacter sp.
GGCCGCCGCTCCGGTGCATCGAGTCGGTCGTAAGCGTGAGGGCACTGATATACTAGCGGGTCTACAGCCACGGCGGGACCGTGGCACAGCATCCCGGTTCGTAATCAGCACGTGCGATGGAAGGGAATGTGGATGGCAAGGGATTGGATCTTCCTGTTGATGGCGCTGACGGCCGGCGTGGTCGCGCCAGTGCAGGCGGGCGTGAACGCTCAGTTGCGATTATGGGTGGGACACCCGGCGTGGGCCGCGCTCGTCAACTTCACCGTGGGCACCCTAGCCTTGCTCGCGTACTACCTCGCGCTGCGCCTTCCGTGGCCCGACACAGCCGTCCTCGGGCGGGCTCCGTGGTGGAGTTGGGTAGGCGGAATGCTTGGCGCGTTCTACGTGCTCAGCGCTGTTGTTGTTGCCCCCAGACTCGGAGCTGCCGTGCTCATAGCGCTCATCACGGCAGGCCAGATGATCGCCTCGCTCGTGCTCGACCACTTCGGCCTTCTGGGATTTGAGCCACATCCGATCAACGTATGGCGCGTCGTGGGGGCGCTGTTCCTGCTTGTTGGCGTGGTGCTGATACGCAGGTTCTAACAGGTGAAGGGATTTCGAGTGAGTTCGCAAGACCTCGGATTTATCCATCAGTTCGTACCCGCCGAGGAAGCGGGCGCGGACGGGACAACTCTTCTGTTGCTGCACGGGACGGGCGGGGATGAGACCGACCTGCTCGGGCTGGGGCGAGAGCTCGCGCCGGGCGCCGCGCTGCTTAGTCCACGCGGAAAGGTGCTCGAGCGCGGGATGCCGCGATTCTTCCGCCGCCTTGCGGAGGGCGTGTTCGACCTGGAAGACCTGAAGGCACGGACGCACGAGCTCGCCGGCTTCGTGAGCCATGCGGCGCGGATATACGGCTTCGACCCCTCGCGCGTGGTCGGCGTCGGGTACTCGAACGGGGCGAACATCGCGGCGAGCTTACTCCTGCTGCGCCCCGGGGTCCTTGCGGGCGCGGTGCTGCTGCACGCGATGGTCCCGCTAGTGCCCGAAGAGCTGCCGGACCTGAGCGGCGTGCCGGTCTTCCTCTCCGCGGGCCGCGCCGACCGGATGGTGCCGGGCGAGGAGAGTGAGCGCCTTTCGGGTCTCCTCCGAGACGCTGGCGCGGACGTCCACCTCCACTGGGAGGATGGAGGCCACTCGCTGAGTCTCAGCGAGCTGCGAGCAGCCAGGGAGTGGCTCGTGGCCACGGGATTGTTGGGATGAAGTTCGACCCTGGTGAGATGGACATGCAGGCGGTGTATAAGCTGCTGACAGGTCTGGTGGTCCCCAGGCCGATCGGGTGGGCGTCCACGCGCAGCCCGGAGGGTGTGGACAACCTCGCCCCGTTCAGCTTCTTCATCGCCATCACCCCCAGCCCACCGCACGTCGCCATCTCCGTGGGCCAGCGAGAGGGACAGATGAAGGACACCCTGCGCAACGTGCGACATACGGGTGACTTTGTCATCAACACTGTGAGCTCCGAGGTGGTGGAGCAGATGAACACGACGAGCGGCGATTGGCCGCCGGACAGCAGCGAGTTCGCTGTTAGCGGGCTGACTCCCGTGCCAAGCGATGTAGTGACCCCCGCGCGCGTGGCCGAGGCGCCGGCCAGCATGGAGTGCCTCGTGCGGCAGATCGTGCCCGTTGGCGGCCCCCCTTACGGCGCGCACCTGATTATCGGCGAGGTCGTCCGCTTCCACGTGCGCGACGACCTCGTACTGGAGCGCGGCCGCATTGATCAGAGGCGTCTCCAGGCGGTCGGCAGGCTGGCTGGCGCGGGATACTGCTCCACGGACGACCAGTTCGAGCTCGAGCGCCCGCAGGTAGGCGAGGCGCGTTCTCTCGGCGGCCAGCGCTAGGAGGGCAGGCACAGCAGCACGGGAAAAGAATCGAGGGCTGTGTAGCCAATGCGGCTCTTTGGAGGGGCGACCTCGCGAGTCGCCCGCCAAGCACCGAACAGCGGGCTGTCAGGAAGCCCTGAGGGGTCTCATTCCTTCCACTCCTGCTGGATGAGCTTGCGCCTGAGCGCTTTGCGCCGCCGGGCATCAGGTGTCGCGTTCAGGTACCCGACGCCCTCGCAGTTAGGGCACTCCGGCTCGTAGTTGTCCTCGCGGGAGATCAAGCCAAGCGTGACACCTAGCTGCGCGTGCAGCTTGCCCTTGCCGTGGCACCACTGGCACACGCGCATGATGGGCGCATCATCCTCCCCGAACTGCTCTCGGCGCTTCCTTCGCGGCCATAGCCCGGCCATCTTCTCGGACCTCCCCACCACGCGCATCGCCCAGATGAAGAAGAGGCCCTCCAGAAGGAGCCACAACAGGATGAGCCCGATCGGTATCAGCGCCAGTTCAGGTCTCGTAAGCCCCAATCCCACGGCCGCCACCTCCTGCGTTTTCTCCTATTGTCGCACCACTGGACGGAGAA
>JADDPP010000110.1 GCA_016781845.1 Rubrobacter sp.
CTAGTCTAGCACGGACGCATCTGATGGGGCATGCGCTACCTCGAGTGCCCAAGGCGATTTCAAAGTCGGTATGGGACGTTAGATGAGGCTGAGTGGGCGGCAGCCTGGGTGGAGATGCGGGCGATGAAACCGGTGGAGATGATCGAGCACGCTCTGGATGGGTAGACAAGCTCGCTGACCGGTGCCAGCAGCTGCGTTTCTGAATGTGCCGGGGGATACCAAACCTGGGCATCCGCCCGGATATCAGGCCGCCTACCACAGCCTTCTCTGTCCGGAGATGAGCAAGGGGGACGAAGGAATCACGAGCCCCAAAAAGCCCGAGGAGTTCGGGTAATCTCTCCTCGGGCCTGCTGGCTCCCTGAGGAGAGGGATTATCCGAACTCTCCAGCACATGCCCATCGTCATTCCTGAACGACGTCTCTCCCACTGGCTACAGTTCCAACTGGGGTACAGCTCGCCGGCGGCGCAGCTCCTGCCCTTCCCTGCTGAACTGTGAAGCCGGCGCAGGCCCGAGAGGGAATGTCGCAATTCAGTCGGCATCGCCCTGGAATCACAGCGGAAGCTCGCGGACGAGGGCTCGTCGAGCGCCGATGTGGCGCGCGAGCTGGGGGTATCCCACGGCAACATCACCCCGGTCCTGGGGCTGCTCGATCTCACGCCGGAGGTCGTCGAAGCGCTCGCCGCGCCCGCATCATCCCTGGGGCAGGAGCCGTAGCTCGTGGGCCCGGTGCGTCGCCTGTGCTCGTGAGGAGCAGCCAAGCTTCGTAAGGATATTGCTCACGTACATCTCGACCGTGCGCGGGCTCAGGAAGAGCTCCTGCCCGATCTCCCGGTTCGTCCGGCCGAGGCTGATCAGGCGCAGAACCTCCATCTCGCGCCGTGACAGACCGGCGCGCTGGAGCTGGCCGGCGGCCCGCCGGCCGAGACGGCGCTCCACCTGCTCGCCGAGCGCCGCCAGCTCCTGAGCGGCCTGGGCCGCCAGCGGGCGAGCGCCAAGCTTCCGGGCAGTCCGGTAGGCACCGGTCAGCGATTCGATGCCCGCCTGGCGCTGGCCGGCGGCTGCGAAGGCGACGCCGGCCCGAACCTGGGTATGGACACGCTGGAACGGAGCCTCCAGTCGGCGTAAGAATTCCAGCGCCTGACCAAACTGGAGTGCAGCTTTGTGGGCGTCGCCGTCGAGCAGGGCACACTCGCCCAGCGCGTGCGCCAGGGCGGCGAGAGCTTCAACATTGCCCAGGCCGGCGGCGATCTTCGCCAGCGCCTGGGCGCACGCGCACGTGTCCGCTTCGGCGCGGCGGGTCGCGATGAACGTCGCCGCCCAGCGGAGTGGCGCGATCGCATAGTGGCGGTCCTCGGTCTGCTCCCAGCGCTGGCGAACCAGGCGGTAGCGATCGGCTGCCGAATCCTCGGCGCCTGTGAGCTCGTCGGCGACGGCCAGGCTCCAGAGCGTATCCAGTTCCAGCGGGGCTAACTGGAATCGCCGCGCCTGCACGTTCGATTCAAGGAGCAGCCTGTGTGTCCGTGCCCGCTCACCCTGGTGAGCCTGAAGTGAGCCGAGTATGCCAGCGGCGACAGCGCGGGCTGGCGGCGGTGCGTCTACCGAGGCGAGGATCTCCCGGCAATGCTCGCCGGCCCGGGTCCATTCTCCAGTCTGGCGGAGCACCACGGTCAGGCACGCTGCGCAGATGTGCTCGACCTCTGAAATGCCACGCGCCTGGCAAAAGCCGATCGCCGTCGAATAGGCGTCACGCGCCGCCACATAATCACTGGCCTGATCGAGCGCGACCGCCAGTCGATAGTAGATCTCGGCCGCTGGTCCGCTGAGGTTATGGTCGAGTGCGTGGGCCAGGGCCACCCGGATCGTCTCGATGCCGGTGTCGATCTGGCCGAGATTCGTGCGGATCGAGCCTTCGAGCCCGAGTGTCCGCACCTGCAGATCGATACGCCGGGCCTCGGAGGCATCTGCCGCGGCGTCCGCGACGAGCTCCAGAGCCACGCTGAAGCTGCCGGCATGCTGGAGGTGCTCCGCCGCGGCCAGCCGCTCCTCCGCCGCTTCGCCGGGGAGACCGCTGGCCGCAAACGCTTCGGCGGCATTTCGCCGGGCCTCCAGCGCTTGCTCCCAGAGGCTCTGCAGCTCGTAGACCGCTGCCAGCCGGCGCTCGACTTCGGCCAACTCACGCTGCTGGCCCGCCTGCCGGCGAGCGTCGGCGACCTCCTGCCAGGCGCGGATAGCCTCCGAAAACTCGCCGCACAGCTCGGCACACTGACCGAGCCGGTCGAGCACGTCGATCCGGACAGCTTCCTCCTCTCCCTCCGGCCAGAGCTCCAGTGCTCGGCGAGTGGCCTGGGCAGCATCCCGATAGGCATGCACCGAGCACGATGCCTGGGCTGCAGCCAGAAGGCAGCTGCGAGCACGATCGACCTCGCGAGCCGCCAGCCAGTGCTCGGCCACGACGCCGGGCGGGAAGCCGCGACCATCGAGGCATGCAGCCAGTGCACGATGGAGCGCCCGCCGACGGGGCCAGGGGATATCGCCGTAGAGTGCCTCCCAGGTCAGCGCATGGCGAAAAACGGCGCGACCGGGCATGACCTCGACGAGCAGCCCGCGCTCGATCGGCTGCTCGAAGACCGCATCCCCACCCGCGAGCTCCGCGACGAGCTGAATATCGAATTCGATCCCGGCCACGGCGGCGATTTCGAGCACTTTTCGCGCCGGCTCGTCCAGGCTGTGGGCTTGCAGGAGAACGGCATCGCGCACAGTCTCAGGAATGGGCACATGCTCGCCGATCGCGAGGTCGGCCCCGGCCTCACCGTCCTTCAGCCGACCGCTCGCGATGAGCGCAGCCGAGAGCTCTTCGACGAAGAACGGCACTCCCTGGGTCCGGTCGTGGAGCGCAGCGATCAGCGCTGGACTCGGCATCCGGCCGAGGACGCGCGCCGCGAGCGCTGCCGTTTCCTCCCGATCGAGCGGCTCGACGGCGATCTCGCGGAGACGACCGGCGCGCCGGAGGCCGGTTCGGGTCCGCCGGAGCGGATGCCCGCGCGGGATCTCGTCGTTCCGGTAGGCGCCGACGATGAGCATCGGCTCGTGCTCGATCCAGACAGCGAGCGCCGGCAGGAGCTCCAGCGTCGTACTGTCGGCCCATTGGAGGTCGTCGAGGATCACCGCCGTCGGCTGCTGCCGGGCGATCGCGGCGAATGCGGCGCAGATTGCCTCGAATACGGTCGAGCGATCGCTCTGCTCAGCGGCCGGTCCGAGTTCCGGAAGTAATAGAGCCAGATGCGCGGACAACGGCCCGCAATCGGCCAGCCCATCGGGCACGGTCCGGCGGTAGGCACGGAGCGCCGCGACCAGAGGCCCGTATGGCGGAGTCGCGTCCTGGCTCACCGCACCGTGCAGGACCAGCAGCCCGCTGTGTGCCAGCGCGTCCTCCGCCAGGTGCGTCTTGCCAACTCCAGCCTCACCAGCGAGTAGCAGCAGAGCGCCGTGCCGGTCCCGCGCTCGGGCCGCGGCGCGAGCAATCTCCGACCGCTCGCGCATGCGGCCAATCAGCGGCTGATCGTGCACGATGGTTCGCCCCCCTGACAGACCCCAGACGATTCCGGCAGGACTCGATGGTTGAGGATGAGCCAATCCTACACCTCGGCGTTCAGAAACTCAAGAGTGTATAGCCAAACTGGTGAGACGGGTCCTGAGAGATCTCCTCCTGATGCTGCGAATGTGAGCCGACCGTTGATCAGCAGACCGCGGCTCGGGGCGATAGCACCCCGAGCCCACCAGACCGAGCGTCCGTGGTGTCTCGAGACACCACCTGCCCTACGGACAGCGACCGTGTGACGGACCGCGGTCCGGTCCGGAGGCAGTTGCTCCCTGGTGCAGGCCCCGCGCCTCGCGCTCGAAGGCGACCGCGTCGATGCTCACGCAACTTCCGTTGCCTGTGATCACGTAGTGCGTGTGCGAGCCCGGTTCGCCGATCGGTGCATCCTCGGCCGGGGCCGCCATTGCCGCCGGGACTGAGAAGGTCGAGACTACGAGGGCGAGTGCCACAACTGTTCGTCGCATGGTACGTTCCTCCTGAGTTCGAGTTCGGGGTCGAAGGGTGGGGCCGCCCTGTGGTGCGGCTACGACTCCTGGCTGCTCGCCGAGTGCTGATCCAGTCTCCGTATCCTAGGAGTCGCGAGGCACCTCCTCGACCGGAAAGCCTGCTTCCTTCCAAGCCTTCATACCGCCGTTGAGGTGAGCGACATTGGTGTAGCCCATCTGTTGTAGCGTGTCGGCGGCCAGGGCGGAGCGGCCGCCACTCGCGCAGTGCAGGATGAAGCGCCGGCCCGGGTCGAACTCCTCTCGGTGATACAGGCTCGTCGGATCGGCCCAGAACTCGAGCATTCCCCGTGGCGCGTGCACGGCGCCGGGGATCACGCCGTTCGCCTCGCGCTCGTTGCTCTCGCGCAGGTCGATCAGCAGAGCGCTGCTCTGCTGGAGCTCAGCGGAGACCTGTTCGGGCGTAAGATTCTGTACGCGCTCCTTCGCCTCCGTGACCATCTGTGCTGCTGTCTTCGCCGTATGAGCCATAGATATCCTCCATCCACTGTAGTTCCCGTACTCAACTGCGGGGCCTGCTGTCCAGCTCTCCGCCGTGACCCTGCCGCCGTAGCCTCTCACCTCCCCGCGGACCTGGATGGTGCCCCACCTGGCAGGTCCTATAAGCAGCGTCGCGGGGACCACGACGCACACACTGTTCGAGAAATGGAGTGACCATGCGGGCGTCTCCGCGCCATCGTCCGCGCACCGTGCCCGCAATGCCGACCACCCTCCTTTCCCAACTCCCTTGTGGTATTTGGTGTGATCCCACTCTAGGCGACTCGGAGCAGACGAACATCCGTAGGACTACGGTATTTTCGGCGCGGCTCTACGGTAAGTTTGAGGGGACGAGTCGAAGAGGCGGTGCGACCTGGGCGCGCCGCGCGACTGGCGCCGGAGACGGCAAGCTGGGCATCCCGGGCTGCGCCCCAGGGATGCCGCTCAACTGGGGGTGGAACTCTGATGGAGGTAGGAGGCAAGGTCAAAGGAGTAAAGCATCGCTGCGCTTGGCCCCACCTGCGATACCGTGTGGTGGGCGGTGTGGGCGGCCTGTCGGCGCGCACAACTCCTCCAAGGAGGGAATCTCTTCAAAACAGGGTGGGAGAAGAAGCAAAAAGGCCACCTCGCGGAGCAGATCTGGCGAGGTGGCCTCAAAGCGCGTCGGAGAAAAGTTCTGCCTGGCTCCCCGACTAGGACTCGAACCTAGAACCTACCGGTTAACAGCCGGGCGCTCTACCATTGAGCTATCGGGGATCGTGCTTGGTGGCACCGCAAGAGTATAGCAAACACTGGCGCGGGGCGCAAATCAAGTTCGAATGCGATACTTTTTCCAGGTAAGCACTGTCTCGCTGTTATAAGTTGCAGACACAAGAGAAGCGCCCCGGATATCCGGGGCGCTTCGGGCACGAATTGGTCGGTAACGGTCTCTGAACTTCTAGTGGTCGTCGTAGTCGCGGTCGTGTTCCTTGCGGGCGCCAAGCGCGCCACCGATAGTGGCGGCAAGCGCGGGCAGACCAAGTGCGCCGAACGTCGCGAGCGCGCTGTTCTCGATGTTCTCCGCTATCCGCTGGCGGTTTGCGTTGAGCTGCGCGGGGTCAACGTTCCCAACGGCATCCCGGCCGATCCGGCCAATCTGACCGGCGAAGTCACCCGCGGCGCCGAGCAGTTGCCCCAGCCCGAAGGCCGCGAGCGCCAGCCCGAGCAGGGTGCCCAGAGCCCAGACAAGGAAACCGTTGAAAGCACCATTACCGGTGCCACGGACCGCCGCCGTGCGGGCAGCTACCCAACCGCCAAAGAGGAAAGCGAGTATTCCGAGTATGGGTGGTACCCAGCCAGTAATCCTACCAGCAGTCTCCGCGTCCGCCACACCAGGCTCCACCGTTGCGGCGCCTATAGCCAGCGCAAGGATGTTGCCCAGGAGCCAGAGGCTGAGCGCCGATATCAGCCCCGCCCATATCGGACCCCAGCGGACTCTGTCGCGGGGAGTAATTATCTGTGTGGTCTGCTGCACCACGTCATCAACGTTGCGGCCAGCCACAGGGCCACCCTGCCGGGGCACGCCCGCCCCTGTATCCCTGTTCATTGACATTGTATTTGCCTCTCCTTGTATGTAACGGGGTACCTACCAACCCCGTGAGTGGGGGGCACAATTGCCCCCCAACCGCCAACTGCGTGGTGACTAGCTGCGAGTCGTGCCCGAGGTGCCGGACGTACCGGTCGTACCCCTCGTGCCGCCCTCGACCTCGACATCGCCTACCTGCTCGACATTTACCACCTCACGGCGGACCGTGTCCGCGACGCGCTCCGTCTCCTGGACGGCGGTCTTCTCGATCTCGAGCTCCTCCGCTACGCGCACTTCCTTGCGGACCTGCACGTCTTCCTCGCGCACCGGCACGCTTATTGTGCCCTCCTGGAACGCCTGCGAGGTATCCGTCGCCGGGCGGTTCACGATGTGGCTCTCGACATGTACCTCTTCACGAGTGACAGGCACCTCGAGCGTCTGCTGCTCCTCAACCACGTCCTTGGTGACGCGGACCTCGCCCGCCTCGCGCTGCACCTTCTGGGCCTGCAGCTCCTCCTCGTACCGCTGCACGCGGAGCGAGTCATCATCCGTCACGTTCGTTGACTGTACGGGCTGCGGTGCGGGCTGCGCCGCGACGTAGCCGGTGTCAGCCGTTGTGGTCTCCGTCGTAACGGTGGTGGAGTCCTCGTCCGTGTACGTCGTGCTATCGGTGTTCCCATAGGCCGCGGTGCCGTACCCGGTGTCGCTCACCGGTGCCTGGTCCCAGCCCATCGAGTCAACCTGGTCCTTCGCCACGTTGATGTACACGCGGTCCTGCTCGATGCCAGTGATAGCGGAGGGCGGGATGTAGATGTCCTTCGTGAACAGGAACCCCTTCGTCACGAGCAGGTAGTTGGGGCCCACGTCGTTTACGTCACCAATCTTCTCGCCGTCACTGCCGTATACGTCCCAGCCATTCTGTACCTGGCTGATGTCCATCATCGACATGTTGATGCTTTCCTCCTATGTATATCCGTTGTTACCAATCTTGCCAATTCGTGTGGACTGTGGTCCTACCCCACATAACGCAAACATCGTGCCACACTCGCTTCGCCGTCCGTACCGGGAGCTGATAATACGTGCGTTCCCGGTACGGAGAGGCATGATACCTCGCGCTGCCTGGAGAGGAACATCCCGTCCAACGGGCGCTAGCTGCGCCGCTCGACATCCACGTCGCCTACTTCCTGCACGTCGAGCTGCTCCCTGCGCACGGTGTCCGCGACGCGCTCCGTCTCCTGGACAGCGGTCTTCTCGATCTCGAGCTCCTCGGCCACGCGGACCTGCTTCTGGACCTGCACCTCTTCCTCGGTCACTGGCACGCTTATCGTGCCCTCCTGGAACGCCTGCGAGGGGTCTGCCGCCGTCTGGTCCGTGACCGCGTGGCTCTCGATATGTACCTGCTCGCGAGTCACCGGAACCTCGAGCGTCTGCTGCTCCTCGACCACGTCCTTGGTGACGCGGACCTCACCCGCCTGGCGCTGCACCTTCTCGGCCTGCAGCTCCTCCTCGTGGAGCTGGACCCTCACCCCATCGTCATCCGCTGCCTGCGACGACTGCGTAGTTGAGGCAGGGGTGGACTGGGTGGTGCTGGAAGTCACGTACTGCGTGTCCGACCTGGTGCCCTGGTCGCCCTCTACCACGGCGCTGCGGTCCGTGGTCTGGGAAGAGGTAGTCACATCGTCGTCGCGGGTCGTGACCGTGAAGTTGGCGCCCGACTGGGTCGTGCTCTGACCAGTGCCGGTGGCCGCGCCCTCAACATATTCAGTCGAGCCCGATGTACCACTCGTTCCGAACGTAGCCCCCTGCGAGGTCGAGCCACGGGTGGAGCTGCTGGATCCCGCGGAAGCGTTAGGATCTTCCAACAGGCCCTCTTGATTCTCGTTCGACATGCTGATTCCTCCTGGTTGTCTGCCTGATCCGCCGCCGGGGGGAGCAGCCGCCCCAGGCACTTCAACATAATGCACATGACGTGCCACGTTAAGGGGAGAGTCTTTATCGGGCGGGCACGGGCCGCGGCTGGACATACAGTGGAAGGGTCGTATACTATACCGACTCAAGAGCGCACCCGCGCCGGGACCTGGCTGTACCACAAGGAGGCATCGCGTGAGCAATACGAAGCCGCACGTCGCCGTCGTCAATGACGACACGGTCTTCCTGCGCTTGCTGGAAGAGCTGCTGCGCACCGAGGAAGGCTACGAGGTGTCAACCTGCTTCGTGGGCAGTGAAGGATACAGCTTTGTCAGACAAGCCCAGCCAGATCTGGTGATACTCGACCTTGTGTTCGGGAACGGCGCGGAGGAGGGCTGGCGCACGCTGGACCTGTTGACCCCCGACCCTGTGACGCGGCGCATACCCGTGATAGTATGCTCCGCCGCCAACCAGCAGCTGCATCAGCACGAGGACTGGCTCCGGCGGTTCGACGTGCGGGTGCTGCCGAAACCGTTCGACCTCGATGTGCTGCTTCGGAAAGTGCATGACGCTCTGGGAGACCCGCGCGAGGGCGAGAGCATAAACCTCGTCGCCGCCGAGGGCGGCAGGTCGAACGGACACAAGTAGCGGTCAGCTCCCGACGCCGTCCTTACCCTCTCGCCTGTCCCAGTGCGTTTTCTGCTGAATACCCGCGGCTAGCTGCTCGCGGGCTCGAGCCCTACGGTCTCCGTCGAGAGAGCGTCGGAGACGACCTCGTGCGAGCGGTTGAGCTTGAAGATGTTGATGTCGCGGTACTCGTTCGTTGCGCGGTTCCAGACAGTCTTCGTGTCGCGCTTGAACACGCTGTCCTCTATCGCGGTGTTCAGCAGCGCGGCTATCTCGGAGATGCTCAGCGGCAGGCCGCTGCTCTCGTACGCGCGCTCCGCCATGAAGTTGAAGCTCATGTAGGGGCTGTTGTGCTCCAGTTCATCGAGGAAGCGGACGAGGCGGTTCAGCAGCCCGCGCTCGTCATCTCCCAGGGATGAGACAGTCGTCTGCGCCACGTCTCCCATGGCAGATACCGACTGGCGTGCCTCTGAGTCGGACAGCTCCAACTCGTGCTCCTGCGTCGCGATGCCGAGCTCTATCTGCTCATCGGGCAGGTAGGCGCGGTCTATGAGCCCTACCGTGTACGTCTTGACGAGGCCGCGCCGCTCCGCCTCGCGCATGAAGTCCTTGAACCGGGCGAAGCCGTGCTGGCGCTCGTCGAAGTGGCCGAGGCGGGAGAGCAGCATCAGCTTTATCTGGGCGAACACGTTCGGCTCGCCCTCGCGGCGGATGTCGTGCATGACGTGGACCAGCATCTCGAACGCCCTCTCCAGCTCCGCATCGGGCTGTCCGGGCTCGCCGGTGTCGGGAGCGTGCAGCGGGTCCACATCCACGTCGTACGGGATGAAGTAGTCCGCGGTGCTTGTAAGCTGCCAGCTCGTGCTCCAGGAGCAGCCGATAACGATGACCTGCTTGCCTCGGGAGCGCAGGGAGTTGACAAGATGGATGAAGTCGCCGTCGCCGGTAACGAGCACGAAGTTGCGGATATTCGGGTTCATCAGGCAGTAGTCCACGGCGTCAACGGTGAGCTTGACATCCACACTGTTCTTGCGCCGTATCGCGGCCTGCATGGAATCGTTGGAGGCGTAGGTGCGGGTCGGCACGTAGATCGGCTCGATGCCGGCGCTGTACAGGTCGTTCGGGTCCGCCTGATGCTGGGCCTCCTGCCAGTTCGCATACGCCTTGGCGACGACGACCCTGCCGTATGCAGAGGCCGCCTCCTTGAGCGCGAGCGCGTTCGGGGCCCGGCCGTCGCGGTTCCAGAGACTGTACTTGATGTTCTCCCAGTCGATATAAAGCGCAACGTCCCCGTGATAACCTTGCTTCGTCTCGGGGTCCTTGCGTAGTTCATGAAGGTTCACAACAAACAGACCTTTCTTAATCTGGCGCCAGAGCAGAGGATC
>JADDPP010000477.1 GCA_016781845.1 Rubrobacter sp.
AACACCCGCAACCCCACCACAACGCTATACTGCACTCCGGCTGAATAGTTACGGTAAGTGTAGAAAAACTGAAGATCTCACTAACCCCGGCTTGCTATATGGGCGCGCCCTATACATGAAACGTCCCACTGTGCGGTCGCGTCACACATCTGGACACGAGTCTGCCGAAACTTGAACAGGGACACCATTTGGCAGTGATATTCACGGTGGTTGGACCCGAGCGTACATCTGGCAGATGTCCGTGCGCGAGGGTTTGGAATCAGGGAGGAGGGGCTTACCGACCGTCCCGCACGAACCACCTGTGAGCGTCCGTGTGCTGCAGCGCGGACCAGTAGTCCGAGCGAGGGCCGGCGAGTCGGTCGCTAGACACCACTACCAATCGCGTCGCTCCCAGCGGCACTGCGGGCACGTCTGCCCCAAGCTGCCGCCCTACCTCGCCGTACACCTGCGCTCTCTCCTCGATGCTATGGAGCGCGACTCCTCTCCGCAGCAGAGCATCCGTCCTCTCGCTCGCGTAGCGACCCGCGTTGAAGCCCTGGGTGTACGCTTCTGTCGCCCAGGTGTAGCTCGTGTCCGGGTCGGCGTCCGCGGTCATGCTCAGGAGCGCGACCTCGAAGTCGTGAGCGCCGAAGACCCTCGATGCGAAGGCTTCCCATCCCTCGCGGACCACCTTTACCCGAACACCCACCGCTTTCCACCCGGCGATGATGCTCGCGACGGCGGGGTCGTAGCTCAGACCAAGCGTCATCGGGAACTCCTTCGGTACGCTGTTCACGGCGAGCGTGAGAGTCAGCGTCTGCCCGCCCTTCTGCCGCACGCCGTCCCCATCGGCGTCCTTCCAACCTGCATTCGAGAGCAGAACCTTCGCCCTCGCCGGGTCATAGGCGTACAAGGGAGTATGTGTCTGCCGGTAAGCGGGGCTTGTCGGCGGCTGATAGCCTGTCGCGGGTCGCACAGCTTGATTCATCCCGGTAGCGATGCTCTCGAGGTCGAGCGCGTGGGCCAGCGCCCGGCGCACACGCCGATCCAGCAGTGCTCCCCCGCGCTCCGGATCGAGGTTGAAGAACAGGAGAGTGGAGGTGGGGGTATCTATCACCGTTTGCGAGAGGAAGTCCTGTTCGCCTAGCTCCGGCACGAGCGCGGGCGTTAGCCAGGCGAGGTCCGCCTCCCCACCGCTGAGCGCCTGCTGCACGGCCGCCGGGTCGCGCAAGACGCGGAAGTTGTAGCGGTCAAGCATCGGCTCCCCGCCGTGGTAGCGCGCGTACGCCGCGAGCTCGATGCTCTGTCCCGGCCTCGTGGCAACGAACCGGAAAGGACCGGTGCCCACCGGCTGCTTCCAGTTGAGCAACCGCGCCCGGAGGCGTTGTCCGGAGTGTCCCGCGAACGGCTTGCGCGGTATGATGGGCGCCGTCGCGAGCCGCGCCAGGAATGGCGAGTACGGCTCCGCGAGCGTGAAGGTGACCGTGGACGGTTCATCCGCGACGACGTTCTTGATGCGCTCGGCGTACTGCCGCAGCGGCGCTTCTACCTGCGAGTCGCGTAGCAAGCCGTACGTCCATGCCACGTCGCGCGCCGTCATCGGTGTGCCATCGTGCCAGGTTATTCGGGGGCTCAGCACGAACGTGTAGCGCAGGCCGTCCGCCGAGACCTGCACGTCCTCAGCGAGCGAGGGCACCGGTGTCCTCGTCTCAGGGTCTATTCGCATCAGCCCCTCGAAGAGGAGCGACGTTACTCTCTCCTGCGCCTCGTTCTCGTTGAACAGAGGATTGAGGGTGTGTGGATACAGCGGGATAAGCTCCGTGACATGCCCGCCAACCACGGGAGCAGGGGAGGATGTGGCCCTGGGAAAGGGGCGCACGCCCGCCGTCCCCTCCGAAAGTGGTCCGTTACTTGGCCCCGCCTGACTATCTACAGCGGGGGTAGCGGCTGTGCGACCGGAGGTAGCCCTGTCCCGTCCGATGGGCAGGGAGCACCCGGCGAGCAGAACGACAATGAGCGCGAGGAGAAGGATGCACCTCACTATACAGGCATGCCCTCACTGCTGTGCAGCGCCGCGAGGACCTGCCGCGCCACCTCCTGCCTAGGGATGGAGCGCTGCTCGCCCGAGGCCATGTCCCGCAACGTAACCTCGTCGCGCGCGCGCTCGTCCGGCCCGGCCAGCAGTGTCAGCGGGATGTGGAGCTTGTCCGCGTGCCCGAGCTGCCTGCGAAGATTGCCGGGAGGGCCGAGGTACACCTCTGTACGCACCCCCGCCCGCCGCAGGTCTCCCGCTAGTTGCAGCGAGAACGCCACGGAGTTCTCGTCGAACACCGTCACGAGCACGTCCGCGCCGGCATTGGGGGCGTCTATCAGGTGCAGCTCCGCGATGACTTCCAGAATACGCTCGAGGCCCAGCGCGGTCCCGACCGTCGGCAGACTACGCCCTGCGAAGCTGCCAACCAACTCGTCGTAGCGTCCGCCGCCGGTGACGGACCCCACCTTCGGCTCGTCCACCTCCGTCTCGAACACGATGCCGGTATAGTAGTCCAGCCCGCGGGCGAGCGAGGGGTCCACAACGACGCGGCGGGAGGAATCCACAGCGAAGCAAGGCAACAGATCGAGCACGGAGCGCATCTCGCGCACCCCGGTCACACCCTCCGGGTCGTCTGTCAGATACTTCTCCAGCGCGTCAAGAATCTCCGAGCTCTCCCCCTGGATGGAGATGAGCTCCAGCACACGGTTGGCCGCTTCCGGCGGCAGACCACGCCCCAGCATCTCCTCGCGCACTCCCTCGACGCCTATCTTGCCGAGCTTATCTATGGAGCGATAGACATCCACCGCCTGCTCCGGCGAGGCGCCGGAGAAGCGCGCAAGCGCGGAGAGAGTCTTCCGGTTATTGAGTACGATGCGATACTCGGAGAAGCCAACAGCATCGAGACACTCGCTGACCACGGCGAGTATCTCCGCATCGGCCGAGGGCTCCGAGCTGCCAACCGTATCAACGTCACACTGCCAGAACTCCCGGAAGCGGCCACGCTGTGGCCGCTCGTATCTCCACACCGGCGCTATGTGGTAGCGCTTGAACGGCATGGGCAGGTCAGGGTGCATGCCGATGACGCGGGCCAGTGGAACGGTCAGGTCATAGCGCAGGCCAACCTCCCGGTCGCCCCGGTCCGTAAACCGGTACATAAGCGTCTGCGCTTCCTGCCCGGTCTTGCCGTCGAACGTTTCGGCGAGTTCGAGGCTCGGCGTCTCCCACGGCAGAAAGCCGTAGCGCTGGAAGACCTGCTCGAACGTGCCCATCACGTGCCTGCGCAGCGCCATAGCCTCGGGCAGAAAGTCGCGGAAGCCCTTGAGTCGCTGCGCCGATGTCCTGGCCAAACCCGTCTCCCCCTCGGATGCTCGTTCATGCCGACAGGGGCGGGTCCTAGCCCCACCCCTGCGTACACTTCTGGTTCATTATCGGCAAGTATAGCACGCGCCTTGTCACCGCCCCCGCTCGACACAAAAATAGGGGCATAGCGTGCTATGCCCCCGGAAGTCTCCGCTGTAGCAACCAGACTATGGGCTGGTAGGCGAGAGGTGGTCGCTGGGGATGATCTGCTTGGAGATGCTCGGCGAAGAGTAGCTCAGGCTTATCACCGAGCTACCACTCGACTCGTAGTACTCCAGTTTCAGCGTGTACCACTTCCCAGCCTCAAGCGTGATCGTCCCCTTGTTCTCCGTAGCCGTGTGATCCGTCCAGTTATTGATGATTAACTGTCCGTTCACCCACAGGCGTACCCCGTCGTTGCTGGTTGTGTAGAAGGTGTACGTCTCGTTGTGGTCCGCCTTCACCTGCCCGGTCCAGCGTACCGAGAAGCTCTCGGAGCCGATGGACGGATCAGGCGAGCCGCTGCCCCAGTTGAAGTTGACTGTAGGGTCGGTGCGGGTCAGCTTCAGACTCGTGAGGTCCTTGTTGTCATAGTACTCTCCCTTTAGACCACCAGCCGTCGGCTCGCTTGGCGTGCCTGTCGCGCTGGTCGTGAACGACCAGTTCATCGGGCTGGCCAGCGGGTTGCCCGCGAGGTCCTTCGCGTCTATCGTCACGTTGGCGGTGTACGTGGTATCTACCTCGAGGTCCGCGCTCGGGTTGAGCGTGGCCTTCTTGTCGGCCGAGTCATACGTCACTGTCGCAGCGACAGGTGTAGTCGTGCCCTGCTTCGTGAGCGTGAATGTCCCGGTGTTGATAGTCGTATCGTCCATAGCCTCCGAGAAGGTTGCTGTCACATTCGTGCCAATCCCCACACCTGTTGCCCCATCCGAAGGCGACACAGCTGTGACCGAAGGCGCTACGGAATCCACGAACTTCGGTGAGAGGTGGTCGCTGGGTATGATCTGCTTGGGTATACTCGGCGAGGAGTACGAGAGGCTTATCACCGAGCTACCGCTCCCCTCGTAGTACTCCAGCTTCAGCGTGTACGACTGTCCCGCCTTCAAGCTGATCGTCCCTGAGTTCTCCGTCGCCCAGTGGGCCGTCCAGTTGTTTATCACCTGCTGGCCGTCCACCCACAGGCGTACCCCGTCATTGCTGGTTGTGTAGAAGGTGTACGTCTCACTGTGGTCCGCCTTCACCTGCCCGGTCCAGCGTACGGAGAAGCTCTCAGGGCCGATGGACGGGTCGGGCGAGCCACTGTCCCAGTTGAAGTTGACCGTAGGGTCGGTGCGGGTCATCTTCGGACTGGTGAAGTCCGCGTTATCATAGTACTCACCCTTTAGTCCTCCGGTGTCGGGAGGGGCCGTACTGGAGGTGAAGGACCAAGTTTCGTCGGCTGCAAGCGCATTTCCTGCAAGATCCGTCACGCCATTGGCTCCACCTTTGATGCTGACCGTGTAGCTGGTGTCGAACTCCAGATCGTGGGTTGGGTTGAGCCGCACTGCATTGTTCGCCGGATCGTAGCTGACAGTCGCTTCAACGGGTACGGCAGCGCCTTGCATGGTGAGGGTGACGGTACCTGTGTTGATCGTAGTCTCATCCATACCCTCAGAGAAGGTAGCGACTGTGTCTGCGGTGACGGCTACCTCTGTCTCCCCGTCCGCTGGTGCCACGTTGGTTACAGTGGGCGCCGTCGTGTCGCTAGGATCGGGAGCCTCTATCATAAACGCCTCGTTGACGTTGGTATACGATGAGCCACCGTTCGGGCCGCCTCCGGCGACATACACAACCCCATCGATCGTCCCAGCTACCGCGCCATGGCGACCGGTTAGCATCGGTGCGAGCTTTCGCCAGCCGTTAGTCTTAGGGTTGTACTCTTCATTAGCGGAGAAGGTGCCACCGCTGCTCGTCCTCTCGCCGCCAATTACCTGGGCGCGCCCATTGAGCTTGCCTACGACCATCGCTCGGCGCCCGGTGGGCATCGAACCCCTGTTCACCCACGTATCCGTGTCAGGGTCGTATGCTTCCATCGTATCAAGCGTGTTGTTGACAGTTGAGCCGTCCGCGTTGCGCGTGCGCCCACCGAAAACGTACAGCTTGCCGTCGAGCACGGCTGACCCAGGGTTGTCACGCCTGGTGCCCATTGGAGATACCGAGCCCCAGGTGTTTGTCGTGGAGTCATAGACCGCGACGCTGGAGAGCGATGCACCATTGCCATCCATTCCACCTGCCACGTAGATCTTGCCGCCAAGCGCCTGCGCAGTAGCGCCGCCGCGTCCGGCAGGCATCGGGGCGAGCATCGTCCACTTTGAGGTCGCCGGGTCGTAGACGGCGGCGCTGCTGACCGCGCCTGAGAAGGCGTCGGTCGAGCCCCCAAAGAGGTACAGCTTACCGTCGAGTGCCACGGCCGCCGGGTTCTCGACGCCCGGGTAGTCAGCGGGCAGGTTCGTACCACTCGTCCAGCTGTTCGCCACCGAGTCATAGATGTACATCGTCTTCCGGTAACCACTGCTCGTCTTGCCAGCGACGAGGTAGAGCTTGCCGTCAAGCGCGGTGCCTCCTGCGTCCAGCACCGATGCAGGCACTGAGGACTTCGTCGTCCATGAACCGGGTAGAGCTGAGGTAGTGAACGACCAGCTCTTGTTAGCTTCAAGCGCATTGCCCGCCGGGTCTTTGACACCCGTCGTGACAGTTGCCGTGTACGTCGTTCCCTTCTCGAGGTCGGCGCTCGGATTCAGGATGGCCTTCTTGTTCGTCGAGTCGTAGCTCACCGTCGCCTCAATAGGCGACGTAGTATCCTTCTTGACGAGCATAAACGTGCTCGTCGTGACAGTGGCAACGTCCATGTCCTCAGAGAACGTCGCCGTGACGTTCGCTCCCGCCGCGACCTCTGTGGCCCCGGACGCAGGAGACATTGCCGTCACAGTCGGAGCCGTGATGTCGGTGCCGGCGATAACCGGAACGCCCTTGTACACGCTCGCAGTGTACGAACCTGTCGCGAAGTAGATCGTGCCATTGATGTCGCCCGCCACACCTGAGATGCGTGCCGCAGGCAGTGGGGTGAGCTCTGTCCAGGTGTTGGAGGCCGGGTCGTACGCCGTCACATCTGCGATGCCTGCTGTGTGCGACGTCTCCCCACCTGCAACGATGATACGGCCGTCCATTACGAAGGTGGATGCTGCGATGTGGCCGCGCGCCTTCGGCAGGCTCGCTACCTGCGTCCACGCATTCGTGGCCGGGTCATATACATGCACGTCGCTCTGAGTCACCAGACTGGAGTGCTCCCCATGCTGTCCGCCCACCGAGTAGATCTTCCCATTGAGCACGGTGGCGCCCAGGTGGTTGCGAGGGTTGGGCAGGGGCGCTTTCGTCACCCACTCCGTGCCGCCGTCGAGCGACAGAGCCCAGTGGTCACCGACATCCGCTGCCGCGTCCTCAGTCATTCCACTGAAGTAGTGCAGGTAGCGTCCAAGAACTACCAACCCGCCGCCTGCGCGTTTCGCGGGCAGGTCCGGCATGGACGTGTACGCCTTCGTGTCGACGTTGTACTTGTAGACCTTGGTACTCCCGATCTTGCGACCGCCACCCGACAGCGCTTCGAAACCGCCAGCGAAGTAGATGTTCTTGCCCTCCGTGGCGTTCCCGGCATGCGTAAGCCCGATGGGTAGGTCGGCTATCGGCGACCATGTGTTGGTAGCGGGGTCGTACACGTTCGACTTGACCGTCGGCGTGCAGCAGGGGGGCGGGTAGCCGCCAAAGACGTACAGCTTCCCATCCACAGCAACGCCCTGGGCCTCACCGAGATCCGTTGGGTATTTAGCAACGCTGCTCCAGTCGATCTGGGTAAAACCAGAGGTTGAGGAGGCTTTCGGGCGCAGCAGCGTGATTCTCTGTGCCCCGAACTCGGAGACGTAGATGTTGCCGTTGGAGGTGTTCTCTGTGAGGTCCAGCGGATCTACGAAGCCGGTCATGCCGTCTATACCGGTCTCGGACGTGGTGATGTTCAGGTCTGTGCCGCCAGGGGTCAGCACGATGATGTCATCGCCCGCGCTGTAGCGCACGACCAGCAGCTTGCCCTTGAGGGCTCCGTCGAACGCCGCACCGTTCTTGTACTCGATTATGCCGTTGGGCGACTTGTTGTTGCGGAAATTGAACGCGAAGCCACGCCAGTTGCGGTCGGGCTGGGTGCCGTCGGGGTACTGCAAGACCTCGGAGGGATCGACATCACTGGTCGGATCGCCGCCATTCATCACCCACTCACAACGAGTCGGGTTAGGGTGGCCGTAGTAGCCGCCCTTCACGACACGGAACAGAAAGTCATCCTGCGTGTATTTGACATCCGTGATCCCCGGCACCTGCGGTCCCGTGTAATCACCATTAGTAGCCTTGTCAATGCGGTTCTGGCAGCTGCCGGGCAGAGTGCCAGGCGTGCCGGATGTGTTGCCACCCGCTGCGGAGCCATTCGTCGGCACGTAAAGCTGACCGTTAGAGTGCCACGCCAGGTCGTAGGCATTGCGTGTACCGCTCGCGTAAATTGTTAGTGGGGCGCCAGAGGCAAAGGGATCGTAGTTATCGGCGCCCCTGTCCTCGGTCTTTACGTCCAGAGGCGGAGTGGTGATCTTGGTCGTGTCAAGTCTCAGGACCGCCCCTGTGAGCAGTCGCTCCGGCCTGTTGCCCCAGGCCGAGTCGGGGGCCCCCATGGCGCTGTTGCTACCCTGGGTGAAGTACAGGGCCCCGTCTGGGCCGAATGCTACGCCGTTGGTCAGGTGATCCCGGATCGAGCGTGGGAGGCCCACTACGTAGTCCTGCACGGTCTCCAGATTAGGGCCGCTCAGGCGTGTGATCTTGCCGGTCCAGTCAGGACCATTGTTCTCGGCCAGGAAACTGTGACTGACCCACACGATTAGGTTGTCCGCTGTCGAAGCAGGATCGAAGGCGATACCGATGAGCATCCTCGCGCCGCCCTCAGCGTTCTGCAGCGAGTTGATCACCTGAGCGGTGCCGAGCGTGCCGTCGGCGTTGATGGGGAAACGGACGATCTCGCCGTACAAGGTACTGCCATACAGCTTGCCATCCGGTCCCATCGTCAGGCTGGTGTACATGTTCCCGTCAGACGCTGGCAGCGGGACCTTCTCGAAGGCGATTGTGGACGAACCCGTGCTGGTACCCTCGGTACCCGTCTTGAACGTCATACTGTACGCGAGGAACGGTGCGCCACTGAGGTCCTTCAGGCCCTCATTCACCTCGAAACGATAGCTGGAGTTCGTGTCGAGCAGGACCGTCGGCTGGAGCACAACGATGTCGCCTCCGCCGGAGGTATTTCGGTTGGCCGGCACCTCCGTCTCGTCCGAGGTGCGGATCAGCTTGACTGTTGCCGACGTGAGCGTTGTCTCGTCAATACCGTACCCGACATTCGGAAGCTTTACGGTGGCGGCGACAGCGTTGTTAACTGGCACACCCGTCGCACCGTCAATAGGGGTGGTCCCGGTAACGTAGGGGCGCTTCGTCGCGTCTGCTGCAGTCGCAATCGTCACATAGTCAATCTTGGTGTTCGTGCCACCCTGCGCGTCGATGGTGAGCTTGCCGTCCGTCACATTGACGGTGCGGGTGGCAGAAGCAAATCTGTGGCTGGAATCCGGTGCGAAGGCGGCGAGGGCGACCTGCCCTTCGAAGCTCACCTGGTGGATACTGTCGTAGTACGGTCCCGCGTCCCCGACGCTCACCTTCACGGTGTAGGAGTCGTTCGGTACCTCGATCTCCCATGCGCCAGTCGCGGCAACACCGCTGGTGCCCGTGTACTGCATGTGCATCATGGTATCGAGACGCTGGTCGCTTACCAGGTTGCGGTCCCGTCCGTTGCCAACCAGGTTGAGGGGCGTGTCGCTCCCAGGCACCACCCAACCATAACTCAGGCCGGTCCCCTGGTCAGCGCCGGTGCGGGCTGCGTAAGCCTGCCCGTAGTCGCGCACGTACCCGGTCGGAACCGGCGCTGTCTCACTCTGGAAGTTGACCTTGATGTCAATCGCTGTCTTCGTGGCCTGTGGCGTCGCGCTCACGGCGTCCGACACTGCCTTGTTGCCGCTGGTATCGACCGCTTCCACCACATAGTGATAGGTGGTGTCGTTGGTCAGCCCCGTGTCCAGATAGTTGGTGTCAGTCAGCAGGGTAGCGCCGTTGAGGGGCGTCTCCGTGGTACTCACCGGCAGTTCGGTACCCCGGTACACGTTGTACCCCGCCAGGTCCGTCTCCGTGTTAGCGTTCCAGGTAACTGTGACCTGCTGGTCCCCTGCGGTAGCCGCGACCCCGGACGGCGCGGCAGGCGGGGTGGTATCGCCCTCGGACATAAGGGCAGGCTGGAACCCAACGGTGGGTCCCGCAGCGGCGGTTGCCGTGCCTGAGTATGGGGCGACTGTCGTAAACAGTACCATCCCTATCAGCGCCAGCACGAGCCACACCCGCGGAGCTCTGCCGCTGTATGCTGTTCCAGTAGACCGATTGCTCATAACCCATTCCCCCACGTTCCCTAAAATACCCATACGTCTGTGTATCAAGGTAACGGCCGGGCATGAGGGAAACTTTGGGGAGTGGTTGAGGTTGAGTTGAGAAGTCGGCCGAGGCATGATGTCTGCAAGGGGCGTCCGGCAGGCG
>JADDPP010000396.1 GCA_016781845.1 Rubrobacter sp.
CAGCGCTTCAGCGTCTTGTACACGGTGTGACGATCGATCTTGAGGTACTCAGCAATGGTCTTGACGTTCCACCCTTCGGCGTGGAGAGTCACTATCGCGTGCCTGCGGTCATAGGCGTCGGGGATCTGGTGATAGGGTGGGTAGCGTCGGCGTGGCAGAGTTGGCAAGACTTCCTCGGCGAGGATGCGCTTGACTGTGTGTGGGCTGGGGCGGCGATCGAAACGCACGTAGCAGATGGTGGCGATCTCGTTGGGGCGGATGTCAGGATGCTCGGCTTTGAGTTCAAGGATAGCCTTGCGGATCTTGTCGGGTAAGCTCTTATGCTTCTCTACCTTGGGCGGGGCGAATAAGCTCGCCATGCCTTCCTTCTCGAACCGGTCGACCTGGCGGTACAGGCTGCTCTGTGGGATACCGGTCTCTCTGGCGCGCTCGGCCGGGGACTGGCCGAAGAGTACGACGGGGCGCATCATTTCGTAGATGCGCTGCTCCGCGAATTGAGCCAGCAATTCCAGTTGCTGCCAGTCGTCTGTCAGTGCTACTCTCTGGCGTCTCGCTCTTGGCACTGCACCCCACCCTGTAACTGCTCTCGTTTCCGGGTGGCGCTATGATACTTTTCTTCTCCGGGTCACTGCAAATATGTGTGGACTATGTTACGGCGAGGTATGTATTTGGTGTGCCAGGTTTGCGCCGCCACCCCTACTCGTGCGCCTATTCGGATTCACCAGACACACCGTACATCGTGGCAATCTGTCCATTCGTTGGGGCCGGACGGTGGAACATAGTACCACTGGCTCGGGCCTCTCTGCGCTGAACAACCCGAGCCTGCCTTTCAACACGCCCGCGCCGAAAGGCATACTGTGAGTATGACAGGGAAAGGCCAGACACCGCAGCTAGAGCTCGGATGCAACTACTCGCCCCAATTGGTGAGCTTGCTGCACCATGGGCGCGTCAACGTCGAGTGGATCAAGCTGTCGCGCTGGAGCGTGCTCGCGGAGGAGCTCGCCGTTGCCCGTCCGCTGCGCCCCGTGCTGCTGCACGTGCTGCCTCGCGCCGGCATGCCACCGGATGCTCTACCCTCCTTGCCATGGACGTGGGATGAGATGAATGAGGCAACACAGGCATGCGGCTCACCGCATGCCGCGCTACACCTGGCAAGCCGAACCACCGACTGGGATGCCGCGCCGACGGATGTAGAAGTGGTAGAGCGTATGGTCAAACTCACTGCGCTGTTCGCCCGGAAGCTCTCCGCGCCGCTGCTCGTGGAGAACGTGCCCTACTTCGCTCACTGGGACACCCTGCTGCGCCGGCCTACGGACCCGGAAGCGATATGGGAAGTATGCGAGCGCACGGAGGTGGGCCTACTGCTGGACCTGGCCCACGCGCGGGTAGCGGCTTATCACAGAGGCGAAGATGTGCGCGCCTACGTGGGTGCGCTGCCGCTCCACCTCGTGCGCGAGGTTCACGTCTCCGGCCCCGGAATGAACCCCGAGAAGGGCTTGCGGGACCGGCATCAGGAGATGCAGCAAGACGACTACAACCTGCTTGAGTGGGTCCTGGAACGCTCCGCTCCGCGGGTGGTCGCCCTCGAGTACGGCGGCACCGGCCCACTGTTCGAGTGGCGCAGCGACGCGGTGTCGCTGGAGAGGCAGCTGCGGCAGCTTCGGAGGATATGCGGAGGGTAGGGGCAAGCGCTACGCTCAGTCGGCTGGTGAAACGCTCGTTCCCATGACAAGGGCAAGAACCTCCCCGCCGTACTTCTCTATCTTCGCCGGGCCAATTCCGCTGATATGCCCCAACTGGTCCAGCTCGGTGGGGCGCAGCGATGCCAGCTCCTGCAGTGCCTGGTTATGCAGGATGGTATACGCGGGCAGCCCCAGCTCCTGCGCCTTGCGGGTTCGCCAGGCGCGGAGCCGTTCGAACAGCTCCGCGTCGCCCCCCGCGAGCGTGCCATCGCTACCCGGCGTCGTCTCGGAGCCGTTGCGCGAGGGACCGGACTTCTCCGCAGCGCGAGGTGCGGGTAGGCTGGCGAGTCTGGGGAGGTCTGTGTTCTCCCCAACGCGGATCAGGCGGTATCCGTCCTCCTCGAAGAACTCCAGGTTCCCTCGGTCGAGCAGCTGCTCGACCCACCGCTTAATCGTGCCCTCCCTGGCTGCGGCGAGCGCGCCGAAAGCCTCTGCGCGCTGGGCTGAGCGAGGGGCGGCGAGGGACCCCTTCAGCATAAGTACCAACCCCTTTAGCCCGAGGGGCCAGGAGAACCCTTCCACGGCGTCCACAACGACGCGCCCGATGTCAGTGGGCAGAGGGCGAGCTTCGGCCGTCGGACTCGCGGTGCCTGCGTGGGCATCCGGGGCGCACACGTCGCACATGCCGCACGGAACCGCTACACTTTCGCCAAAATGCTGCGCCACCTGCAGATGTCGGCACGCACGCGCATCCGCGAACTGTATCATCCGCTCGGCGTGCGCGAGAGCCTGCGTCTCGTACGAGCCGAGCAGCTCCGCGATGCGCTTCGGGGTGTCTTCGGGAGCAGGCAGCGTCAGCTTCATCCGCATCGCGGGGCCCACGTCGTAGTCGCGGCGCAACAGCTCGGCCCGCTCGAGCATCGCGACGAGCACGCGCGGGGTGGACTCGTCCCCCACACCCGCCTCGCTCGCGAGTTCCGAAGCCTCGGCCTCCACCCACCCGTCCACGCCCCCCCTGCGCAGAGCCCGGTACACCAGGCGCAACTGCTCGATAGCAGGGATGTCCGTGCGGGCGAACCGGCGCAGGTTCGTGGCATCCGGTCCGCTCGCAAGCAGGATACACGTGCTCTTCTCCCCGTCGCGTCCGGCGCGTCCCACCATCTGGACGTAGCTCTCGAGGCTGTTCGGAAAGTTGTAAAGCAGTACCCACCGGATGTCCCGCTTGTCTATGCCCATGCCGAACGCGGTGGTGGCGACTATAACCCGAGCACGGTCGGCCAGAAAGCTCTCCTGCACCCGCGCCCGGTCGCGCGAGTCGAGCCCCGCGTGGTAGTGCAGCGCTCGAACACCGTTGCGCTCCAGCACGCTCGGCACCTGCTCGCACTTCTCCCGGGAGCGCGCGTAGATGATGCCGGAGCCGGAAAAGCGCCTGGCGTGAGCGAGCGCGCTACGCAGCCGTCCCTCCTCGTTCTCGACGTGCTGCACCTCGTAGCGAAGGTTCGACCGCACGACGCTCGAGCGCACCACCTCGAACTCCCGCCCGAGGCTTTGAGCGATATCGCGCTCTGTCGTGGGCGTGGCGGTCGCGGTGAGGCCGAGCACTGGTGGCTCCCCAATCTCCTTCAGCGCCGTGCGGATAAACATATAGTCGGGGCGGAAGTCGTGCCCCCACATGGAGACGCAGTGGACCTCGTCTATCACGACTAGCCCGACGTTCACGGAGCGTAGCGCTGCCACGAACTGACGCTGGCGCAGCCGCTCGGGCGCCGCGTACAGAAGCTTGTACTGCCCTGCTGCCAGCCCCTGCAACCGGCGGGCGGCTTCAACAGGGTCCAGCGAGGAGTTGATGAGCGTGGCGTGCGGCTGCACGCCCGGCGGCAGGTTGTCTATCTGGTCCTTCATCAGCGCGATGAGCGGGGAGATGACGAGCGTCGGCGTGGGGCGCAGCATGGCCGCGAGCTGGTAGCACAGGCTCTTCCCCGCGCCCGTTGGCATCAGCGCGAGGGTATCGCGCCCCTCCACGGCGCGGCGCACGATCTCCTCCTGCCCTGAGCGGAAGCCGGGAAAGCCGAAGAGCTCTCGCAGTGCCGCGTGCAGCGTCTCGCCAGCGTCAGACTTCGGAGGGAGTGGTGCGTTCATACGGGGAGGAGTATAACAGGGACACTGTCTCGTTGCAGGCGTCGGCCCCACGGTTTCTATGGCGCTATGTAGAGGACACTGCCGGGTCGTACGGTTGGCAACGCAGCCAGGATGTCAGGGACGAGTAGGCGAAGGGTCTCCAGTTCTGTGAGGAGTACTTTCATGTATTCCGGCCAACAGCACCTCCGTCATCAACTCAAGCACCGCGGCCGCTTGTTCGCGGCTCACTGAGGGAATGTCCTGCTGCCAGGTAGTCTGTCAATGTGCGTACCGGCACGCGGGTACCAGCGAACACTGGTGTCCCACTCATGATCTCTCTGTCACGCACGATGAGCTTGCTTCGTATTGATACCATGGCTGGGCGGTCTCCTTACTGCTTACTGCACGCTCACCTGTTCGCCCCGCATGAGGCCGCGCAGGACCATCGGGAGGATGCCGCCGTGCTCGTAGTAGCGCAGCTCCATGGGGCTGTCAATGCGTACGATAGCCTGAAACGAGCTTTCGCTACCGTCCGCGCGCCGGGCCTGCACAGTAACTTCCTGCCTCGGAGTCAGCCCGTCGGCGATGCCGCGGATGGTGTACTCCTCCGTGCCGTCCAGGCCGAGTGACTCCGCCCCCTCCCCTTCCCGGAACTGCAGGGGCAATACCCCCATGCCCACGAGGTTGCTGCGGTGGATGCGCTCGTAGCTCTGTGCGATTACGGCGCGCACGCCCAGCAGCAGCGTACCCTTCGCGGCCCAGTCGCGGGAGCTGCCCGTGCCGTACTCGCGGCCCGCGAGCACCACGAGCGGCGTGCCCGCCTCCTGATAGCGCATCGAGGCGTCATAGATGCTAGTTATGTCACCCGAAGGGAGGTGAACGGTCCAGTTGCCCTCTCTGTCAGGGGTGAGACGGTTGCGCAGCCGGATGTTGCCGAACGTGCCACGCATCATCACCTCGTGGTTGCCGCGCCGTGAGCCGAAGCTGTTGAACTCGCGGGGCTGGACTCCTTTCGAGATGAGATACTGCCCGGCCGGGCCCGTGCGCGGGATGGAGCCCGCAGGCGAGATATGGTCTGTAGTGACGGAGTCACCAAGCAGCGCAAGCACACGGGCGTTCTCGATGTCGCTCAACGGCTGCGGCTCCGGCGAGAGGTCCACGAAGTACGGCGGCTCCTGCACGTAAGTAGATTCAGGGTTCCACTCATACAGGTTGCCTTCCGGCGTCGGCAGATTGCGCCAGTGCTCGTCCCCCTGAAAGACATTCGCGTAGCTCTCCGCGAACAGCTCCGGGTTCACCGACTCCTCGACCGCGGCGGAGATTTCTTCCTGCGACGGCCAGATGTCGCGCAGATACACCGGCTCACCGTTCGGGTCATAACCGAGCGGCTCAGAAGAGAGGTCCATGTCCACACTGCCTGCGAGCGCGTACGCGACGACCATCGGCGGGGAGGCCAGGTACGCGGCGCGCACGAGCGGATTTATGCGTCCCTCGAAGTTTCGGTTGCCACTGAGCACCGCCGCGGCCACGAGCTCGTCCTTCTGGATGGCGGTCGCCACGGGCTCGGGTAGATCACCGCTGTTGCCGATGCAGGTGGCGCAGCCGTAGCCCACGAGATGGAAGCGCAGCGCTTCCAGGTACGGCAGCAGCCCCGCTCGCGCCAGGTAGTCGGTGACGACCTGCGAGCCGGGCGCCAGGCTCGTCTTGACGTGCGGCTGCACCGAGAGGCCGCGCTGCACCGCCTTTTTTGCGAGCAGCCCCGCGCCCAGCATCACGGAAGGGTTGGAGGTGTTCGTGCAACTGGTGATGGACGCAATAACAACAGAGCCGTTTGCCAGCCCTGTGGCGGTGCGCGGCCTGTCGAGCACAGCGGTACCACCGCCCGCAGTTACCCCCGGATTCGTGGGCTGTGCGGGGAACGACTCGCGGAACGTCTGCTTCATAGCGTGCATCGGCACGCGGTCCTGAGGGCGTCGGGGGCCAGCCAGGCTCGGCTCAACGGTGCTGAGGTCCAGCTCGACTACGCTCGTGAAGTCCGGGTCCGGTGAGCCATCCGTGCGGAAGAGTCCCTGCTCCTTGGTGTAACGCTCCACGAGCTGTACGAGTTCCTCGGGCCTGCCGGTCGTGCGCAGGTAGCGGAGCGTCTCGTCGTCCACGGGCCACATGGACGCGGTCGCGCCGTACTCCGGGGCCATGTTCGAGATAGTGGCGCGGTCGGCCAGGGCAAGCTGTGATACGCCAGGGCCGTAGAACTCCACGAACTGGTCCACGACACCCCGCGCCCGCAGCATCTGCGTGACGGTGAGCACGAGGTCCGTTGCGGTCGCCCCCTCGAGCAGCGCGCCGGTGAACTTGAACCCAATCACCTGCGGAGTGAGCAGGTAGAGCGGCTGACCGAGCTGGACGGCCTCCGCCTCGATGCCTCCAACGCCCCATCCGAGCACGCCGAGGCCGTTCACCATGGTTGTGTGGGAATCCGTGCCTACGAGCGTGTCAGGGTACACTACAGTCACACCGTCCTGCGCCTTTGTCTGCACGACCTTCGCGAGGTATTCGAGGTTTACCTGGTGGATGATGCCCGTGCCGGGAGGAACGACCTGGAAGTTGTCGAAGGCACCCTGGGCCCAGCGAAGCAGGGCGTAGCGTTCCCCGTTTCGCTCGTACTCGCGCTCGACGTTGCCCTGGAACGAGAGGGTGGTGCCGAAGTAATCTACCTGGACGGAGTGGTCTATAACGAGGTCCGTCTGCACGAGCGGATTGATGCGCTGCGGGTCGCCCCCTAACCGGGCGGCGGCCGCGCGCATGGCGGCGAGGTCCACCACTACAGGCACGCCCGTAAAGTCCTGCAGCACGACGCGGCCGGGCAGGAACGGAAACTCCCGGCGCTCGGCGTCGGCGGAGGACCACCGGGCGAGCGCGAGCACGTCCTCCTCGCTCATCAACCCGCCCCCGGCGCGCAGCACATTCTCCAGCATGACCTTGACTGTGTACGGCAGGCGGTCGGTGCTCGCGATGCCCTGCCGGTCAAGGCCGCGCAGGCTGTAGTAGGTGAGCT
Source organism: Rubrobacter sp. (assembly GCA_016781845.1). GTDB lineage: Bacteria > Chloroflexota > Chloroflexia > Thermobaculales > Thermobaculaceae > JADDPP01. The sequence continues at coordinate 6,856 of JADDPP010000396.1, forward strand.
GGCCGTCAGGCATCTGGAGCGTAGACCGCGTGCCGAACGGGTTGTTGGGGTCTCTCATCGTCGTTCCTTCCCTTTGCATTCTTCGCCTCAATTATACGTCAAGCCCACCTCTGCGAATGGGCAGAGCAGGTCAGCCCAATGGCGGGAACACGGCGCGCAGACGTTGCGTGCGACGTCTCTCCACGCGCTGATATACCCGCCCAACGGCTGCCGTCCGTGGGCGGCATCGGTCTCCCACTCGGACCTTGAAGTCGTCCCGCACTGTGTGCTCTGCGTTGAATGTCCGGGCTGGGGCAGACAGTATAATGGCCTCGCGGAAAGGAGTGATAAGAGCCGCGCATGGAACAGACATATCAGCCGCACATTGCCCAGAACATCCTGGGGGAGTTACCCACCTACACGGTGATGGTCGTCTCCCAGTCCTCGTCCCTCGGATTGTCCATAGCCCGCGAGCTGCTCGCAGCGGAGCCGGTCACGTCTGCCTTATGATGGTCTTACTCGGCATCTCGTCCGGCCTGGTCTGGGGCACCGCGGACTTCTTTGGCGGGCTGCAGTCGCGGCGGCTGCCCGCGCTCGCTGTGGCGTTCTGGAGCCAGGTCGCGGGTGGGATTGCGCTGCTGTTTGTGCTCGCCGCCATGGGCGGGCCACCGGCGCTCGGGAGCATGCTGTGGGGGGTAGGGGCGGGCGTCTTCGGCGGCTCGGCGCTCGTGCTCTTCTACAAAGGACTCGCGCAGGGCGTGATGTCCGTCGTCGCACCGGTGTCCGCTTGCGGGGCGATGATACCGGTCGTGGCGGCGATTGGCAGGGGTGAGACGCCCGGCGTGCTCGCGACACTCGGCCTGCTGGCAGCCATTGGCGGTATCGTGCTCGTCTCCCTGCAACCCGATGAGACGCCGTCGGGGGCGAGCGACGCCCGCTCCGCGCTCGCACTGGCGCTCGGCGCAGCCCTCGGCTTCGGGCTGTTCTTCGCGCTGATTGACCAGGGGGCGACGGGCGGCGCCTCGCCGTTATGGGCTGTCGGCGGAGCGCGCATCGGCTCGCTAGCCGTTCTCCTCGCACTGGTTACCCTCGGCTCCGGCGGTGCTCAGTGGCCCGGACGCCGTGCCGCGGCTGTAGCGGTCATAGGCCTGATGGATACCAGCGCCAACGCCCTCTTTGCTTACGCGGCGACTCGTGACACCTTGGGCATCGCAGCCGTGCTGGGCTCGCTGTACCCCGTCGCCACGGTGCTCCTTGGGCGTCTGGTCCTGTCCGAGCGCCTCAGCCGCACCCAGGGCGCAGGCGTCGCCCTCGCGCTTACCGGCGTGGCCCTGCTCTCCGCGGGCTGATGTTACAGCCGCGTCAGCGAGCAGGCAATGAGGAGTCTGATACGCACAAAGGGAGGCATGGACAATAAGCGCTACCACGGCGGCTCCCTGACATCACCGCCCGTCCGCCGGGTTCTCCTTCAAGTATCGTCCACCGTCGAGTCCATCCTTGAAGATGCGCGTGAGCAGCAGAAAACCGGAGGAATGGCGCACCTCTATCTGAAGTCCCGTCGCCACGTTGCTTATCCCCAGGGCCGGCCCTGTTTCGAGCGTCGCGCCGGACAGCGGGTAGTACAGGCCGGTGGTGGCTACTCCTGCGACCGGGCCAGCGACCGGGAGCAGCGAGACAGTCTCACCCGGCTCCGTTCGCAACCGGATATGACGGCGCACCAGACGCACCTCCTGCCGTTCGTCGAGCAGGCACACATCCGTATCCCGTAGCGCGGGCGAGGTTAGCAGCAGCACGTTCGCGAGCGTGTGGTCGAGCCTGTCGCCAAAGGCGGCGCACGCAATTACCGTCACAGCTCCACGGCCGACCGCTTCCCTGAGCACCAGCTCCGTGTCCGTATAGTCCTTCTCCGTGGGGAACGTCTCGATGCCCGTCTTGCCGCTCCGGGCGTCCTCGAGGGCGGGAGGAGAGATAGAGTCGAGGTCGCCGAGCAACAGGTGGGGACGGACGCCCATGCGCAGTAGGTGGTCATAGCCCGAGTCGGCGGCAAGCACGAGGTCTGCAGCACGCGCCAGGGGCGCGAACCTCTGCGGCTGCGAGAGCTCGCCCCCTGCGGCTACAAACGCAAGCAACCCAACACCTCTCGGTCACCCCTGTATACCCGCTCCACCCGCTCCACATCCCCACGCATTCGCCCTGTCACGGCTCGTGGCGTCCATACCGGACTCGCGACGATTAGGCCGTACGCGTCCGAAGCTCCTCCGCACTCTCGGTGATTTCCGGGAGGACGTTCAGATGTGCGCCGAGGACACCTAATGCGCTCCCTTCCCTGCAGTCCACGTAGCGAGCGCAGCCCTCACACTCCAATTGTAAGGGTAGGTGTGAGGGCTGTGTAAGTCGTCGGAAGCCACGCTGGAGTCCAGTATAGGAGCAGGTAAGCGAACGACAGGCCGGGCAGCGAACCGGTGGCAGAGGGGGTGAGAGGATGCAGTAAGCGCAGGGGCTGGTATCGGGACGGCAGCGTAGAGTCCATCGCGGACGGAGGATTCTTCAAGAATGGACATCAAGGACTCGACACGAAGCTCGAATAACACGAATTACAGGAGGAACACAGTGAAGAGGTATCTGAGCACTATACCGGCATTGTTCGCGCTACTGGCGCTGCTCGTTGCGTCAGCACCGGCGGGCGCGGCAGGTGGATACGGTGGCGGCGGAGGCCGGGCCGTGGGCATCCAGTCAAGGGTGGCGGCGAGCGCGGCCAGCACGACTGTTGTCAGCACCGTTACCCAGAAGTTCAAGCTGACGCTGTACGGCACGGCTGCAAAGGGCGACGCGATGGTAGTCAACTACTCAGTCAAGCAGCCTAACGGCTCCGTCAGCCCCTCGCAGGTCTACGTCTTCTGCGGCAAGTACAGGTCTTCGCCCAGGGTCTACACCGCCAAGCCCGCCTGCAAGGGTGGCGGCACGGTGTACAACACGAGCGTCAGCCTGCCGAAGGGCTCGACTATAACCTTCAGCTTCATCAGGCAGAAGGCCAGCGACGCGGTCAACGGCGGCGCCTCGTTCTACAGGGGCTCGCACAGGCTCGACTACAACTGGCAGGACTCCGCCTGGTACCGCTACGGCCGCTAGACGGCGGTTAGCTGGGCGAACATCCCTCAGGAGGGGCAGCTCTCTGTGCCATCGGGACCACCATAACATAACTCATACTGCT
>JADDPP010000429.1 GCA_016781845.1 Rubrobacter sp.
GGCTCAGGACTCTCCTAAAACCTGGTACGAAAAATGGGGTCCGGTCACGCACGATGAACGGGACCTGAAAAGAACCTGACAGTACGATGAAAATGTGACCCGATATCTGACAGTTTCCTGACAGTTTCCTGACAGATGCTTCGCGCATGCAGGTTTTCTGTCGAAGGTCTGGTATGCTTAGAGTCGGCATTTCAAGTATGTGGTTCACTGTGAGGTAAGGATGAAGCGTTTTATCGCCCTCGTGGCCATTTTGGCGGCATCGCTGTTCTCGACTGCGTCGGCAAGCGCCGAGGTAGAGTGGGGCAAGCACAGTTATGGCAATACAGTCGGCGTATCGCGCGACTCAGGCGCAGCTGGAGCAGTGATCACTGACAGCTGGGGCCAGGCAGTCATTATCGAGACCACTGGTCGTTAGTCCCATCGCGCTCGCCCTATCCCTCGGGATTGCTACCGTGCATTAGTTCGCTGATGCGCACCCGGAGGCTTATATGAGTCGGTTACGGGTATCAACGAGGCTGTATATTGTCATTCTGTCCGCAGTTGCGCTCGCCCTGACTCTGCTCGCGGTCGCGCACCTTACTGCGCCGACACTGTGGCGGGGAGTGCTCGCGCTCGTCATGGTGGCACTTCTCACCCTGGCCTACCTCTTCCCGCTGCGCTTCGCCCCCGATACGAAGGTCACGCTGGGCACGAGCCTGCTGTTCGCCTCGGTACTGCTCTTCAATCCACCGCTGGCAATACTCGTGGCAGCCTTGGGCAGGGTGGTCTCACAGATACTCCGTCGAGCGCCCGCGCCGAAAGCTCTTCTCAATGGCTCGCAGACGGTATTACAGGTAGGCGTAGGGAGCCTGCTCCTGGCGTCCGCTGGCTGGGACACCGAGCGCCTGCGCTTCGACCAGTCCGAACAGCTGGCGGTGATCCCCGTCGCCGTGCTGGCGATGTATCTGGTCAACACCTTCTCGGTAGCAGGGGTGCTCGCGATCGAGTCCGGTCGTTCACCCTTCGAAGTGTGGTGGGGGTCGGTGACCTCACACGACGCATTGGAGCGGCTCTCGCAGCTGATACTCGGCCTGCTGATAGCGATAGTGGCGGACGTTAGCGTGTGGGCTATGCCGCTGCTGGTATTGCCCGCCGCCGCTGTGTATCGGCTGTGTGAGCGGCAAGGAAGACTGCACGACCAGAACCGAAGACTGGCTCACCAAGCGCTGCACGACCCCCTTACAGGCCTGCCGAACCGTGTGCTCTTCCTTGACCGGCTGGAGCGCGCCCTCGCTCCTGGCTACGGGAAAGGTCCCGCAGCCGTGCTCTTCGTAGACCTGGACAACCTCAAGTCCGTGAACGACACGCTCGGGCATCACGCGGGCGACGAGCTGCTCCGGGCGGTGGGAGTGCGTCTGGCGGGCTGTCTGCGGCCGGGGGACATAGTTGCACGCCTGGGCGGAGACGAGTTTGCAGTGCTGCTTCAGGGAGCGGTGGGACTGAGCGAGGCGACGGCGGTGGCCGAGCACATCCTGATAGAACTCGGTGAACCCCTCTGGATAGATGGGAGGCAGGTTTCGGCCAGGGCGAGCATAGGCATCGTGTTGGGGATGCCAGGAAGCGACAGGTCGGCCGATCTTCTGCGTGACGCGGACCTCGCGATGTATCGCGCCAAGGATGGTGGCAAGGCACGCTACGAGGTATTCGCTGCCTGATTTCGCCCGACGGTCGACTGCCCCGTAGTAGTCGTAGAGTGACTGCTCGCTATGGCGACGAGGCCACCGTTCATCTCTCGCCCCCGTCCGGGGACTTGAGTCTGTGGCTATTCTCGTCCGGTGGTGCTGGCTCCTGACTGGGTGGCGGACCTTAACCGACAAGCTGCCCCATAGACCCGAAACACCTGCCCTCAGGCTGGGGTGCGCCCTGGCTCGCGTAGCTGCAGATGTAGCTCTCGGAGCTGGCGCTCGTCCACTGGCGCTGGAGCCTTGAGCATGAGGTCCACTCCCGCCTGGTTCTTCGGAAAGGCGATAACCTCGCGGATGTTCGGCTCGTCCGCCAGGAGCATGACCCACCGGTCGATGCCGGGAGCTATGCCGCCATGGGGAGGTGCGCCGTACTCGAACGCACGCAGCAGGTGGCCGAAACGGGCCTCTATCTGCTCGTCGTCGTAGTTCATGAGGCGGAACACCTCGGCCTGCACCTCGCGCCGGTGGATACGGATGCTGCCACTGCCCAGCTCGTAGCCGTTGCAGACGATGTCATACGCCTCTGCCTTTACCGCCGCAGGGTCGGTTCGCAGCAGACCCTCCTGGCCGGGCAGCGGCGCGGTGAAGGGGTGGTGCGTCGCGTCCCACCGTCCCTCTTCTTCGTTCCACTCGAACAATGGCGGCTCGACGACGAATGCGTACGCCATCACGTTCGGGTCCGCAAGCCCCAGGGCCTGTCCGAGATGCCCACGCAGCCTGCCCAGCACGTCCAGGGCGGTCTCGCGCCTGTCGGCTACAAGCAGCAGCAGGTCGCCGTCACCTCCGCCCAGAGCCTGTGCGAGGGCCCGGAGTTCCTCGCCTGAGAAGAACTTCGCCACCGGCGAACGGTAGCCCGCCGACCCTTGTGAAGAATCCTGAATAGCTACCCAAACAAGGCCACGGGCGCCGAAGCTCTGTGCCAGCGACGTGAGCTCGTCCACCTGCCGCCGCGTGTACGAGGCCGCTCCGGGCACGCTGATTCCTCGCACTGTGCCCCCGCTAGCGGCTGTGTCCGCGAACACCTTGAAACCGCTCTCGGCAACGAGCGAAGTAACGTCTCTTATCTCGAGACCGAAGCGCAGGTCCGGCTTGTCGTTGCCGTACCTGTCCATAGACTCCTGGTACGTCAGTCGGGGAAAGGGCTTCTGCAGGATTTTCTTGTGCGGGGTCACGGCCTCCGTAAGCTCTGCGAACAGTCCCTCGGTCAGCTGCAGGATGTCTTCCTGGTTGACGAACGACATCTCGAGGTCCAGCTGCGTGAACTCCGGCTGGCGGTCTGCGCGCAGGTCCTCGTCCCGGAAGCAGCGGGCTATCTGGAAGTAGCGCTCGACGCCCGCCACCATGAGAATCTGCTTGAGCTGTTGTGGTGACTGCGGAAGGGCGTAGAACTCCCCTGGATGCACGCGACTGGGAACAAGGTAGTCGCGCGCTCCCTCGGGAGTGCTCTTCATTAGTATGGGCGTCTCGACCTCGAGAAAGCCCCGGTCGGAGAGGTAATCGCGGATGAACTTGACCGTGTTGTGGCGGATGGTGAGGTTGCGGAGCATTCGCGCGCGGCGCAGGTCGAGGTAGCGATACCTGAGCCGCACCGACTCATCGGGCAGCGTGTCCTCATCGGTGACCTCGAACGGCAGCGGGGCGGCTGGGTTGAGCACCTCGATGCTCTCCGCCGCGACTTCTATCTCGCCTGTCGAAAGGCGAGGGTTCACGGTGCCGGGCGGGCGAAGGCGGACGGTGCCGGTGATGGACACAACCCACTCGCCACGAACCGCCTCGGCTGTCGCGAAGGCAGGCTCGTTCTCCGGGTTGAACACCGTCTGAGTCCTGCCCCAGCGGTCGCGCACGTCGAGGAAGATGACGCCGCCGTGATCCCTGCGGCTGTTCACCCAGCCCTTGAGAGTGACCCTCTGCCCCACGTGCTCGCGGTTTAGCTCCCCGCAAGTCAGTTCCTTGCCCACACTACCTCCGCTGTTGATTTCGGCAATCAGTAGTCAGATTTCATCGCCTCAGCCGCTGACCGACGGCTGGAGACTGACGCCTGACTCCTTCACTTCGTTCCAGATGTCGTCCAGCTCCCCGGCGGTGAGTTGGCGGATGTCGCGCCCGCTGGCACGGGCGCGGTGCTCGAGCTCCCGGAATCGGCGCTCGAACTTCAGGGTCGCCAGGCGCAGTGCCTCCTCGGCCTCCAGCTTGTTGAAACGCGCCCAGTTGACGAGCACGAAGAGCAGGTCTCCGAGCTCCTCAAGACGATCCTGAGGCTTCGCCTCCTCGACCTCGGCAATCTCCTCGCGCACCTTCTGCCAGACCTCTTCGACATCTCGCCAGTCGAAGCCAGTTTTCGCCGCGCGGCTGCTGATGCTTTGCGCGCGGGCGAGCGCGGGCAGGGCTGCGGGCACTCCGTCCAGTGCCGAGGTGTCCTTTTCGCCCCTCTCGGCCTTCTCACCCCGCTTGATGTCCTGCCAGTTGGCGAGCACCTCGGAGGCTGTCTCCGCGCGCACCTGCCCGAACACGTGGGGGTGACGCCGGACCAGCTTCGCTGTGAGTCCGCGCACGACATCGCCTATGTCGAAGTCGCTCTCGACGTTCGCCACCTCGCTCTGCAGGCTTACCTGCAACAGCAGGTCCCCCAGCTCCTCCTCGAGCGCGGCCGGGTCGCCCTTCTCAATGGCCTCGACCGTCTCGTACGCTTCCTCCAGTATGTACCGCGTGAGCGAGGCGTGGGTCTGCTCACGGTCCCACGGGCAACCACCGGGGCCGCGCAGCCGCGCGGTGATGTGTGTCAGCTGGTAGAAGTGCGGGCCTGGCTCATCCAGTGCGACGGGCGGCACGTACAGGGTTGTAAGGTGGTCCACTCGCGCGCCCCTGTCCAGGTCTTCGAGAAGGACGCCGACCGGCGTCTCGCCCAGCCCCGCCCTCACCAGTTGCACCTGCCAGTCGGCGGGGTAAATGGACATAAGGAAGAGCTTGACGGAGGAGGCCAGCCCGTGCTGCCAGATGCCGCTCACGAGAAGCGGCAGGGTTGGGTTCAGGAACTGGGTGACCACCCCAGGCCGTGCGTCCAGCAGGTGCGCGAGCTCCGGCGCGTCCACGGTCTGCATGCCGTGAGCCAGTGGGTCCACCCCCAGCTCAACGAACGCCGCCTCGAGCGCGGACACGCCCGGCAGCACCTGTAGCTCGACGCCTGCGACGCGCGCCATCTCGCGCAGGATGGCGACGGAGCGCTCCCCCGTGCCCGGACTGCCGGGCACAGCGTACACCACCTCCGTGCCGGCCTTCTCTTGAGCGGAGTGTATGAGAGTTTGGGCAATGCTTCTGTACACCTCCTCCACGGAGGGTAGGGAGTTGTACAGGTAGTCCAGGCTGCGCGCCTTCTCGCCCAGGCTCAGCTGCTCGAGGGTGGGGTGCCTGAGTGTCCGCACCCAGACGGTGTCGGCAGCTGAGAGCTTCGCGTGAGCGCCGACGGTGAGCAGGGAGGCGTCGCCCGGACCGAGGCCTACAACTGTGATGACGGGTTCGCCGCGTCCTTCGCTCAACCCCGCCCGTCCTCTTCCTCGCCGAGGCGCAGCACCGCCATGAACGCTTCCTGCGGTATCTGCACGTTGCCGACCATCTTCATGCGCGCCTTGCCCGCCTTCTGCTTCTCGAGCAGCTTGCGCTTGCGTGTGATGTCGCCGCCGTAGCACTTGGCGAGCACGTTCTTGCGCACCGCGCGAATCGTCTCGCGGCTCACGACCTTCGTTCCTATCGCCGCCTGCACCGGAATCTCGAACATCTGTCGCGGTATCAGCGCTCTCAGCCGCTCGACGAGCACCTTGCCCCGGTCGTACGCCTGGTTGCGGTGTACGATCAGCGAGAGGGCGTCAACGGGCTGCTGGTTTACGAGCACATCCAGCTTGACCATATCAGCGGGTCTGTAAGCGGCGAAGGAGTAGTCCAGGGATGCGTATCCTTGCGTTCGCGACTTCAACTGATCGTAGAACTCTGAGACGATCTCCGCGAGGGGAACGTCATACGAGAGGAGAACCCGGTTCTCCTCCAGATACTCCATCTTCGTGAACTCCCCGCGCCGCCTCGTCACAAGCTCCATCACAGTGCCTATGTAGTTTGAGGGCACGATAACGCTGATCTGCATCCACGGCTCCAGCACGCGCTTGATCTTCTGCGGTGGCGGCATCTCCGTGGGATTGCGCACGGAGATCGTTGCGCCATCCGTCGTCTCAATCTGATACTCCACGCTCGGCGCTGTTGTGAGCAGGTCGAGGTCGTACTCTCGCTCCAGCCGCTCCTGCACGATCTCCATGTGGAGCAGCCCGAGGAAGCCAGCGCGGTATCCGAAGCCGAGCGCGCCGCTCGTCTCCGGCTCGTACGTGAGCGCGGCGTCATTGAGCTTCAGCTTGTCGAGCGCGTCGCGTAGCAGGGGGTAGTCTTCCCCGTTCACCGGGAAGATGCCTGCGAAGACCATGGGCTTCGCAGGCTGATAGCCGGCGAGAGGCTCCTCGGCGCCGCCTCTCTCCAGCGTGATCGTGTCGCCAACGCGGCAGTCACTCACCACCTTGAAGCCCGTCGCGATGTAGCCCACCTCGCCCGTTCCCAGGCTGTCCGACGCCTTCAGGTCGGGGGCGAAGTAGCCCAACTCTGCGGCCTCGGTGGTCTTGTCGTTTGACATCATTCGCAATCGGTCCCCGCGCCGCACCTCGCCATCAACCACTCGGACGTACGCGATCACGCCTTTGTACGCATCGTAGTGTGAGTCGAAGATGAGCGCGCGCAGCGGTTGTTCGGGGCTGCCGGAGGGCGGCGGCACCCTCTGCACGATCGCTTCGAGGAGCTCCTGCGCGCCGGTGCCCAGTTTGGCGGAGACGGGTATCACCTCCTCCGCCGGTAGCCCCACCACGCGCTCTATCTCACCAGAGACGGCCTCGACGTACGCACTCGGCAGGTCTATCTTGTTCACGACGGGGATGATCTCCAGGTCGGACTCGAGCGCGAGGTAGACGTTCGCCAGCGTCTGCGCCTGGATGCCCTGCGTGGCGTCCACGACGAGCACAGCTCCCTCGCAGGCGGCGAGGCTGCGGCTAACCTCGTACGAGAAGTCCACGTGGCCGGGGGTGTCGATCAGGTTGAGCTCGTACGTCTCGCCATCGCTCGCGGTGTACGGCATGCGGACGGCACGCGCCTTGATGGTGATGCCTTTCTCGCGCTCCAGGTCCATGGAGTCGAGCAGCTGCTCGACCATCTCCCGCTCGCTGACTGTGCCCGTCAACTGCAGCAGCCGGTCGGCGAGCGTGCTCTTACCGTGGTCAATGTGCGCGATTATCGAGAAGTTTCGTATTCTATCTTGTCGCAAGATTGTTCCTACGTAGAGTTATGGTAGTATGTTCTATTCAACAGTTTGGAGGGCACTGCAGTCAAGTTGCCGCATCGCAAGGGAGTTTGATACAGTTAACGTATGAGCAGACAACATCAAAGATCCACCGAGAACAAGAACAAGGTCGAGAAGCGGCACCGCCAGTCGGAGCAGAGGCGCGAGCGCAACCAGAGCCGGAAGAGCGCCGTCCGCACCGCCGTTACAAGGACCCGCCGTGCCATCGCCGCGGGTGACCTGGATGCGGCAGTCCGGAGCGGCGTCAACGCCGCCAGCGCGCTCGACAAGGCTGCCTCGAAGGGCGTCATTCACCCGAACAACGCAGCACGCCGCAAGAGCCGCCTCATGAAGGCGCTCGCGAAGGCTGCCGCGGCGTCCGCGAAGGGGTAGCTCAGAGCCTGCGGGCGCAGGCATCTACCACCAGGAACTCCAGGGCCGAGTTTAGCTCGGCCTTTCCGGTTTTAGTCCTCAGGTCCAGGTCCCTCAGCGCGTTGAGAATACGTCCCGGCTCGCCCGGCTTGAAGTTTCGCAGCGCCCCCACCGACTTGCGCGCCACGAACGGCTTCATCCCGGTAGCCGTGGCTAGCTTCTCCGGCGACGCGCCCCGGTGCTCTTCCGCTACCACGAGGTTGCGTATCTGAGAGGCCACCGCGCCCATCACCTGCTGTCCTGGCTGCCCTCGTTCAAGCAGGGTACGCAGCGCCAGAACAGCGGCTGCAGCGTCGTGGGAGTACATCGCGTCCGTCAGATCCCACACGGCTACCTCGATAGGAATCGCCACCAGCTCGCGCACATCGCGGACTGTGATCTGTCCGTCACCACCCCTGTACGCCAACAGCTTTTCGAGCTCAGGCTCCAGCCTGCTCGGGTCGTCCGCCACAGCCGCAGCCAGCAGCGAGGCCGCACCGTGCTCGATGGAGTTGCCGTTCGCGCTCACCGCTCGTTCTATGTAAGCGGCGAGGCCGTCACCAGTAGGAAGTGAGAAGTCCTCGACCGTTCCGCCGCTGCGAAGCGCGTTTGCTACTGCGCTCGACCCTAACTTGCGCCGCTCGACGAAGACGAGCACCGTTGACTCCGGCACCTGAGGAAGATACGCTTTCAGCTCCTTCGCGAACGCCGCCGCGGGGCTGGCCCCCTTCGTTCCGCTGTCCTCGGCGTCCTTGTCCGCGAAGCGCCCGAGCAAGCCCTTCACGATCACCACCCGTCTGTCTCCCAGAAACGGCAGCGCGTCGCACACTGAACGCAGGTCCGGCAGCGTGACCTCCGCTCCGTCGAGCTCAAGCAGGTTGAACGTGGCCAGGTCGCCTGGCGCATACTCCTCGACAAGGGCGCGGAGGCGGGCGGAGAGCCGGGAGTTGTCGTCGCCGAAGAGGGTGATTACCATACGTTGTGCTCCAGACAAAAAAGTACCCCGCGAGTGCCACCTCGTGCCTGGTTTTGAACCTGCTTAAGCAGGTGGGTGCCTACCCCAGGACTCCAACGTTACGCTAGTCGGGCTTACACCCCTCGCGCCTACGTACATCCCAGGCGATCAGCTCCCAAGTTTTGAGTGTTGGTTCAAAACTTCAGTGGCCTCGGTGGCTTCCCCTCGGGGTGCCACTGAAAGAGTACCAACAAATCGGGTCCATTACAAGGGGCGCGTCATCCCTGCACGGCAGGCGCGTCCGGGGGCGGGGAGACGGACTGGGTAGGCCCAGGAACATCCGTGGTGGGAAAATCCTCGTACGTTCCCGCAGACTACGGTCGTATATCATTGCCTGCCGGGGTGCTAAACTCGGGTGCTGGATATTGCTCTGAGGAAAGGGGCTGCGCTCATGTCACGGCTTGTGGTTTTCCTCGACGACGGAGGAGTTATGAACGACAACCAGCTCCGAGGGCGGCAGTGGCGGCGCCTTGTGGGGGAGTTCTTCGCGCCCAGGTTGGGAGGAACTCCCGAGGACTGGGGCGAGGCCAACCGCGTGGTGGCCGAGCGCATGTTCGAGCTGGATGCGTGGCTTACGCGAGTTCGCTCGTCGACGAGCTACGAGAGCTTTGAGCGCGCGTACTGGCTGGACTGGCTCGGCGGAATGTGCGAGCTGGTAGGAGTCCCGATGCCCGCTGAGGCGGAGAGCCTGGAGTTGGCGTGCCGGGCGGAAAGCTGGATAACCCGCCGCGCCAGCGCCGCGTATCCTGGCGCAGTCGAAGCCATCCGAAGTCTAAATGCCCGCGGCATCGTGCTGCACACGGCCTCGGGAGAGTCCTCCGCGAGCCTGTCCGGATACCTCGAAGGTATGGGCGTCCGAAACTGCTTTGGGCGTCTGTACGGACCGGACCTGATCGCCACGTTCAAGGAAGGGCCTGAGTACTACGAACGGCTGCTCGCCGACGTGGGCGTGGTTCCCACCGATGCGCTGGTGGTGGACGACAACTCTCGTACTGTGGGGTGGGCGGCGCAGACCGGGGCGCGGACGGTGCTCGTCGGCGGTGCAGCACTCCCCGATATTGGAGACACTATCCGTATTCGTAGCCTGGCCGAACTGCCGGACGCTGTCGAGCGTTTGGACTGAGTGCGAGTCAGAGGGTGAGCGTGCGTTCGAGCCTGGAAGCGAGGCAGAAGACGCGGGGTACGCGCGCGCCGGAGCGAGGCTGACATCTGCCGGACCTGCAGGACCAGGCTGTGAACATCTGCGTCGCGGGGACCGGGATGGAAGCGTGCTCGGGAAGAAGAAGAGCCGTTCGGCTTCTCACCGAACGGCTCTCTCGGAGCGGGTGACGGGAGTCGAACCCGTGCCAAGTGCTTGGAAGGCACCTATGATACCGCTTCACCACACCCGCGTGGTCGGGGTGACAGGGGTCGAACCTGCGACCTCACGCTCCCAAAGCGCGCGCGCTACCACTGCGCTACACCCCGATACGCACCTATTGTATCAGAGACAGAAGTCGCGCGGGGCAGGCCGCCCCATGAGTATTA
>JADDPP010000313.1 GCA_016781845.1 Rubrobacter sp.
CCTTCGTGCATGCCACGCCGCCGGTGCCTCCCGGTCGGCGTTTTTTCTTGCTGCATGGAGGACACCGGATGACCAGTATACCGACCACGGCGAGGTTCACCACCAGGCTGTACGACTCAGCAAGTCTGATATGGCAAAAGCAGTTGGAGCATCCGTTCGTGAGGGCTCTCGGGGACGGGACGCTGCCGCAAGCCAAGTTCGAGTACTACATACGGCAGGACGCTCTCTTTCTGAGTGAGCTTACGAAGACGTTCGCATTCGCCGCTACGCACACCGACGAGCCCGGCGAGATGCAAAAGTTCGGCGAGCTTCTGCTGAATACGCTCCAGGTTGAGCGCGCGCTGCACCAGTCATACGGCGAGAAGTTTGGTCTCACCACGGAGCAGATGGCCGCAACGGCGATGGCGCCGACGAACTACGCCTACACGCGACACCTGCTGCACATAGCTGCGACGGGAAGCCTGCCGGAGCTTCTCACTTCCATTCTCCCCTGCGCCTGGATCTACGCCGAGGTCGGGAGGCATTTCCAGGCGCAGGGACTGCCCACGGAAGACCACGCATACCGTGAGTGGCTGCTTACGTACGCCTCACCGGACTTCGAGGAGGTGGGCGCCTGGCTCCGGGGGGTGCTCGATGGCCGAGCGGCAGGGCTGGACAACGCTCACCTGCAGCGGCTGGAGAGCATCTTCATAACAAGCAGTCGCTACGAGTGGATGTTCTGGGACATGGCGTGGCGCGAAGAACAGTGGCCCGTCTAGGAGCAGCCGATGAGCGTTTATGATCTCTGCGTTGTGACGGATGCACGGCTCTCTCGTGGCCGTGGCCACGTGCAAGTGGCTGAGGCCGCGCTCCGGGGCGGGGCGACCATGATCCAGCTTCGAGAGAAGGAGGCGAGCACGCGCAGCCTGGTGACGGCGGGAGAGCAACTGCGGGCCATGACGCGGGGAGCGGGCGTGCCGCTGATAGTCAACGACCGGATTGACGTGACCCTAGCCGTAGATGCGGATGGGGCCCACGTAGGGCAGGATGATATGCCTGCGGCGCTTAGTCGGCGATTGATAGGACCGGGGCGGCTACTGGGCGTATCCACTACCACCCTGGACGAGGCGCTGTGCGGAGAGCAGGACGGTGCAGATTACCTGGGTGTAGGCCCAATCTTCCCAACGGGGAGCAAGGCCGACGCCGCGCCTCCTATGGGGCTGGATGGGCTCGCCGCCGTGGCAGCCCAGGTCAGGATACCTGTCATCGCTATTGGAGGAATCAGCCTGGAGAACGTGGAAGCTGTCATAGGGGCCGGAGCGGATGGAGTGGCTGTCATCTCGGCGGTTGTGAGCGCCGCGGACATCGAGAGCGCCGCGCGTCTTCTCCGCGCCCGCATCACTGCGGCCAAATCTCGCAGAGAGGCCATGGCGAGGTGAGCGGGTTGCGCGTCTCGGACGTAGGCGAGTTCGGCCTGATAGACCGCCTCAGCAAGCTGCTGCCGAGATCTCAGCAGGATCTGCTGGTCGGCGTTGGTGACGACGTGGCGGTGTTGCGATCCCCGGAAGGTAGGCACCTTCTCCTGACTTCGGATGCCCAGGTCGAGGGCGTTCACTTCCTCAAGGAGCGCACGAGCGCAGAGGAGATTGGCCGGAAGCTGGTGGCGGTCAACGTCAGCGATATTGCCAGCAAAGGCGGGCAGCCACGGCATCTGCTCGTCTCACTGGTACTGCCGCCGGAGATCGAAGTGGGCTGGGTGGAGGGATTATACACGGGTATCCGGCGCGACGCCGAGCTCTATGGGCTTGATGTCGCGGGCGGGAACGTTGCGAGCAGCCCGGATCGCCTCGTCGTAGATGCGTTTCTCATGGGAGACGTTGCGCCCGAGTTCCTCGTACAGCGGTCCGGCGCGCGGCCCGGCGATATCGTGTGCATGACGGGGTGTTTGGGCGATGCTGCTGCCGGGTTGTTGCTTCTCGTCAACACTGGATTGGAGGTAGCACGAGACCATGCCGAGGTAGTGCGCGCGGCCCTGGTTACTCCAACGGCGCGCCTACGGGAGGGCCAGGTGATAGCCGCCGAGCGAGGGGCAACGGCCATGATGGACATCAGTGACGGGCTCCTCAGCGACCTGGGCCACCTCTCGCGTGCAAGTAGCGTGGGCGCCCGCCTGTGGGCCGACCTGCTACCTATCTCGGACGCGGCCCGAGCGGTGGCGCGCCTGTCCGGTCGTGACCCAGTGGAATGGGCCTTGTCGGGTGGTGAGGACTACGAGTTGCTCTTTTCCGCGCCGCCCGACCGCGCGGCGGCGGTCGCTAAGTCGGTCCGCAACGCAACGGGCACGCCCGTGACAGTCGTGGGTGAGGTCCGGCCAACCGAGGAGGGCGTGGTCGTGGTCCGGGAGGGCGCCGAGTTCTCCCTGAGCGCCGAGGGCTGGGACCACTTTCGCAGGTAGGAGGGAATCGAGGTGAAGAAGGCCCTTACAATAGCCGGCTCCGACTCCGGAGCGGGGGCGGGGATACAGGCAGACCTGAAAACCTTCGCGGCCAGAGATGTGTATGGGACCTCGGTCATAGCCGCCATAACCGCGCAGAACACCCGCGGCGTGAGCGGGGTGCTCGAGTTGCCCCTTGAGATCATAGGGAAACAGCTGGACGCGGTACTCTCGGACATCGGGACGGACGCTGCCAAGACCGGGATGCTCTCCAGCGCGGAGATAATCACTCTGGTCAGCGAGAAGGTGCGCCAGTGGCGTATTGACCGGCTGGTTGTGGACCCGGTAATGGTTGCCAAGGGAGGCGACAGGCTGCTGCGGGAGGATGCCGTCGCCGCGCTCAAGGAGAAGCTGTTGCCCCTCGCGCTGGTGCTGACGCCGAACCTGCCGGAGGCAGAGGTTCTCGTCGGACACGAGGTGCGGACGCGGGAGCAGATGGAGAGGGCGGCGCGCGAGATCGTGGCCATGGGTGTGCAAAACGTCGTCATCAAGGGCGGTCACTCGGAGGGAGAGCCCACCGACCTCCTCTTCGACGGACGCGTGTTCACATCGTACGCAGCAGAGCGCATCGAGAGCCGGAACACGCATGGCACGGGCTGCACCTTCTCGGCTGCTATCGCCGCAGAGCTTGCGAAAGGTCTTAGCGTCCCCGACGCTGTCCAGGAAGCGAAGCAGTACATAACCGAAGCCATCCGGCGGGCGCCGGATATCGGCGACGGACATGGTCCCCTCAATCATTTCCCCGGCGGAGTTCGCCCTGTGTCCGGCGCGTAGCGCGGGGCAGGGCTGATACGTGGGTTTCCGCCGGGTAGATGCAGAACGCTACGGATCAACGCCGCAGGAGGCAGAGTAAGTAATGGATTACAACGCTGAGGCTACCCGATCACTCGCACGCATCGCGGAACAGAAGCCGCTCATCCATCAGATCACGAATGTGGTCGTCACGAACGACTCGGCCAATATGACGCTCGGCTTCGGCGCGCTTCCAGTCATGGCGTACGCTCCGGAAGAGGTTGCGGAGATGGCCGCCATGGCGCAGGCACTCGTCCTGAACATAGGCACGCTCTCAGCAGCAGAGATAGAGGCCATGCTCCTCGCGGGCCGCTCGGCCGGCGACAGCGGCGTCCCTATCGTGCTCGATCCGGTCGGCGCGGGCGCCACGCGGTTCCGTACCGAGAGCGCGCTTCGTCTCATGTCCGAGCTTCCGGTCACGGTGCTACGTGGCAACCGGGGAGAGATAGGCGCCCTTGTCGGCTCAGGGCAGGTTCGGGGCGTCGAGGCGGTTGGAACGGAGGACCCGCGCGCGGTCGCGCAGGCCGCCGCCGAGCGTTTTCGTGTCGTGACCGCTGTAACCGGCCCCGTTGATTTCGTTGTAGGAGACGGCAGGGTTCTGGAAGTGCGGAATGGTCATCCACTCCTGGGGAGGATCACAGGCTCCGGTTGCATGTCCACCGCGGCCATCGGGATCTTCCTGACAGCCGGCGAGGATGTCCTTCTCCAGACTGCGCTCGGGCTCGGTACGTACGGGCTTGCCGCCGAGCGAGCCGCCGAGGGCGAGCCGGGACCAGGAACCTTCCGTTCCCGCCTGCTCGACGAGGTAGCTGCGCTCGGGGCCGGGAGCACGCACGGGCTGCAAATCAGCGAGGCGTAGGGTAGCGGGACTCCTTCTTTCTCGGATGTCGCCCGCCTGTGGCATGCTAACTGCATAACTTCGCCTGCTCACAAAGGGAGAAGGATGCTGGATGTCTGTCTGCTTGGCACGGGGGGGACCCTGCCGCTACCCGGACGCCACCTGTCTGCCACACTCGTGCGGCTGGGAGGGAGCCTGGTGCTGCTCGACTGCGGAGAGGGTACGCAGGTAGCTCTGCGCGCGCGCGGCTGGGGGATGCGGCATCTGAACGCAGTGCTGATCACACATGTCCATGCCGACCACATTCTTGGCCTGCCGGGACTGCTGCTGACGCTCGCGTTCACCGGAAAGGGACGGGACGAGCCTCTTACCGTGTATGGGCCAGAACCCCTCGAGGCAGTACTCAAGGGACTACTCGTCGTTGCGCCGCGCCTGCCGTACCCGCTCCACGTGGTGACGCTGTCCGGAGGCGAGAGCCTGCCCCTGGCAGGCATAGATGGTCTCCGGCTTGCCTGCGACGTGGCCGACCACGATGATGTGCCATGCCTGGCGTACGCGCTCGAGCTTCCCCGCGCGCCGAAGTTTGACGTGGACCGCGCTCGCGAGTTGGGGCTGCCCGTGCCTCTCTGGGGAAGGCTGCAGCGCGGCGAGGCGGTCACCTTCGATGGGCGTACAGTGCTCCCAGACGAGGTCCGGGGCCCGGAGCGTCGGGGGCTGCGTCTTGTGCTCGCCACCGACACGCGTCCTTCTGCCCGGCTTGTGGAGTTCGTCAGCGCTGGCGGCACGGGAGCAGACCTGCTGATCGCGGAGGGCATGTACGGCGACGAGGACATGAAACCCGCGCGCTGGGAGTCGCCGCACATGACGTTCGCGGAGGCCGCGCAGCTTGCGCGGGATGGCGGCGCGCGGCGGCTGTGGCTCACCCACTACGGTCCGTCCCTCTCCGACCCGGATGCGTACCTCCATCGCGCCACCTCCGTCTTTCCAGCTACGCAGCTTGGTCACGACGGAATGACGGAGACCCTTAGCTTCGAGCAGTAAATCGTCGGGTGCAGGGCTGTGTCAGATGTTACGGCGACTTTTCTCGGGATGACCTGCCGGGAACGGCCATGCTTCCCCCTCTACGTTCTGTCCCACGTCGTAGACTCTGGATCGCGATAGAACCAGTTATGGGGGCGAGCTCACGAGCTGGGAGGGGCGGGGGCGCAGTCGGCGGGGTCGCCGGCGAGCTTGTCCAGGGCGTGAGGGAGGGCGGGCAGCAGGACACCGAGAGACTCACGGACGCCCTTCGGGTTGCCGGGGAGGTTTATGATCAGTGTCCCGGCGCGCACGCCGACGACCGCCCGCGAGAGCATCGCCATCGGGGTATGCTTCAGCCCTTCAGACCGCATCG
Source organism: Rubrobacter sp. (assembly GCA_016781845.1). Lineage (GTDB taxonomy): Bacteria > Chloroflexota > Chloroflexia > Thermobaculales > Thermobaculaceae > JADDPP01. The sequence continues at coordinate 5,497 of JADDPP010000313.1, forward strand.
CCTCCGCCATTCCAGGCACTTCGTACTCGACCACGGCCAGGGTGGCCTGGGGCGTGACATCTCGGGGCGCGAGGCCAGTGCCGCCGGTGGTGAGCACCAGGTGGATGTCCTGACGCTCCGAGAAGCGGCGAAGCGTCTCGGAGATGAGGACCGCCTCGTCGGGAAGTACCTCGTACTCCACGACGCGCACTGGGAGTCCTTCCAGCAGCTCACGGATCGCGGCGGCGCTCGTGTCTTCCGCCCTCTGCCCGGCAGCGCCCCGGTCGCTTAGTGTCAGTATCGCGGCGTTGTAGCCTGCGTCACGCTCGCTCATACGTTTACGTCTTCCTGCCCGCTTGTAGACCCAGCCGTCGCCAGATCTGCGTAGATGCCCCTCGCTTCCGCGGGCAACAGAGCGGCGATTCGCCTCATTATGAGCTCGGCGGCGGCGTCCGGGCGGCCGGCCTGCGCCAGTTCCTCCGGCTCGATAGGGGGGCCGATGATCATGGCTACCCGTGGCCTGGGGAAGAAGTGGAGGCGACGGCCGCGCAGGATGTTCTGCGTACCGATAAAGGCTATCGGCACCACCGGCACTTTAGCTCGCAGGGCGATCATTCCGACACCGGCCTTCGCGCTGCCGAGTGCCCCCGTGCGGGTGCGGGTGCCCTCTGGGAAGATGCCGAACGGGATTCCTTTCGAGAGCTTATCATCCGCTGCTCGTAGAGCGGCGCGGTCCGCGCCTCCCCGGTTCACCGGCACAGCGTCTCCCCAGTTCAGCATCAGCGGCAGCAGGGGTTTCTCCCACAGGTCTCGCCTGCCCATGATGCTTGGTCTGCGAGGCAGGAGCGCCATCATAAGCGGTATGTCGAGCATGCTGCTGTGGTTCGCCGCCGCGATGAACGCGCCACTGCGAGGGACGTGCTCAAGTCCTCTCACCTGCATCCTTACCAGCAGTGGAATGACGATGTGGCGCGCTAGCCAGCGCGCTACCACGAAGGAGAGTTGCTCGTGTTTCACCTTTGCAGACCCATTTCTGCCTCGATCTCAGAAAGGACGGCTTCCACGTCCTTGCCGTTCGTGTCTATCACGAGCGCATCCTCGGGTATCCGGAGCGGAGACGCGGCGCGACCACTGTCCAGCTTGTCACGGTGCTTCAACTCCTCCACGACGCGCTCGTACGGAAACAGGGGATCCTTCGCCAGGCGTTCCCTGTGGCGTCGCCTCGCCCGCTCCTCGACAGAAGCATCGAGGTACACCTTGAAGTCGGCGTTCGGCAGGACCGTGGTGCCTATGTCGCGCCCCACTAGAACACTGCGGCTGGATCGGGCAATCTCCCGCTGCCTCTCCAGCAGGGCGGCGCGCACATCCGGGTGGGCGGAGACCTGGGATACGATAGCCTCCACCTGCGGGGAGCGGAGCCCGTCGGTCACATCTTCCCCCGCAAGCCTCACGATGTACATACGATCCGAATCCGGCTCGGCGCGTAGCATCAGTATGTCCAGGTTCCGAGCCACTGTCGTTAGCCCCGCCCCATCGGTCGCAGCTACACCTCGCCTTATCGCCTCCAGGCTCACGGCGCGGTACAGCACGCCCGTGTCGAGGAAGAGGTAGCCGTGGCGGTCCGCAAGGAGCCTGCCTACCGTGCTCTTGCCTACACCGGCCGGGCCGTCGAGCGCGATCGTGCGCGGCGTCGTCATCGGCGAGTGGCCCCCAATGGTTTGAGTCCCACCGACTCCCGAAGCCTTCGGGCCTCGACCGGTGAGAGATCGCGGTAAGCCCCTGTGGGCAGGCCGTCGAGCTCGAGCGGCCCGAGCCTGACGCGGACCAGCCGCAATACTTTCAGGCCGAGGGCTTCCAGAGTCCTGCGGACCTGCCGGTTTCGCCCCTCGCCCAACGTGATGAGCAGCGTGGACGTTTCCGGTCCCTTCTCCAACAGGCGCACGGAGATCGGCCGGCTCGGGCCATCCTCAAGCGGCACGCCCGCGCGCAGGCGGTCGAGCAGCTGGGGTGAGACGAAGCCCTCCACCGTTACCCGATACTGCTTGTGGACTCCATAACGCGGGTGCATGAGCCGCTCCGTCAGCTCGCCATCGTTCGTGAGCAGCATGAGTCCTTCGGAGTCCCGGTCGAGCCTGCCGACGGGGTAGAGTCTCTCCCGCGACCGGACGATGTCGAGCACCGTCGGCCTGCCCATCTCATCCCGCGCGGTGCTGAGGATGTCGTACGGCTTGTTCAGGAGCACGTAGCGGTAGGTGGGAGGTGCGCTGCGGACGCGACGCCCGTCAACGGTGATGTCATCGTCAGGACTGACGGCAGCGCCGGGAGTGGCTACGACCTGGCCGTTGACCGCCACCCTGCCCTCCGCGATGAGCCGCTCGCTCGCGCGTAGCGAGGCCACGCCCATCCGCGCGAGCAGTTTGTGCAACCGGACGGGTTCCGATGTCACGGCGCGGCGACCGGGTTGGCGGGGGCATAGAGCATCTCAGTCGCCACCCAGTAGGCGGAGTCGTAGAAAGTAAGGTCGGTATTCCACCGCTGGACGGCCGCCACCCGCGGCTGGCGTCCTGTGGCAGCACGCGCTGGAGAGTCGAAGAGGGGCGGAGCGAGCGGCAGCCACTGGTAGCGCGCGAAGCCCCAGTCGAAGAGTGAACGCACATCGCTGAACCTGTCAGATGAGCCTAACACGACCGCGATGAGCCCGGAGTCGCCCCTGCGCACGGACGCTACGAGAGCCTCTCCCGCCTTCGGGGTCGTACCGGTCTTGATGCCGTTAGCGCCGCGGTACGTGCCCAGCAGCTCGTTCGTCGTCTTGACGTGGTGGTACACCGGTATTCGCTCCCGCCCGGTTTCCGTATAGCCCGTGACTCGGTACTCGGCCGTCGCAACGATATTGGCGAGTAGAGGGTCCTTCAGGACTTCGCGGCCGAGGCGGGCGAGGTCCAGCGCGGAAGAGTAGTGACCCGGCGCGTCGAAGCCGTTCGGGTTCTCGAAGTGGGTATCGAGCAGCCCCATCCGGCGCGCCCGCTCGTTCATCTCGTTCACGAACACCTGGATGGCCTCGTCGCCCACACCGCCGAGGTGTTCTCTCCCGACGTGGTCCGCGATAGTCACTGCCGCGTCATTGCCGGACTGTATCAGCGCTCCGTAGAGCAGCTGCTCGATTGTGATGCGCTCTCGCTTCTTGAGGTGGATCGTGGACCCCGATACAAGATCACGTGGCTGGACGGTCGCGACCTCATCTGGCTCCGCTAGCTCGGAGGCGAGAAGGGCCGTCATCATCTTCGTAGTGCTCGCCATCGGCAGGCGGCGGTCTCCGGCCTGGCTCCACAGCACCCTGCCTGTGTCCGTGTCCATCAAGACAGCGGCGCGCGCGGTGAGTGGTGGCGGGGAGGTCGCACGGAGCGTCGTCATCTCCGTCTGGGTTAGCCGATCGGAGTCGGAGGGGGTGGGGTTGACTCCGGGCGGGGCGCTGGCCGCCGAGGTGAGTAGCCCGAAGCAGAGCACAAGCATGCACCCGAACAGGCGCGCAAGTGGTGTGTGGTTCACGCGACGAGAGTTCATATCGCGCGAATTATAGCACGCGAGTATCCTGGGGGGCTTGGTATAATCAGGCTACCAACGAGACTGGAAAGAACGTGAGCACGAATACCGACATCAAATCCATAACCTCCAACCGGAAGGCGCTGCACGACTACTTCATCGAGGATACATATGAGGCGGGTCTGGCGCTTACGGGAACGGAGATCAAGTCGGTGCGCCGGGGCAAGGTGAACCTGCGTGATAGTTACGCGCGCGTCGAGAACGGGGAGGTTTGGCTGCACAACGCGCATATCTCGCCGTACGAGGAGAGCGGGACGTACTTCAACCATGATCCGCTGCGCCCCCGCAAGCTCCTGCTGCACCGCGACGAGATAGACAGCCTCTCGGGGAAGGTGCAGGCGAAAGGGCTGACGCTCGTGCCGCTACGCTTGTATATCAAGGACGGACGTGCTAAAATAGAACTTGCGGTCGCCCGTGGTAAACGTAACTACGACAAGCGGGAGGCCCTCGCCGAGCGTGAGGCACAGCGAGAGATAGAGCGTACTCTCAAGAGCCGGCAGCGCTAGGCGGTATCGGAACCCTGGGGATGTTTGGATTCGACAGGGGTGTAGGGTACGAAACTGCAGGTCGGGGCGCCTAGTCCTCGTTAACAATGGGCAACGCCATAAACGGCGAGCCAAATTACGCTCTAGCCGCCTAATTTAGCGTGGCTACGTTCGCCCGGTCCCTGCTCCGGTGGGAGCGGTGCGAGCGTCGAAATACCGGAGTGCTGTGCTAGTGCCCGCCGGGGCGCGAACACCTAAGACTGATCCGGCTGGCCCGGTGATTCCCCGCTGGTCGGGGCCCACCGGGTAAGACTCTAAAGGCCAGATATACCTGTAGTAGGTTTCGACGCGAAACTTCTGGACGGGGGTTCGAATCCCCCCATCTCCACCAACTAGGGGGGAGCGGCAACGCTCCCCCCTTTTCTGTGCGCTTGAACTCGCTCCGTGCCATGTACGGCGCAGTCCCGGCCGCT
>JADDPP010000247.1 GCA_016781845.1 Rubrobacter sp.
CTTAATCAGTGGGTTGGGGGTTCGATTCCCTCGCGGCTCACCCACAAAACCTCACGTGCCACGTGGGGTTTCTTTTTGCCCGGCAACTGCCATCGCTCGTGAATGGCCTCAGTAGGGGCGTCTTACCGCAATACTACTGCAGCCGCCCGGAGGTTGATGTACGATAGGGGCGCTGGTCCGATTGCTGCAGGCGTGTCGGACGGGCTCGCGGGATAGCTCACTCGGCAGCGCAACGACGAACGAGAGCCGTCCGTTGGAGTTTCGAGTCCCTCCTCCCGCAACCGGGGTAAGCGTCAGAGCTTATGCCACTGAGGCCTCGCCAGTACACTGGCAAGCAGGGGCACACCACCAGCGGTGTTGTGAGCGTAACCAGCCACTGGAGCGATGGGCAGATACCCGTGCCGTTACGAATGCGCCTGTACTGCTGATCCCTGGGAAACTCGGCCGCACCCGGCGACAGTACGCTAGTGTTCTCCGAGTGGCTGGCCAGCATGGTCGCTCTCGTCGTCTCTCCCGAAGAGTTGTTGAGGTCGTCGCAAAGACAGGTGTACGGACGGTGGAGGATTGGACATGACGCGGATACATCTGGACACGGACATAGGGGGCGACACGGACGACCTCTGTGCTCTGGCAATGGTGCTGGGCTGGCCAGGCGCAGAGCTCGCGGCAGTCACCACCACGGGCGACCAGTCGGGGTTACGCGCCGAATGCGTTCGCTTCGCGCTACGCCTTGCCGGGGGAGACAACATCCCTGTGGCCGCAGGCGCGAACGGGTCCCTCTCGGGGTATCGCGTATACCCCACGATCCCCGCCCTCGATCGCTACTGGCCGGACGTAGCAGTTCCCCCGGCCTCGCCTCCGGGTGCCGCGCTGGATCTGCTGGCGGAGAGCGCAGAGGCCGGTGCAGTCATCGTCGCGATCGGGCCGTGGACAAACCTCGCGCTGCTTGAGATCGCACGTCCCGGTCTCCTCGCACGCACCCGTGTTGTGGCCATGGGTGGCTACGTGGAAGCACCGGGACCGGGTCTGCCACAGTGGGGACCTGATATGGACTACAACGTGCAGCAGGACACAATCGCCGCGCGCATCGTGTGGGAGCGGTGCAATGCCCTACTGGTGCCGCTCACCGTCGGCCTGGAGGTAGCACTCCGCGCCGAACATCTGCCAGCACTCCGACCCGCCAACCCTCTCGCCCGTCTCGTCGCCGCCCAGGGCAAGATGCACGGGACAGACGACGACATGTTCGGCCTGGGACGCGCGCACCAGCGTCTGCCCGACGACCTCCTGAACTTCCACTATGACCCGCTCGCGTGTGCAGTCGCGCTCGACTGGGACGGAGTGAGCGTCGAGGAACTGCATCTGTCGGCGAGGATGGAGAGCAACATTCTGGCCTTTCCTCGCGATGCGAACGGCAAGCGCACTCGCGTCGCTGTTGCAGTTGATGGTCCTCGCTTTGAGGCAGAGTGGCTAGCGGCTGTCGCCGGGGATGCGGTGCGTCGGAAGACAGCATCATAAAGCCCATTCGTACCGTCTGGTAGAGGCGTACGCATCACAGCCTCCCCGTTCGGTTAAGTGCGAACAAATGTGCTATAATAGTCTACATAAGGAGAGGTAGGCGATGGCGATCAACGGGACGAAGTACACATACGAAGAGCTTGTGCAGAGGGCGCGCGAGCGGGCGACCGAAGAGAACCTGCACAGTTTCCAGGTAGAGCGCAGGCGGCTGTACCTGGTGAAGAGCCGCAAGCTAAAGCCGGGCACGTACCATATGGTGCGCGTACACCGCAGCGGTCAGGTGACGTGTGACTGCCCCGGATGGGAGCGGTGGAGCGTGTGTGCCCACCAGCAGACGGTCATGAAGCGCTTGGAGCGTGAATCCGCGCGCAGGCAGTGGCTTCGGGAGCAGTACCAGCAGATAGAGATACTGGAGCAGGAGTCTCAGACCGGCGAGTCACAGCAGGAGCAGGTCGAGGAACTCGAAGCGGCGTAGAACCCGCGTTTCAATCTCGAGTCCGGACTAGTGGGTCAATTGTCATGTTCATAGCCATTCGTTCTGGGGCGAATGCAAGGCGAAAGCTGAACTTCTGTGGTGCAGGAATGGCCACTTTCGTGACAACTGACCCACTAGTACACTGTTACTGCTCTACTGAAGGGCAGAGGCGGTTGAGCTTGATGCGTGGATACTCGGCATAGAGCTCGGCGAGTGTGTGAGTGTTGAGGTTATCACACACCAGCACTATCTTCTCGGCTTCCGGATACAGCACGTCTACAAGCTGCTTTATCTGTTCAGCCCAGTCCACCTTCGTACTGTGCTTGGTCACATCCACCCAGCGCTTGCCCACGAGCGGCTCGCAGAGCAGCATCGGTAGTAAGCGAGTTGCAGCAGCGGGAACGCCCTGCCCTTCTCGGCACGGCTATCCTCAGCATCT
>JADDPP010000497.1 GCA_016781845.1 Rubrobacter sp.
CGCCGCGCTCGGTGCAACCGTGGCGGTCCTGAGTCTGTTCCTCAGGCGGCGTTGGCGGTAGGAGCAGGCATGCCTGCCAAAGCTCCTGTTTGCCCTGGGTAGGTCGAGTGCGTAAAATAGTCGAGTGAAGAGCATACTGCCAGCGCTACGCTACCTCGGAAAGCACAAGTGGAAGGTTGTGCTCTCTCTGCTCACGGTCGTCGCCGCGAACCTTGCCGCGCTTCTCGCGCCGTACATCCTGCGGCTGGGGATAGATGCCATAGAGGCCGGGCGGGGCGCGGGGTCGCTGTGGATATACGGGGTCGGCTTGATGCTAGCCGCGTCCGTTGAAGGTCTGTTCCGCTTCTGGTCTCGTTACCTCGGCAACGCTGTCTCGCGAGATGTGGAGTACGAGCTGCGCAACGATCTCTTCCGCCACTTGCAGCGGCAGGACGCCGCGTTCTTCCAGCGATGGCGCACCGGAGACCTGATGGCGCGCGCGACGAACGACCTCAACTCCGTCCAACGCGCGCTCGGCCCGGGCATCTCGAACCTCGCGAACACCCTGATAGCGTTCGTCGGCACCGTGGCCGTGATGCTCACGATAGACGTGCGGCTCGCGCTCTACTCCGCCCTTATCCTTCCCCTGATGAGCCTTATCTTCGCGTTCACGGGGCGAGTGATACAACGCCGCTTTGAGAAGGTGCAGGAAGGCTTCTCCGACATCTCGACCAGGGTGCAGGAGAATGCGTCAGGCATCCGAGTCGTCAAGGCGTACGCGCAGGAAGCGCCGGAGCTGGAGCAGTTCCGACACACGAACCGGCAGTACATGAGCGCGAGCATCGCGCACCTGCGCATCCAGGCGTTGCTGTGGCCCGCTATGTTCACGGTCGGCGGTATCGCGACGGTTGTGGTCCTGTATTTCGGCGGGCGCGACGTAATCGCGGGCCGGATCTCGGTGGGCCAGCTGGTGCAGTTCATCGCGTACGTCGGCGCGCTACGCTGGCCGATGATTGCGCTTGGGTGGGTAATGAACCTTGTGCAGCAGGGGGCGGCATCAATGGCGCGGCTGCAGAGCGTGCTCAACACACAGCCCGCTATCAGGGATGAGCAGCCAGCTGCGGTGAGCCGCTTGCGGGGCGAGATCGAGTTTCGCAACGTCAGCCTTAGACACGGCCACGCGACGGTACTCTCGGAGATCAATCTGCGCATCCCTGCTGGCTCGACCGTGGCCGTAGTGGGGCCGACGGGCAGCGGGAAGAGTAGTCTGGCCGCGCTCGTACCCCGCCTGTGGGACCCGTCGGAGGGGCAGGTCTGCGTTGACGGCATTGACGTGCGGCTCATACCGCTCGAGCTGCTGCGACGCTCCGTGGGCTACGTGCCACAGGAGACCTTCCTGTTCTCCGAGCCGTTACGCGAGAACATCGCGTACGGGGTGGACAGCACGAGCCAGGAGCGCATCGAGTGGGCCGCGGCGGTGAGCCAGCTGCAGCGCGATGTCGAGCAGTTCCCGCAGGGATACGAGACGTACCTGGGCGAGCGCGGCGTGACGCTCTCCGGTGGGCAGAAGCAGCGCACCGCTATCGCTCGCGCCGTCCTGAAGGATCCCACCATCCTCATACTCGATGATGCGCTCTCCGCGGTAGACACGTACACAGAAGAGGAGATACTGCGGCGGCTCAAGGACGTGATGGAGACGCGCACCAGCCTCATCATCTCCCACCGTGTCTCCACGGTGCAGCACGCGGATGAGATTGTGGTGCTCGACGACGGGCGCATCGTAGAGCAGGGCACTCACGACGAGCTTGTTCGCCTCGACGGGCTGTACGCTTCGATGTACCGGCGCCAGCTGCTCGCGGAGGAGTTGGACGTTGACCCCGAGGACGAGCAGATACAGCTGTCTCCCAGCCCGGATGGAAAGGCGCCGGCGGGAGCCTGACTCGCGACGCCTTTTAGCTGGAAACCGTTTCTCCCTGACTACCGCGCGGACGGGTCGCGGCTATACAATCCCTGCCCTACCTCCTCCAGGGTACGCTGCAGGACCACATGGTCGCCCGTCACGTCCGCGACGTCTGAGAGCGGTACGTACAGCGTGCCCTCATCCTCCAGCGCCTGTACTTCGAGGTAGCCGGGGGCGGTTTCGCCTATCGGGGTCGTGCCTTCCGGCAGGTCGCTCACTTCCGGGTCGCTCTCGATGTCCGCGCCTACTCCGGTCGCCCTTTCCATCTCCAGCGTGGAACCGAGATCTGCCAGTCCTCCCCACACCGCCCTTACCAGCCCTACGAGCTGTCCGTCGGCGGTCATTACCTGCATCCCCTCGGATATCGGTCCCAGTGATGCCACGTCGCTCAACGCTACCCTCCGTAGTCAATTACAGCGATTTAAGGAACAACTGAGCCTTGAGGTATGTAGC
>JADDPP010000170.1 GCA_016781845.1 Rubrobacter sp.
GACCAGCGTCACCATATGGCTGGGGCAGACGTTGCAAGCGCCCTGGACCCTGCTTGACAAGGAACCGGATCGGTTTCTATGCTAACCAAGCCCCTGCTGGAAGATTCGAGACAGGGGATGTGTTACATTTTGGGTAAGTATTGATAGTCCGTACGGACAGGGTTATAGATATGGCGAACAGATTAGTTATAGTAGAGTCGCCCGCGAAGGCGAAGACAATCGGCAAATACCTCGGTCGCGCGTACTCCGTGAAGGCCTCCATGGGCCACATCCGCGACCTGCCAAAGAGCAAGCTCGGCGTAGACACTGAGCGTGACTTCTCGCCGCAGTACCTCATCCCGCGTGACAAGAGCAAGACGGTCAAGGAGCTCAAGGAGAGCGTGCAGGCGGCGCGCGAGGTTTACCTCGCGACCGACCCCGACCGCGAGGGCGAGGCTATCGCCTGGCACCTGGCACACGCCACCGGCCTCGGAGACGACCACTCGGGCAAGGCGAAGCGCGTGGTGTTCCACGAGATTACGCCCGACGCGATCAAGGAAGCGATGGCGCATCCCCGCGACATAGATAATCTCCTCGTGGACGCTTATCAGGCGCGCAGGGTGCTCGACCGGCTCGTCGGCTACAACATCAGCCCGCTGCTGTGGAAGAAGGTCAAGGGCGGTCTGAGCGCGGGCCGTGTGCAGTCGGTCGCGCTGCGGCTCATCGTGGACCGCGAGCGTGAGATCGAGGCGTTCGTGCCCGTCGAGTACTGGAGTTTGGGCGCGGATCTCTCGAAGCGTCCCGCGCCGGGTAAGAAGGCTCTCAAGAAGGACCAGTTCCGCGCCGAGTTGTTCCGCGTGCGCGGTGAGAAGGCGGACCTCAGGAACGAAGGCGACGCACAGGCTGTGCTGCGCGAGCTGGAGGGCGCTTCGTACCGCGTGGCGGAGGTCAAGCGGCGCGAGACGCAGCGCAGGCCCTCTGCGCCGTTCATCACAAGCACCTTGCAGCAGGAGGCATCCCGCAAGCTCAACTTCGGCGCGAAGCGCACGATGGGCGTCGCGCAGAGCCTGTACGAGGGCGTAAAGCTCGGCAAGGACGGCGAGGTCGGTCTCATCACGTACATGCGCACCGACTCCACGAACGTCGCGACCGTCGCCCAGCAGGAGGCGCGGAGTCTTATCGGCGCGAGGTACGGCGCGGAGTACGTGCCTGCCAAGCCGCCACTGTACAGCCGCAAGTCGAAGAACGCTCAGGAGGCGCACGAGGCCATCCGGCCCACGAGCGTCCACCGCGACCCGGAGGCAATTAAAGCGCACCTCAGCCCGGAGCAGTACAAGCTGTACAAGCTCATCTGGCAGCGCTTCGTGGCGAGCCAGATGGCGAACGCCGTGCTCGACGGCACCACCGTGGACATCGCCGCGGGTCCCGAGGGCAAGGAAGCGCCATACACCTTCCGCGCCACAGGCTCCGTAGTGAAGTTCGACGGGTACCTTGCGGTATACCAGGAAGGTCGCGATGAGGGGCAGACGGACGCCGAGCTCGATGGCAAGGCGCTGCCGCAGCTGGCGCAGGGTGAGCCACTTGACCTGCTTCAGCTTTTGCCTGAGCAGCACTTCACGCAGCCGCCGCCCCGGTTCTCCGAGGCAACGCTCGTCAAGGCGCTCGAAGAGCAGGGTATCGGCCGACCGAGCACATATGCGCCCACGATGAGCACTCTGCAGGAGCGGTACTACATCCAGCGCGAGGGCAAGCAGTTGCGCCCGACCGAGCTGGGCATGCTCGTCAACGACCTGCTGGTCGAGCACTTCCCGAACATCGTGGACACGGGCTTCACCTCTCACATGGAGGAGGAGCTGGACGAGATCGCGTCGGGCTCGCGACCGTGGGTGCCGGTGATACGCGAGTTCTACGACCCGTTCGAGGAGCGCGTAAAGGCCGCGGAGACGGGGATGGAGCGCGTCAAGATCAAGGACGAGCCAGCGGGGGAAGAGTGTCCGAACTGCGGGCGCGAGATGGTCTTCAAGATCGGCCGCTTCGGCAAGTTCATCGCGTGTCCGGGCTACCCGGAGTGCCGCACGACGAAGCCGATTGTGGTGCGTACAGGCGTGACGTGTCCGGAGTGCAAGCAGGGTGAGCTAGTGGAGCGCAAGGCGAAGAAGGGTGGTCGACCGTTCTACGGCTGCGAGCGCTTCCCCGATTGCTCTTTTACGGTAAGCTTGAAGCCGGTGCAGGAGCCATGCCCGACGTGCGGCGGCCTGCAGGTGGAGGCGGGCAGGAGCGGTGGGTTGCGGTGCATCGTATGCAACCCATTCCGCGCCTTTGGCGAGAGCAACGGGCACGCGGATGGTGCGGCGGACGGGGAGCCGAAGAAGGCCGCGACAGCGAAGACGACCCGGCGCAAGACCGCTGCGAAGACCACGACCGGCGTCCGGTCGGCGAAGAGCACTTCTGCAAGCAAGGACCGCCCCCTGAAGCGCAGCGCGTAGACCGAGCGGATGGGCTCGCAATCCGGGGCTACAACCGGAGGTGCAGCCCATTGGCAGACCATGAGGTTGCCTTCCTGTTCGAGGAGTCGCCCAATGGTGGGTACGGGGCAAGGGGCCTGAGAGCACGGCATCCATACCGGGGCGGGATGCCGTGCGCTGTCCCTACGAGCAGGAAGAGCTGCCCCCGGTTAGCCAACTGCATATCGTCAAGGACGATTTCATTGCGGTACGAGAATCCCCAGAGACGTTAGGGGTGAGCAGCCTCTCAGGCTGCTCACCCGATATGGCTACAGTGCCACGCGACAGACTGGCAGCCATCACATTGCCATCCCAAACTACAATCCCATAAGGGTAGGGACACTCCGTGCTCTACTTCACGACAGCGCGCAGCACACGGAGAGAAACCTGGATACGCTCGTGCGGGAACTGTTTGACCGGTAGAGCGTGTAGCCAGCGGTAAGTGCGCTCTATCCAGGCTCAACTGATGACACGTATTGCGCTGGACGACTTGCCCGCTGCCTTTGCAACCGTATCGAGGAGGCTCAAGCCCGTCAGCAGTGTCCTGTCCCCTTCGTCCCGTGTCGGGTCGTACGCTGTCACGGATGCTGCTGCGATTCGGAAGTGCTCCCCTATCATCTCGATCGCCCTCTGCAAATCATCGAGCATCATGCCGCCCGGAGTCGGGAAATTGACGCCGGGCGCGACCTCCGGGTCGAGCACGTCCATGTCCAGGTGCAGGTAGACCTCGTCCACGAAGGTCGCGAGCTGTCGCAGCGCTGGAAGAAGACTCCGCTCCATCCCATGCTGCTTGAAGCTATCCGTGGACACCACCCGAACCTCCGAGCTTTCGAGGCTGTCCCGCTCGCCGCGGTCGAGGTCGCGCACACCGGATAGGAGGACTCTCTCCTCGGGCACCGGGTCGCCTTCCGTTATGCGTGTGCGCAGGTTCTGGTGGCCGCGCCCTGCGGCGATTGCGAGCGGCATGCCGTCGAAGTAGCCGCTGGGGGTGGTGTCGGGTGTGTTGAAGTCGCCGTGGGCGTCGAACCAGACGATACCGAGGGTGCGAGGGGACAGCCCCGCGAGTGCGCCCAGGCAGACGTTGCACGCCCCGCCGAGTACCATCGGGAACCGGCCAGCTTCGGTCGCCTTCCGCACTTCCGCGGCGAGTCCTGTATTAACCTCCACCACCGCCTCCAGGTCATCCTCAGTCGTGCGGGCTACGACTGACGTCTCGACGCTGTGCCCTCTGGAGGCGAGGCTCTGGTCTGCCCCCGCCTGCAGATACCGCTCCGGGGCGAGCGCCATTCCCTTCTGCGTCGTGCCTGTGGCGATTGGGGCCTGGATGAGGGTAATGTTCACGGGCTGAGCTCTCCGATCCTGTCTCGTGTTGGCTTACGGTAAGGCGAAGGCCGCTGATGCCTGGCAAGTCCGGGCCGGTTCTACTCGGTGGCGATACCGCGCTCCCGCAACTCGGTGCGGAGTCTGAGCAGCGCGAGGTCCTTCTGCTTGGCCTCGAGCATGACATCGTAGTCGAACTGCTCGGTCTCGTGCAGGAAGCCAATGAACTCGTCAACGTTGATCCAGTCCGCATGCTGCGACGCGAGGGGGGCCGCCTGCACCTGCGTCACCTCCCCGGTTTTGCGGTTGCGCCGGTTCACCGTGCGTTCCTCGGTGCGCGGCGTGCTGTAGTGGACCTTCGGCTTCACGGCACGAGGCCAGGTCGTGAGGCAGAGCCTCGCTGCCTCCGTGTAGCTCATTCCGGCGGGGTTGTTGACGGCGTGGTGCAGGTTGTCGAGCACGAGCGGGATACCGGTACGCTCGTGGATCTGGACGATGTCCGGCACGGAGTAGTTCTTCTCGTCGTTCTCCAGAACCAGCCGCGCTCTCACGCTCTCCGGCAGTCGGTGGTAGCGCTCGACGAACCGGTCTATGGCGGCGGGCTTGTCGCCGTACACACCGCCGCCGTGGGTAACCACGACGGCCTCGCGTCCCAGTCCCATGGCATCGAGAAACTGGGTGTGGTACACGAAGTCGCGCACGGCTGACTCATAGACGGACTCGACCGGGGAGTTGAGCACGATGTACTGTGAAGGGTGCATGGAGAGCCGCAGGCTCAACCGTCGCGCCTTCTCACCGAGCTTCATCAGGTCGCGGCGGCACTCATCAAGCTGGTTGTGGAATTGCGGCAGATCCGGGTGGGTGATATAGGGGGCTATCTCCGAGGAGATGCGGTACATCGAGATACTTGCCTCCGCCAGATAGTCGAAGATAGCGTGCAGGTAGCTGATGCTGACGCTCAGGTGCGGGCCGCTCTGCCACCGCCTGGAGTCGTTGCTCTTGAGACCCTCCCTTCCCAGAACCTTCACAGCGAAGCCTAGCCGCATCAGACCTCCAATGTGTACCAAACGCCTACCATCCGCATGTGGCATGTTGCGGGCCACCGATGCCCGACCGGGGCGAGCGGGTTGCGCATGCTGATGGTCCGTTCCTGCATCCGGCGGGTCCTTCGATATCATATGATACCTGTGGAAATGGCACCTATCTTGCATCCGAAGTGTTCAGCCAGGCAAACTCACTAGCAGTGACAGGAGGTGTGACCGTGGCAAGCTCTTCAAACAGTGACTCGGCCGCCGAGACGGGTCCGGAGGGAATCCAGGGCCGGGGCAGGGCAGGTGGCGCGGACCCCGCGCGCAGCAGCGCGGGTGTCTCCCCAGGTGGCGACGCGGGCAGCCAGATAGGCGGGGACGATGAGTTCGACGCTCGGCTGCAGGATGATGCTGACCCGATGCAGGGAATAGCGACGCGGGCGGCGCAGGAGCAGGCTCAGGGAGGGGATGTTGATAACCTCGCTCAGGACCCCTCGGACCTGGGAAGCAAGACGACTCCGGGATATACCCCTTGACCCGCCAGGTTGGTGTGTTATAATCCGCGCCCAGGGAAAACGGGCGTGAGCCAAGCCATACCGGGGCCACGCTAGAGCGAGTGGAGGGAAAGAATGCCAACGAAGGCTGACATCGCAAAGCAGGTCGCGCAACGAACGGGCATGAAGGAGACGGAGGTGCGCCGGGTGCTCGATGTGAGCCTCGACGAGATCCGCAACGCACTGAACAGCGGCGAATCTGTAAGTCTGCGGGGCTTCGGCAATTTCAAGGTCACGCACCGGGAGGCACGCACCGGGCGCAACCCGCGCACGGGCGAGCCGCTCGATATACCGCCGGGACAGCGTGTCAGCTTCAAGATGAGTAAGCCAGCGTCTCAGGATGGGCCAGACGAGGCCAGTAACTAGCCAGACGCCCGACGAGTCATAACCTGTTTTGACTCTCGGCCTGAGCGGGTGATAGCATGGATGTGTAGAGCCTGATCAGGAGGTCAGCGGTCAATGCAGGTAAAGAAGGCGCGGGAGCTCGGCTTCTGCTTTGGCGTCAAGAAGACGCTCAAGCTGTTCGACGACATGGGTGCGGACAGCAGCGGTGTGCATACACTCGGTACCCTCGTGCATAACCCGCAGGTTGTGAAGAGCCTGCAGGCGCGTGGTGTTGGCGTGGCGCAGGATGTGGCGAGCGTTCCTGGCGGCACGCTGACCATAACAGCACACGGCGCGTCCCCAACCTCAATAGCCGAGGCACAGCGCCGGGGTCTGCGGCTGGTGGATACTACGTGCCCTCTGGTAACGAAGGTGCAGAAGATCGCTCAGGACCTCCACAACCAGGGCTATCAGGTGGTGGTGTTCGGCGATCACAAGCACCAGGAGGTGCGGGGCATCGTTGGCTGGACGGACGATACCGCGCTCGTGAGCGCGGACGCGGAGGAGCTGGTGCCCCGGCTCATCGCGCTTAGCCGCTCGGGCAAGCGGGTGCCGAAGCGTCTCGCCGTGGTGTCGCAGACCACGCAGCCGGCGGAGCGCTTCAAGAAGTTCATCGCCGACCTCTTCAGCCACCTGCCCGACGACTTTCGCGAGGTGCAGGTACACAACACCATCTGCGACCCCACTCTGGACCGTCAGAGCGCTGTGATAGACCTGGCGCAGGAAGTGGACATCATGATAGTCGTGGGTGGCCACGATTCCGCTAACACCCGCCACCTTGCAGAGTTGAGCGAGGAGGAGGGCCTTGAGACGTACCACGTGGAGTGGCCGGATGAGCTGCGTCCGGAGTGGTTCGAGGGGCACATGGTCGCGGGCGTGACAGCCGGGGCCTCCACGCCGGATGACGTGATCGAAGAGGTCGTGCGCCGGATCGAGATGTACTAGCTCGGAGGGCGTCAGAGGCAGTTCTGTCGGCGATGCCTGGACGTGTTATGTTGTAGCCTGACTGCGACAGTCCTATGGATCGAATGCTTGAGTCTGCTCTGAGAGTGCCTCAATAAGGTACAGAATGCGTGGTGACTGTGCAGCGGAACGAAGGATCTGCCTGGCAGAGTGCCCATCGGCATCCTCGCGCTGAGCTTGAGACTCGATCTGCCGGTGACGCTCCGGAGGTACACAGGAAGCCAACAACGGATTGGTTTTTGGCTGGAGTGGTCTCCGCGCTGATCATTGCGTGGATGATCTTGATCTTGGCCGTCGAGCAGGTCAGGTTCGCTGTGCTTGCGCCCCGGGCGCAGGGAGGTGTGGAGGCGGCTGCAGCGCTCGCCAGACTGTTCGCGGCGCTGGTGTTGTTCCTGTTCCCCACGGATAACGGCGGGCAAAGGCTGCGCTGGGTCGCAGGGGGCTTCGTGGTGCTAGGGTGTGGGGGGCTGGCGTTCGGATACCTGCCGTCGCTGCTAGGTGTCACTCCCGACCTCAACACCTCCATGTACTCGGCGCTGGTCGTGCGCAGCGTCGCTGGTATGCTGTTCGTGGTGGGCGTGGTACCGTCGAACCCACCCCCGTTCTCGCGAAGGTCTCTGCTGATCGCCCTCTCCGTCCTGGGAGTTCTCGGTGTACTCGTTGTCGTTGGGCGGGATCTAATGCCGGTGCTGGCCCACGTCACCAGCCTCGAGGCGGCTGCTGCACGCGGTGGAGTGATACTAACTGGCTTGACCGTCTGGCACTGGGCGCTTTCCGCGCTTCCGCTGGCTTTAGCGATGGCCGCGGTGGTGGGGGTGGCACGCCACGGCCGTAGTGCTATGTTGGGGGGCTGGTTATTGGTGGCAATGGTGCTACTGACCGGTTCACAGCTGCATAACATCTTCTGGCCGTCGATCTACAGCCCGGTCCTCACGACGGCAGACTTGCTCCGGCTCGCGTTCACGGCGGCGGTTGTTGTGGGTGGCATCGTCGAGCTTCGTCGGATTGCCGCGGAGCGGGCGGTTCTGCTCGCGATTGAGCAGGAGCACTCCAGGAGCCTGGTCGAGCTTGCACACCTCAAAGCCGAGTTCATGGCAATGGTGGCCCACGAGCTCGGTAGCCCCATCGCCGCTATTCGCAACCTGGCCGTGCTCTCGGCCAGCGGCAAGCTCGACGCTGCTGAACAGTCCCAGGCGCTGGCTACCATCCAGGCTGAGACCGATGTGTTGAGCAACCTGGTTGCCGACGTGCGGGCAGCCGGTGCTGTCGAGCGCGCCGATTTCCATGTAGCCGTGCGCCCTGTACCGGTGCGTGCTCTGCTGCACGACGCGGCCGCGTTCGCCCGTATACTCCCCGGTCACCATCCGCTCTCCCTTTGTATCCAGACTCAGGAGGTCGTGTGGGCAGACCCTGAGCGCATCGGGCAGGTGCTGCGCAACCTGTTGGCCAACGCGGTGAAGTACACACCGGACGGTACTCCGGTCGAGTTGCGTGCCGTGCCCATCTCGGGACGGGTCCGCATCGAGGTGGCTGATCGTGGGCCGGGTATCCATCCCGATGATCTCACCTGCATCTTCGAGAAGTTCGGCCGTGGCCGTGACGCGCTTGCGAGTAAGGTGTCGGGGGTGGGGCTGGGCCTATACCTGTCACGCCGTATCGTGCAAGCCCACGGTAGCGATCTCAAAGCAGAATCGGTCCTGGGAGCAGGTTCTGTCTTTGCGTTTGAGCTGGGGGTGGTACGGTGATTCGGCTGCTGCTTGTGGATGACCATGCCTCTTTTCGTCAGTCGCTTGCGCTGGCGTTCAGGTTTGAATCAGACTTCACGCTCGCTGCTCAGGCCGGTTCGCTCGCTGAGGCCCGCACTAAGCTGGGGGGTGTTGATGTCGCTATCCTGGATATCGAGCTACCAGACGGCAAGGGTATAGAGCTCATTAGGGAGCTGCGCCAGCTCAACCCTACCTGCATGGTGCTGATGCTCACAAGTAGCACGTCGGATAGAGACCTGGCTGCGGCAGTAGAGGCAGGCGCTGCAGGGTTCATACACAAGACAGCACCCCTTGACGAGATCATGGGTGCAGCGCGTCGGCTGGGAACGGGCGAAGCGCTGTTCGCACCCAGAGAAGTGATCGAGATGCTGCGGCTTGCCAGCCAGCACCGCGAGCAGGACTATAAGGCACAGATAGCGCTCGGACGCCTGACTGAGCGCGAGCGCGAGGTCCTGCAGGCGCTTGTGGATGGCCTGAACGATAGAGAGATCGCGCAGCGGCTGCAGATCAGCGTCGAGACGGCTCGCAACCACATGGCCAGAATTATCAGCAAACTTGGGGTTGAATCGCGACTGCAAGCGCTCCTGTTCGCGGTGCGTCACGGCGCGGTCCAGATCCGGTAGGCAAATCCCCTCTACATCCTGTACCCACGCTCCTGGTTCTACCGAGGCTTGACCCATAGTCAAAATTGACCAGCAGAAGATGACGCAATTACATCACGCCATACGCCTCCTGCCTGCGTATCCTTCATGCATAGGACGCTGAATCAGGTTGCCGACTTACCGTGCACCTGAAGTGGAACAGGATGTGGGAGCGCGATACGGGCATGATACGCGTGCTTCTGGCTAACGAGCCGCGCGCATACCGCGAGGCGATGGCGGGTGCCCTCAAGCATCTCTGCCCGGGGACCGAGATCATCGTGGTGGAGCCTGATGAGCTCGATGAGCAGATCAGGAATCTCAATCCGCATCTGGTGATGTCCAGCCAGCCAGTGCGGTCTTTGGAGGATCATCCTCTCCCCCACGTGCTCCTATACCCGGAGGGCGAGTCGAAGGCGCTGGTCAGCATAGATGGGCAGCAGACGACGATCGTCAATGTGGAGCTCGAGGATCTGCTCCTGGTCATTGATCGGGTGCAAAACGTAGTCAAAATGAGCTAGTCCTGGCTGAAGGATTCTGACTACGTGAAGACAGCTAATTTTCCTGATGCTAACCCCGGTGGCATTTCCTAACCTATAAGCACGGAAGCGATGACTCTCAGACCTCATATGGGCACCTTGGTCTGAGAGGAGCTAGTGGTGCAACCGGCCGTGACACCCGAGAGGGTGGTCAGGCCGGTTTTTTCTAGGAAGGCAAACTTGGCTTGAGGGGGCGTGAG
>JADDPP010000239.1 GCA_016781845.1 Rubrobacter sp.
GGCCGCTCCGGTGGCTTGCCGAACTGGCCGCCCGCTTGGACTCGGTCACTAGCCTCTCCATCGCGCACCCAGTCACCTGCTCCTGAACCATCGCCGAGACCCCTCTGGTACTGCATAACACCTAGGGTCAGGTGAACCACTTCAAGCTGATCGAGGGGCACATGTATGGCAAGGCCACCTTAGCCTCACTCACCAAGCGCCTGCCGAGAGCCACTTGGGGTCGACTGGGACCCGACATCCTCCCCTGCTCGTCGGACTCGGCACATTTGACCCGCGGTCGCCCGCAAGGTCGGGGATATAACTCCCCGGCCTTGCAGACGCTGGCGCTGCCTCGATTCGCCGGTCTCGCATCAGCGCCTGACCTGGATGTTGCCTCCGTCGATCGCTACCTGGCTATCGGCCTTGCCCAACTGGTAGTACGTGCCCTGTGCATTGCTCCAGACCCGGATCGCGTACGTGTCGGGCGTCGCGCTCGCGCTCGATCCCGGCTCTCCCTTGTCGGTGACATCGACCTGGAACCAGTAGTTGCCTCCGAGGGAGTACGCCATACCCGTCAGCCTATCGACGGCGGTGATGGTGTTCTTCCCGCTGAACGTTGCCTTGCAGACCTCGGGCATGGTGGTCGTGCAGGTCTGCGTCAGCCCGCCCATCGCGTTGCTCTTGATGATCCAGTTGTACTCCCTCATCCCTTCCGGGGCCCCCGCGGGAGGCACAGGTAGCGTGCTCAGATCCGCCCGCACTCGGTAGATGTACAGGCTGTTGCCCTGGATGTTGCCGTTCTTGAGGTACTTGACGGTGAACCCGAAGTTGGCGCGGGCGCCGCCGTCCAGGTCGATCCAGCCTCCGCCGGTGGTACGACCCGTGCCAGGCAGGACTACGGTCACCGCCTGGGTCTCGACCGGTGCGGCGTAGTAGACGTTCTCCAGGAGCTCGACCTTGACGGTGTAGTTGTCCGCCGAGAGCGTCGCCGCGCAACTTGCCGTGCCGGTACCCGGTCCGGTGGCGGTGACGTCTCCCGTGCAGTTCGCCACAGGGGATGCCATGGCGCTGTCGGAGTACTTGTACACGGTGAACCTGATCCGGGTGGTGTCCAACTGGTGCCCGAGGGCTCCGTCGGCAGCCTCCCTGACCACCGCCGCGAGGTCGACGCTCGCGGTGCTGCTCGTCGATGTGCTGCCGGTGCTCTTGAGGGTGTCCCCGCTGTACTCGATCTTGGCGTCCTCAGGGGTGACCTCCATGGTCACGTCGGTGTGGCCGGTATCCTGTCCGTCGCCGACGGAGACCCGGACGATGTACGTGCCCTCGGGCACCAGCGCCCGACCCCGAAGGGTCCAGGTGCGGGGCTCGTCCGAGGTCGTGCCGGCCGAAGCCAGCGACAGGCCACCCAGAGGCGCAGTCGTCACCCAGTCGGGGTCGCCCTGCTTCTTCCATGTGGTCGAGGCGGTGAGCGACGACATAGGCGAGTCGATGTCCCTGGCGGAGATAGTCACAACCCCGATCCCGTCGCTGTACTGGACGTCCTGCCCCGGGCCGTTGTCGTCGGAGACGGCCGGCGCATCGTTGACCGGGTTGACGGTCACCCCGACCGTGACCACGTCGGAGTTGAGGGCCGGTGATTCGCCGTCGCCCGTGTCGGTGACCTTGAACTTGAAGGAGTCCGGCCCGTAGTAGTCGGCCTTGGGCTCGTAGCTCACGTCGCTCGGGCTGCCGGTGAAGGTGTCGCCCGTCGCCAGGGCAGTCGTCCCCTGCTTCAGAGTGCCGTGCGCCGGCGCGGCGGTGATCGTAAACCTGAGGTGGGCCTCCCCCGTCTCGACGTCCGAGCCGCTGAGGGCCAGTCTCTGAGCCGGGGAGTCCTCGTCGATGTCGAGACTCTGCGGGCTGGCCGAGGCCTCCGGCTTGTCGTTGACTGGCTTGATCGTTACGTTCACCGTACCGGTGTCGCACTCGGAGGGCGTGCCGTCGTCGCAGACCCTGTAGGTGAAGCTGGCCTCGCCGTTGTAATCGTCGGCGGGCTTGTAGGTGACGCTCCCGTCGCTCAGACTCACCGTGCCGTGCGTGCTGGCTGTTGGCGTCACTCCAGCCACCCTCACGGCCTGGCCGCTCTCGTTGCCCGGCCCCACCGAGTCGTTGGCTGCAAGCTCCAAGGCCGGGAAGGCGAGGGTAGTGTCCTCCTCGGTGGCCTTGCTGTCGGGCACAGCCTTGGGCGGGTCGTTGACCGGCATGACCGTCACCGCGACGTGGGCCGTGTCGGTCAGCCCGCCGTCGCTGAGCGTGTAGTCGAAGCCCGCTGGACCACTGTAGTCGGCGGCGGGCGTGAAGCGCACCTCGCCGCCATCGAGCAGCTCAACCTTCCCGTGGGTGGCGTTCGATACTGCGGTCACGGACAGC
>JADDPP010000452.1 GCA_016781845.1 Rubrobacter sp.
ATCGCCAGCGCTTCCTCCAGCTTGAGCCCGATGTCGTGCACCTCAATGGAATAGCCTGGCATGCGGCGCGTCTCCTCGGCAAGCGTGCGCGCGATGTTGTAGCCAGCCAGATCCGCGTCGTGGAATACGAATACGCGATACTTGTGACCCGCCTCGGCACGGCTGAGTAGCAACCGAGCCGCTTCCGACGCGTAGCCCTGTGCAGAAATCACGGCCAGGTCGTACCGCTCAGCCAGTCCGCTATCCTTCAGCGCCTCCCATATGCCCCTCTTCTCAATGTAGAGAATCTTGTCAAATTCCCAATCCGGGAGCTCGTATTCCTCGACTTCGCGCGTGCCTAGAGCGACTTCCTGGCCTGAATACGGCACATACAGGGTACCGCGCGGCTCGTAGTACAGCATTCCCAGCCGGCCGAACGCCTGTTGATACTCGGTTAGCAGCGTCTGGCTGAAATAGTCGTACCCAAGCTCATTCCTGCCTGTGAGTGGCAACACCTTCGGTCGCACGGTGTAGTAAAGGTCACGGGCTGAGACGCGCATCGTGCCGCCATTGGTGGCCTCGTGGTATGCAGATGGGAGCACCTCAAAGACTGCACTCTTGTCGGAGACGCGCACCCCGCGATATACCTGCTGTATCGCACGGTCCTCCCTGCTAGCATCCTTGCGCCGGCGCTCACCCTCCCGGTAGATGTGCTTTGTAGCGAACCACAAGGCATCGGACAGAGCATCGCGCAGCGTACTTTCTGCGGGGAGTGACACCCTGCTCTTCGCGCGGTCCAGGAACGTAAGGCCGGGCGCTGTTACGTGGACCGCCACTGCGCACGGCACAGCTGCGCGACCTTGGCGTGGCAACGCGTGGCCGCTACTAAGAAAGCCCTCTATCCCGTACCCTTGGACCTTCTCACAACTGAGCGAGGCAGCGGTGAACGGATCACCGAATGGCGGCGAGAAGTTGATGCCTATATCTGGGCGGACACCATCACCGCCATTCATCATGATGCTGGCCACTTCTACAGCGAAGGGCAAGCCGTGGTCAATGCCCAACCTTTTGGAGTACACGAAGCTGTCTGGGATGGCATCGTGCCACTCCTCCAGGCGCTGGCGCATGTGTGCCTCACCCACCAAGCCAAGCACAGCCGGCTTTGGCTCTGCGCTCTGCTCCCGCATAGACTCCAGTAGCCGTATGATGGCATCGTCGCGTCCATCGAGGTCTGAGAGCTTGCGTATCTCGGGGACTTGCGCACAGACGGCTTTTGCCTTGGCAGTCGAGGTGAGGCCACGGAACTCCCGCACAAACTCCCGCAACGGCTTATCCTTGCCGCCTTGTCGCGCGTGGGCAATCTCGTGATATACCAACACCTTCAGCGCGGCATCGTCATACCAGTGCGCGGACGTGGGATCGGTCGGGGAGAACTTCCGCCACTCATCGGACGAAACCAGGCGGTAAAAATCGATGATCGGCGCATCCTGCTTGTTAGCCTGCTCAGAGCCGTTGCCACAGACCGTGATTTTTACCGCTGCGTGCGGATTGAACATCGCAAACCTGCGTGCCCATTCGTCGGGACTGAAGCTATGCAGCCCACGCGACGGCACATGCACCGTTACGGCTGTGCCAACGCGGTGAGCAATGGACGCAGTGTTGTGCACGACTCGCAGCGCCCCAGCGGGGTCAACCCAGGCGCGTATCGTGTGACGAATACCACACGCCTCGATAACCACCGGCTCTTCTGAGCCGAGCGCAGACGGGATGCCGATGATGGTCTTGAGCGCATTCCCCTGCAGTCCGCGTGTGGGTGAGCGATAAGCTGCCTTGTCGGACGCGCGCGTGTCGTAGTTGAGGACGCGCTTGACCGTCTCCGGAGTTATGCCGTCGCCATTGTCGGTAACCGTGATGCGAGTGCTGCCCTCTTCAATGTGGCACTCGATGCCAACCTCGGGTGCGCGACCTGCCGTCTCAGCAGCGTCCAGCGCATTGTCCACGAGCTCTTTGAGCACAACCGCTGCAAACTGGCTCCGGGATTGCCCGGTCTGTGCTTCAAGCTCCTTGGCAATGAAGTACTCAGCCACACGGGGCGTTTCAAATATCGTGCGCTGTAGAACGTTGCTCATCAGTTATGTCTTCACCTCTTGCCTCAATTGTCCCGATACGTCGGTGTCGTTACAACGTACCCATGAACAACGGCCCGGCTATACCCCCGGGCCGTGACAACTAGATCGTTAGGACTAGCTGTTGTGCCTCGCCGCGTACTCCAGAGCTAGCCGCGTGAGCCGCATGAGGTCGGAACCGGGCTGCCACTGCTCGCCGGCTGACTGGGAGAGTTCCCGCGCCAGTTCCTCGTCTGTGAGCTGTAGCTTCTGCTGTGCGAACTCC
>JADDPP010000142.1:0-501 GCA_016781845.1 Rubrobacter sp.
CGGCCAGGATGCGAGCTGCTAGCCTATGGGATGTGCTAGCGACGTCGGCGCATAGCGTAGGCACCAGCTGCTAGTAGTGAACCCGCCGCGGCGATGTTGCCTATGGGCAGCCCGGCACCTCCAGACATGCCGCCAGCGCCAGTATCGGGCATCTGTGGGGTCTCCTGCTCGTCGTCATCCTGGTCATCGTCGCCTAGGACCTCAAACGTCTCCGGACTCTGGTTACAGCCCACCTCGAAGTCATCAAGGATAGGCTCGGGTCCTATCCTCACTATGACCCCCTCGTTCTCCAGGTTCTCATTGTCGAAGATGAACTGGTTGGTGAGCACATTCTCATCGGCCGCGTCCCCACTCTCGAAGGTGATAGTCTCACCAGGTCCTATCTCCTCACCAATGAAGAACGGTTCGTTCTCCCGTGGGTCATCGATGCTGGAGATCTCGACTATTGAGATGGGCAACTCCCTGAGGTTGTTGGCAATGCTGACCTGCTCGGGATTCGTG
>JADDPP010000142.1:632-9732 GCA_016781845.1 Rubrobacter sp.
CAAGGTATCTCCTCTACTTCTCTCCAAAGCAACTCGCGCCCGGCATTATAGACAACTTCGCAAGAGAGCACAACAAAACACTGGAGCACTGCTCCCGGCCACTCGCCCCTAGTCTGTCAATGGGGTCTGCTGGTACATCCTGCGTAGGATGTAGCTGGTCTTCCACAGTGGGATGGTGCTCGCCAGAAAGTTCGCAGCCGTCCTCGAAGCGCTTGGTGGCGTAGCGTACGAATGCTTGGCAGCGTGAAGGTGAGCCCGAAGTTGGCCTTCCCATCGAGCGTAGGACCTGCGAGTTCTGGGTCGACATGCGCTGCTTCAACTCCTTGTAGAGGATATCGAGACTATCTGCCGTGTCATCCGCGTCCTGCATCCTGGCTACTCCGTTGGGATCCCGGGCATCGGCGGAAGCGGAAGCTATCTGCCTGGCCGACGAATCGCACCCTGACCTGCTCGCCACCCAGCGCGGACAGGATTTTCGCCGTTTCGTGAGCAAGCATGCGCTGAAGCACTCCCGCCGCGTATGCAGTCGCCACACCCACTATCATCTCGTCACCCTCACGCCCAAGCAGCACGCTGCCCGCAAGATACGATGCTGCTCCGTCCACCCTCGCCAGCTCCATAAGGGCTGTAGCCCACAGTTGGTGCGACTGCAGTTGGCTGGATGTGAACGGCCTGAAGCTAATCGCACGTGGACGCTCCAGTGCTGGTTTGGGTTCTACCTGGCTCTGCGAGGCCAGTTCCCGCTCCCAGGCAGCACGCAGCTCAGCCTCCTCAGCGGCCCTGGCCTTGTGCTCCTCGGGCGTCTCGTAGTGCGCCGGCGGGGCCCACTCCTCCTCGATGGCCCGGACCAGCATTGCGGCAGGGTCCTTGGCATCGCGGTACGAGAGCATGTCGATCTGCGCGAGAATTTTCTCCGTCGAGTACTTACCTGCCAGACGCTCGGCAACCTTACTCGTCACACCTACAGAAATGAGAGCAACAACAACATCTTCGATGTGCCCCTCTCCCTGTTGTTGTATTTCCTGTCTGTGTTTCTCTGTGTTTAAGCCCTGTGTTTCATGTGTGCGGCATTTGAACCCCCCCTCGTGCGGTTGTTGAACCCCTGCGCTTCTGGGGCTTTTGAGTGCCCCCTTGTTCGGCTTTTGAGCCTCCCCTTGTGTGGTTCTTGAGCTATGGTGCGCATCGTCAGTGAAGTACAGCCGGTACCGACTAGGTGCGGCGCTGCCCGGCTCGTCGGGGCGCTCCCGGACGATGCATCGCTTCTCCTCTAGGCCCTTGAGCGCCCGCTTAATCGTCGCCTCTGAGAGGCCGGTTCCCCGGTCCAGCACTCGTTCGTCCTCGGTCATGATCCCCTGGGCGAACTGTGCGTAGCTTATGGCCGCGTCCTCAACTTTCATGCCGATCGTACGCCGGATGATGTATGCGAGCACTTTCAGTTCACCCTCCGTGAGGTGCGGCAGCAACGCGTCGAAGAGTTGATTGGGTACATTCGTGGAGTTTGGGATCCGGAAGAATCCCTGGTGACCGGCAAGCCCGCGCGATGGCTCATCCTCTCCGCACGACGGCTTGATTCGCAGCGTGTACAGGCTCGCCTCGTTACCTCGCCGCCCGCTGGATTGCCTCTCCTTTTCGATCAGACCCTTCTCGGCGAGGGATGGGATTCCCTCCTTGAGCGCGTCCCGACGCACACCAGCGCCCCAGTCCAAGCGCTTGCCGTCGCGCGTGACCGTGCCCTCAAGGAATCGGCTCCATGACACAGCGACGCTCTCGCGGCCGTAGCCGAACGCATGGCGGATCAGGTAGAGCAGGATCTTCAGCTCGCTGCCTGGCAGATCGGGTAGCAGGAAGTCTAGCAGGTAATCGGGCACCTGAGTGTACTGTCTCCGGGGATCCTCGAAACCGGAGAACAGAGACTGCAAGTCCCGGGAGGTGACTGCGGCTATATCCTTCCCGCCGACCGGCACGAATAACGGCTCACCCACGGTCGCTCCCCTCATCGATAGGGATTGTGCTCCCCGACCAGGGGGCCCAAGGCGCGGACATGGCTATCCCTAGGTCACGAGCTTGTCCTTCTGCCCAGATTTTATTTGCGCGCGGTACTTGGTCCGCGAACGGTGCGGTAAGTGCCGATGTATCGGGCAGACAGCAAGGGCCTGAGGGGGGCCGAGTCCGAGGCCTGTTGGCGATGCTGATTATCGATGTGGGCCGCCTGAAGGAAGGAAACGGCCCTGATCGGCGATGATCGGAGCGTATTAGGCCGTTTGTCGTGAGTACACAACTTGCATCGTCCCAGCCCTCACTGTGCTCGGGAGCGGGACAAGCAACGTAGAACTGCACCGTGAGCTCGGTGAAGGGTTCGTGTGTTAGTACAGTGCAACGCAGGCCCCGGTAACCATTGAAAGCCGGCGGGCGCCTAGCCTCCGAGTCCATAAAGCATCTCCAGCCTTACTTTCGAGTACTCGTCAGCTATTGTATTGATGATGGTCGAGCGGCCTGCTCAGTTGTATCGTGTTAAATATTTAATACTATTAGGTATTCATAAGCGCGTCATGCAACTGCAAAAGCTATATCCGCTGCAGGGTTAACAGCAGGAGAGAAACTCACTTCGGGGGGCATGACCACGACTCTGGGACGAGATAGACACGACTTCGGTCCGTGATATCCACGACTCAATAACTGGGTGGTGCCGCCGACGGGCTGGAGCCGAGGTAGGACTGGGTGTGCAACTCCAGTTTTTCCCCGGTGGCTCCTTACTTCGGCACAACGGTGAACATAGGCACGATGTTATGAACCGATGTGTGTTGTTGCGCCTGCAATCGGGACGGATATGCACGACATTATGACTGAGTGTTGATTATGGACCACCGGCGAACAGGCAACGATAACCACGACATTAGCAGCGGCTATTAGTCGCTTGCTCGAGTGTGGGCCTACGCCAGTTGCAGCAAAAACATGAGCCAGAAGGGAGTCGGATGCGCCGTGGAGAGTCCGTAAGCACGACCTCACAGGGTGCGAAGAGCCGGTTCCGGAGTTCGGGCTACGATATCTACGACTTTATGACCAATGGTTGATGCGGACGGGATAACTACGACGCCGTTGGGAAATCATGCCCTACGAGTCGCCGAGCCATGCTTTCAGAACCTTGCGCACGCTCTGCGACAGTTGCTTCTCAGACGCCTTGCCTCGTTCAAGTAGGCTCAAGTAGGACTGTGAGATGCCTACCTGCTCAGCCGCCTCCATCTGCGATAGGCCAAGCTCCTTGCGCCGTCGCTTGATGCGCTCCGGCAGCCCCTCAGGCAGGGCGGGCCCTATGGAGCTGGGGCCCAGCCGCTCCAGCCGCTGGTACTGCTCCTTCACCACCTCTGGCGGCTCGATCAGCACCGTCGCCTGCACCCACTCGTGGACCCAGCCCCGGCTGGACGCCGCCGACTCGTCCCATCTGTCATACTGCCACATCCGGACGACTTCATCGCTCTGCAGCACATCGAGCGCCTTTTCGAGTCGGTCGCGGGTCAGCGACGGCTTGCGATGATTGACTCCCTCACCCACCGCCTCGATAAGTGTTATTACCCGGTATGGCCGCAGGTACTCGCCGGTGCGTGCCTGGGTGCGCCATTGCCAACTCAAGTACCTCGCCAAGCGCTTCTCCCAAACTTGCCGGTAGTAGTCGTACTTAAGAGCCTTCGCCGAGAGCAGGGCAGTCTGGTGGCCAGGCCCCATCAGGAAGTACGCGAACACCTCACCGGGTCTGAAGATGAAGCGATCCACGTCGAGATATCCGTCCATGCGCAGCTGTCCAGTCTGGTCGGTTATCACGAACGGCCTGCTCTGTACTGCCTTCTTGATAGGTTTTCGGCGCCGCCCTCCGCGGCCGTTGTCCTCGTAGACCTCAATCTCGGCCATGTTCAGCCAGAGGTTCTGGATATGAGACAGCGCGCGCATCATCTCGGCCCGCTGCTCGGGTGAGTATCCTCCGCGGCGGCCCTGGCCACTCAGCTTCGGCTTAATCCCTCGCATTGCCAGCAACTCGTTCACGTCTGCGACAGCGCGATCCTGGATGGACCTTGCCTGGTGGAGCCAGAGCGCGCTTAGCGCGTCGAGCGCGTCCGCATCGAGGTCAGATAGCTCCTCACGTTGCCGCCACATGATCGCAGCTAGCCTCTCGACCTCCTCGGCGGGCATTACAGGCTGTGCGTCGGCGATCAGCGGGCGAAGCTGAGCATGTCCCAGCGCGTTCCCCTTGTCGAGCTGGGCAGTGGGCCAGGGTGTACCGTCGACCTGCACGAAGGTGCGCTTGTAGAGGGCCTCACGTAACGCGTGGTAGTGGGCAGAGCTCATCACCCTCAAGTGGCCCTCGTGTAGCAGTGACGCCAGCAGGTCGCGGGGCGAGGCGGTGCGCCCGCTGGGTAGTACCGATGCGACGGCGAGCGGGCGCAGGCCTAGCAGCTGCTCCAGCCGGTCGAGCGATGCGCGGGGGAGGTCCAGTGACTCGACTGCAAACCTTGCCAGCTCAGGAGAGTAAGTGAGGAGCAGATAGTTGTATCGGTCACGGTATATGTCACTACGATCTGCGTCACGTAGATAACTGTCGAGCTTCGCGGCAAGCTCCTCCTCGTGCGTGTCTCGTACGATGGGAGCTCCTAGTTCCCGCTCCAAGTTGTTCAGTCCCCACGCAACTAACTGGGTTAGCATCCATTCGGCAAGGCTCTGCCAGATGTCAAAGCCGTCGCCACGGGCGGCGTCGAACACAGTCGATATAACGGAGACGAGTGGCGCATGAGCCCGATCGAGCATCACTTCGTCCGCGTGCCCAGGGGCAGTCGCCGCAGCGGAGCCTTTTGATCCTTGTTTGTAATGGTACACCTTGAGGATGTGTGGGGCTATCAGGCCGGCCGTTATCTCCAGTAGGGCCGGGTCCCTGCGGATGCGGTCGGTGAATTGCTGCAGCATCTCCGGTCGCAGGCTGCTGCGCACGGCCTGGACACGCTTGTGAGCTTCGCGGAGGTCACCGAGCAACTCCCGACTTCTGGGCTCTGCACGAGTATCCGTGCCCGGACGCGAAGGGTCTGTGGTGTTCCCGCCGGCAACATCTCGACTCGTAGAGCTGCCCGCCTGCGTGAGATACTCACCGAGCCACTCCAACGGGTCGAACCTGTATACATCAGGGTCCTGCTGCTTTCGTCCCACGTCGCACCTCTCTAAAGAGCCAGTCCGAGCCGGCCGTGCAGTGTATCGCCAGCAGACTTGTCCACCATCCTCGTCTCCTTTACCAGCCCGCTTAAGCATGAGCTGGCATCCGCCCGTGTAGGAAGGGGGAGGACTAGTCCAGTAGCTCGTTCAGGATCTCCCGTACGCCTTCCAGGTTAGCCCTGGAATCTGGATCCGCCTCGTCGTGTTGGAAAGCTGCGCGGATAGCATCCGCATCCAGCCGGAGCTTGTGGGTCAGGCACCGTCGGCCCTCCGCTGATACACGTACATCGCTCTTGCGTCGGCCCGAGACACGGTCCGCTACCTGGTGAATAGCGGCGAGATCCGCCGCGACAATCGGATCCCAGGCGAGGATGGGATGCGCCTCTATGGATACGCGGAGGGCGCCGGACTCCACCTGGACTCGCCGCAGCTCCTCCTCCTGGTTTTCTGCCTTCACGGTGGCTCCGTCGTTCGCTTCACTAGTGCGACCTCCGGCCAGCGGACGGTGCGGTTGCACGTGTTCTGCATTCGTCTTCTGGCGCTCAACTTCAGGCGGGGTAGGGCGAAGTGTCTCGCTGGCCTCCTGGCTCAGTTCAGTATTGGTGATGCCATTGTGAATGATATCATTCACAACTGGCACGTGCGGCTTGTGGTCGGCCCCGAATGGCGGGTGAATGATATCATTCGCCTCTTGGCCCGCCCTAGCTCTGGCTGATCGAGTGCGTCTCGGGTTGACGGCCCGTACATCTTCAACGGTCCTGATCTGCCCGGCCCGTACAGCCTCAATCGCCTTACTTCGTATTTCGGTGGGCAGCCGGCTCATCTCGCCCGCGGCAGTGGGTGAAATGAGCTCCTCGCGTATCAGTGAGTTGAGTTCCCTGTCCTTCGCGACGCGCAGCAACTCCGCCACGTCCGCCTGGTTCCTCCCCGTGCGCCTGGCGATCTCCCGCCCCGACCATCTGTACTGAACCTCTAGGCGAAGCATGGCATCCATTGCCTCGGCGCGAGTCAGGTCGTCCCGTGCCAGGTTCTCCGCTAGGGCTGAGGCCAGCGCCTGATCGTCTGTTTCATCCACGACCAGGCAGGGGAGTGCAGCTACTCTTGCGCGCGTCTCCGGATTCTCGCTGCCTCGCAGTATGTTCGCGGCCATCACGCGTCTTGCGCCTGCAACCGTCATGTAGTAGCCGGGGCGGTCCGGGTCGCGACGGACCACAAGCGGCTGGATCAGCCCGCGGTCCTCGATCGATTCTGCTAGCTCATCCAGGTGTCGGAAGCTCTGGCGGGGGTTATCTTTCATCGGCGCTATGCGCTCGATCGGTATCATAAGCGCTCGGTCCAGCCGGTCGAATGAGGACTCTGCAGCACCGGCCTCCTCCTCCTTCGACAGTTCCCAGTCGCCAGCTTGGTCGAGGAGATGGAGGCGCAGCTTATCGGTCTTCAGCTTCCTGGCGTTAGATGCGGGCATACTCGAACAACTCCTTCGCCGCTGCATCATACTCGCGGGCGTCCAAGTTCCACTCTTCTATTGCTGTGCGCTGGGGGATCGGCGGAAGCACAGGCAGGGGGGGATCGTAGCTCCCGGCGATGTCTTTGATGGCATCCAGCACCTCGCGGTGCAGCCTCGTATTGCGCACCGCAGACGGGAGGAGCGCAAGCAACCGCATGTGTGGGCTGACGGAGACGCGCTGCCCCTTAATGTTCCGGAGGTACTGCACAAGGTTCACGACGCCCTGCTCGGATGGGATCACAGGCACCACCAGAAGGTCCGCGGACCTGAGCGAGTCGATCGCGGCGAGTCCTGGTGGAGTGTCGATCACGACGAGCCTAAGCCCGGACGACTGCTCCGGCAGATCCTCACCGTCCAGGATCGTGACACCCGGCCTTACCATCTCGGGGTGGAGCCGCAACATCTCCGAGAGATTCTTGCTCGTGCCGTCTCTGTCGAGAAGTCCGACAATTGGGCACTCCTGGGTGCCCCCCATATACTCCGCAAAGCGGGTAGCAAGGTACAGGCTGGTAGTAGATTTGGCCGCACCTCCCTTCTGCGAACCCACCGCGAGTACCTTCATCCTGCGCATGCCGGGGGCCGCCCACTCCGCCGGTCTGTCCTTGGTGAGCGTCATCACTCCACCCCTTCCCCCCGCGCACCAAGTAGGCCCGAGTGGAGTGCGCGAATAGCGATGCGGATGATTCCGGAGCGGTCGAGCTTGCGGCGGTCCACACGTCGGTAGTGGCCCTTGAGTTCGTCGAGGGAGGCCAAATCCTCCTCTTCAAGGTACACAGTTGTCCGATATCGCTCCGCTTGCTGCGTCTCTTCTAGAATGCTCATGCTTGACCTCCTGTGCGTGCTGTCGTAAGCATGGATGGGTGATGCTCGTGGCGCAACATGCGTCAAAGCGCTTTTTACAACTTGTTTACACGTCCCGGTTCTGTTCAAGGCCAGCAGGCATCGAAAGAAGCTACCCCTCAGGCTTAATAAGGGCAGACCACGCGATACAATGTCTGCAGATACCACGGACATGACCCGCCGCAGCTCTTTGGATCACGGCTTGAGGTGGCTGTGGTGATACTCCAGACCGTTGTTCAAGTAGTTCTCGGCCGCACGCCTGTTTCCTGGACGGCCCGTTAGAAGCGATTCTCTGCTGCCTCCGGATGCCGGTGCTTGCTTGAGGTGCACGTCCAGCACCTAGCAGCCTTGGTCGGTCATGCAACATGGCTATGCCCAAGCCCGCTTGTGCGCTGGCGGCTCGATCATTATGCAGGAGAGCTTCCGGCTCGCCGCCACTTGGTTTCGATCGGGTAGTCTTCGCCGCCCTAGCAGGCGAACAGATCGGTCTGACGGGGGAGCGCCACGCCGGGGTTAAACCATACCGCGAACTGGCCGCTCTCGAACAGCCGCTGCACGAGCGCCTGCAACATTGCCCCCTGACATGGAATCAGAGTGCTCCCGAACCCGCTCGAAGTCGTGTCGCAGCGATTACCCCCAACTCAACGCGAATGCCCCGCTGCTGCGTCTCGGGGAGTGTACCTCCTGCGAGCCGCGCGTCTCTTTCTCTCCTCACCCCGCCTGTCGTACAGCCTGGTGGTGTCCGTGCTCGCGTGCCCCAGCATATCAGCTATCGTCGCCAGATCTTCCTTCAGGTCCAGCAGGTCCCCGGTCACCGTCCTCCTGAAGTCGTGGGGGGTGAGCCGCTCCAGGCCCGCCCTTCTGGCCTTCGTCCTGATCACGTTGTACACCGCCTCAGGCGTCATATGCCTCCACAGCAGACTGCCCTTGCGGTCTATAGGCACGAAGAGGGGTCCTGGCTGGCTTCCACGAACAGATATCCAGTCCCCGAGCCACTCCTGCGCACCCTCATCCAGGTAAGTGAGTCGCTCCTTGTCTCCCTTGCCCAGGAGCCTGAGCCTGCCTGTCTGTGGCTCGTAGTCCTCCAGCGTCAGTCGGGAGAGCTCGGCTCGTCGCAACCCAGTAGAGTAAAACAGAGCGATGATAGCAGCATCACGAACACCTCTCGGTCCTGACTCTCCAAGAGAAGTAGACATAAGAAGCTGTATCTCACCTGTGTTTGTATCTCTTCCTGCCTTGACTCGTTTGCCACGTGCTGGCTCTACCTCTGAGAGTAGGGTGTAGGCGTCGTGGGGCATAAGGCCCATGTTCCTGGCCACCTTGCATACGCCCCGCACGGCGGCAAGTGCCTGATTGATGGAAGCGGGAGAGAGGCGCTTGCCCGGGCTCTTCTCGTTCGGCTTCTCCCGGAGCTTTGCGAGGATGCCCTCCAGGTGCTCGTAGCGCAGGGCTTCCCAGGGCACCTGGGTGAAGTGCTCGAAGCCTAGAATCTGGGCGACTGTGCGCAGACGCGCCTTCATAACGCGGCGGCTCTCCTCGGACCCGAGGCGCGACAGGTACACA
>JADDPP010000461.1 GCA_016781845.1 Rubrobacter sp.
CAAATGACGTTGCACGCTTGACATACTCCGGCCGGGGTAGTATCTTACCGTCACATACTGTAGTGGTACCGGCCCGTTCTATAGAAGGAGGACATTGCATGGCTGGTGTTGTCTTAGATGGGGTGTTCAAGCAGTACACGAACAACGTGACCGCGGTCAGGGATCTCAACCTCGACATCAAGGACCGCGAGTTCCTTGTGCTGGTTGGACCCTCCGGCTGCGGCAAGAGCACGGCGCTGCGCATGATCGCGGGCCTGGAGGACATCTCCCAGGGTGACCTCTTCATCGGTCAGCGGCGCGTCAACGACGTGGCGCCCAAGGACCGCGACATCGCGATGGTGTTCCAGAGCTACGCGCTCTACCCACACATGAGTGTGTACGACAACATGGCGTTCGGGCTCAAGCTCCGCAAGACCCCGAAGAGCGAGATCGATCAGCGGGTGCAGGAGGCTGCGCGCATCCTCGGCATCCAGCAGTTCCTCGACCGCAAGCCGAAGGCGCTCTCCGGCGGCCAGCGCCAGCGCGTCGCCCTG
Source organism: Rubrobacter sp. (assembly GCA_016781845.1). Lineage (GTDB taxonomy): Bacteria > Chloroflexota > Chloroflexia > Thermobaculales > Thermobaculaceae > JADDPP01. The sequence continues at coordinate 534 of JADDPP010000461.1, forward strand.
GGCCGCGCGATCGTGCGCGAGCCGCAGGTGTTCCTCATGGACGAGCCCCTCTCCAACCTGGACGCGAAGCTGCGCGTGCAGACCCGTTCCGAGATCTCCAGGCTTCATCAGAGGGTGCAGACTACCACGATCTACGTGACGCACGACCAGACCGAGGCCATGACGATGGGCGACCGCATCGCGGTGATGCGCGATGGCGTTCTGCAGCAGCTCGACACGCCGGAGACGCTGTACGACAGCCCCGCGAACGTGTTCGTGGCCGGCTTCATCGGCAGCCCCGCGATGAACTTCTTCGACGTGCAGGTCGAGGGTGATGGTGGCTTGTACCTGACCCACGAGGCGTTCCGTATCGAGGTGCCGGGCAGGATGCGCAACGAGGTCGGCCAGTACGCCGGTCGCGAGGTGATCCTCGGCGTGCGCCCTGAGAACATCGACGTGATAGTGGACACTAGCGGCCCCGCGGCGAACATCAAGGTGGATGTGGTGGAGCCACTGGGCAACGAGAACGTGCTGTACCTGCTCGCAGGCGACCAGCAGTTCGTAGCCCGCGTCGCGCCGGAGTGCAGGGTCAGCCCCGGCCAGAGTGTCGCGGTCGCGTTCGACCTCGACAAGGTCCACGTCTTCGACAAGGAGACTGAGAAGACCGTTATCCAGTAGGGCGTTCAACGGAGCACCCTACCAGGGCTGGCGCGCCACGAACCCCTCGTGGCGCGCCTCTTTTTGTGTGCTGAACTGCCAGCAATATCGGCGGCGCACCAGTTATGGAGCTGTCCCTCCCGGACGCCTCTACTCGTAATCCCCCAACCCAGAGGAGGACATATCATTGGCCACATCGCAGGATGACACGACCTCGCCCGCGTGGCTGCAGCTGCGCGTGGAAGCGGACCGCGAAGCCGTGGAGCCGGTAAGTGAGCTGCTCGCCCGCCACGGCTACCAGAACGGCATCGTCGTGCAGGAGCCCATCGTAGATGAGCTGAGCTGGGGCGAGTACGTGACCGACCCGAACAAGCCTGTTGTGCTCACCACGTACATACGGCAGGACGAGGCGAGCGAAACGAGCCTTCAGGCTGTGCGCGAGGGCTTGTGGCATCTGGGACGCATCCGTCCGGTGGGAGAGCTGGAGGTGACGCGGCACACCGAGCAGGACTGGACGGAGACGTGGCAGAGCTACTACAAGGTGATGCGCGTCGGAAGGCGTACAGTCATCAAGCCGTCGTGGCTCGAGTACGAGCCGCGCCCTGAGGACGTAGTGCTCGACCTCAACCCCGGCATGGCCTTCGGCACGGGGCTCCACCCCACAACCCGGCTCTGCCTGCGAGCCATCGAGGAGCGCCTGCGGCCCGGCGTCCGCGCGCTCGACCTGGGCGCCGGCTCCGGAATCCTTGCAGTGCTAATGGCAAAGCTCGGCGCAGCCGAGGTGGTAGCGCTCGACACCGACCCCGTCGCGGTTGACGCAACACACGACAGCGCCGAGCGCAACGGCGTAGCCGGGGCAATCCGGGTCGGACAAGGCTCGCTCGACGCGGCAGAGGGCGCGTACGGCTTCATCGCCGCGAACATCATCGCGAACGTGATAATCGAGCTTGCGGACGGTCTCGCGGAGGCACTGGCGCCGGGAGGCGCGCTCGTCGTCTCCGGCATCATCGAGGACCGCTACGAGGAGGTCGCCCTCTCCCTCGCCGCCGCCGGACTGCACCTCGCCGACCTCCTGCGCGAGGGCGACTGGGTCGCGATTGTCGCGGAGAAGAGGTAGGCGGTGTTCGCGCTTCCTCATTGACAGGACTGACGCGGTGGATAGTTGAGTGAGAAGGTGAGCG
>JADDPP010000450.1 GCA_016781845.1 Rubrobacter sp.
GTGATCCGTCGTTGTAGTACTAGGCCTATGCACAGTTACGTTTCAATCCCTGCGCCGTTTGTGTCTCGACAGTTGCGGCAGTGGTCTCCCTGACCGAGACTTGCGCTCCTGAACGGCAGCCTGTGCGGGAGGGAGCGCCCACGAAGCCTGCGAACGCCGCAGGCACGCTCGGCCCGCGTTGAGCCGGTAGAAGCTGCCTCGCCCAAGCTTCGACTCAGGCCATCCACGCCGCACCCGTCGGGTACTCGTACTCGTCGAGGGATGTCGAGCGCATCTGGATGCTGTAGCCCGGCGCGGTGGGCGGCAAGTAGTGACCATCCCTTATTACGACCGGGTCGAGGAAGTGCTCGTGGAGGTGATCAACGTACTCGAGCACGTGGTTCTCCAGCGAGGCGCCAACGCAGACGTAGTCGAAGATGGAGAGGTGCTGGACGTACTCGCACAGCCCCACGCCGCCTGCGTGTGGGCAGACCGGCACCCCGAGTTTCGCCGCCATCAGGAGCACGGCCAACACCTCGTTCACCCCGCCCAGACGGCAAGCGTCGATCTGGCAGAAGCTGATCGCGTTCGCCTGCATGTACTGCTTGAACATCACCCGGTTATGACAGTGCTCTCCGGTGGCAACCCCTATTGGGGCCACGGCGCGGGCAATGGCCGCGTGGCCGAGCACGTCGTCAGGGTTAGTGGGCTCCTCGATCCACCACGGCTCAAATGGGGCGAGGCGCTCCATACTCGCTATCGCCTCTCCCACATCCCACGTCTGGTTCGCGTCCATCATCAGCTTGCGGTTGGGACCTATCTCGGAGCGGATGATGGACGCGCGTCGCACGTCGTCCTCGATGTCCGCGCCTACTTTGAGCTTGAAGTGCGTCCACCCGGCCTCTATGCTCTCCCGACAGAGCCGTCGCAGCTTCTCATCGGAGTAGCCCAACCAGCCCGCCGAGGTGGTGTACGCGGGAAACCCCTTCGAGCGCATCTGCGCCTCCCGCTCGCCCTTCGTCGGCTCGTTGCGGCGCAGGATCTCAAGCGCCTCCTGCGGCGTGAGCACGTCCGTGATGTAGCTGAAAGGGACACATGTGACCAGTTGCTCGGGAGTCATGTCCACGAGCAGCTTCCAGAGCGGCTTGCCCTCCACCTTGGCGTACAGGTCCCACACCGCGTTGACGAGCGCACCGGTTGCGAGGTGGATGACGCCTTTCTCCGGGCCTACCCACCGCAACTGGCTGTCGCCAGTCATCTTCCTCCAGAACGCGCCCATGTTTGTGGTAAAGCTCTCCAGCGTCGCGCCTCTTAGGAGTGGGGCGAGCGCGTTGATTCCCGCGACGCAGAGCTCGTTGCCTCGCCCGATCGTGAACGTCAGGCCGTGGCCCTCAAGTCCCTCTGGACTATCGGTCTTGAGCACGACGTATGCGGCAGAGTAGTCGGGGTCGGGGTTCATGGCGTCGGAGCCGTCGAGAGCGCGCGAGGTGGGGAACCGGATATCTCGCGCGATGACATCAGTGATCGTTATACTCACTCTATCCCCTCCGTTCAGTGTGCAGATTCCGTAACCGCTGGCTAACATCAATAGCGCTTGAACGCTTGCTCATTCTCACCCAGCGCCTGTGGACAATTGCTAAGACACGAGCACGCATTCTTCGCTCCACTCCGACTGACGGTAACAACTGATGCTATGGTGGTGGGTTCAAGCAGGCGACACCCTCCACATGTCCTCACGGCAGGCGCCTTCCAGGGAATGCATCCTGCGCTTAAGATTGTATACGGCGTGGGTATTTTGCCCGATGTAACGTGACGTGCCGCGCGATATGATTACGTAGACAGCGATTTGGAGCAGACATCCCTCCTGGAGGGGACGGAAGTGGTGAGCCTCCCCTCCTGAGCTGTCATCATCCCGGCTCGGCAGGCGCAAACGTGCGTGCGAGCACCGAGCTCTCGAACTCCGTAGCCAGGCACTCCATGTAGATGTCATCCCACAGCTTCCCGCCCACCGGGTACGACTGCCTGCGCCGCCCGAACTCGCGGAAGCCCGCCTTCTTATAGGCGCGAAGACCGCCTGTATTGAACTCCGCGGTTATCAACATCACGTTGTGCAGTCCAAGCACTGTGAACGCATAGTCCAGCATCAGCCGTGTCGCCTCGGTTCCGTACCCCTTGCCCCGCGTCTCCGTCTCGCCAATGAAGATGCTGTACGCGGCGGTGCGGTCGCGGTAGTTGATCTCGTCCCACCACGTCAGCCCGATGGGCCGCCAGGTGGAGAGCTCGTACAGGGTGAACCACGCTGAGGACGCGGAGTCCGAGGCAACCCTCTCGTAGCCTGCCATCGCCTCTTCAAATGTGACCGGCCTGAGCGACGTGCCCCGGTTGCGGCTTGTCAGGAGGTCGTTGTCCCAACGATGATACAGCGGGACCAGGTCGCGCCGCAGCGGCCCCAGCGCCACCAGCTCCCCCTGTATGTTCACTACCGGTCGTCCCTCGTCCGCTTCCGCCATTGTCTACTCAACCTCACCTTTCCCGCGGTACCCTGTCGCGCTCTGCGGTCTACGTAGAGCATCAGCGATGGTGGAAGCTGTAGCGCAAGGCAGCGTGGGCGGCGTGGTAGCCGCACATACCGTGAACCCCGCCGCCGGGTGGGGTGGAGGAGGAGCACAGGTACAGCCCTGGCACCGGCGTGGCATACGGTACGTGGTGCGCCCGAGGACGCGCGAAGAACTGCCAGAAGTCCTGCGCCCCACCACCTATGTCGCCCCCGATCAGGTTGGCGTTCTGCCGCTCAAGCCCAGCGGGCGGCGTGACACACCGAGCGAGTATCCGCTCCCGAAAGCCGGGGGCGAACCGCTCCACCTGCGCCTCGATTCGCTCCGTCATATCGAACGTCGAGCCGTTCGGCACGTGGCAGTATGCCCACGCCGTCTGCCTGCCTTCGGGCGCGCGCGTCGGGTCGAACAGGCTCTGCTGCGCCAACAGCACGAACGGTCGCTCCGAGTGCTCCCCACGAGCCATCGCACGCTCCGAAGCCGCTATCTCCTCAAGCGTCCCTCCAAGGTGTACCGTGCCCGCCCGCACGCACTCCTGCGCCTGCCACGGTATCGGACCGCCGAGCGCCCAGTCAAGCTTGAAGGCGCCCGGACCGTACCGGTAGCGCTCCAGCTTCCTCCTGTACCCGGCGGGCAACATATCTGCGGCCATCCGTACCAGCTGTTGCGGTGTCATGTCGCATAGCACGACTCGGGACGGCGGCAGGTCGCGCAAGGCTTCCACGCGGGCGTGGGTGAGTATCTCGCCTCCCAGGAAACGCAGGTAGCCTGCAAGCGCGTCCGCAACTCTCTGGGAGCCACCTCGTGCCAGCGGCCAGCCGACTGTATGCCCAGCCATCGCGAGCAGGAGCCCGAACGCGGAGGTTATTGGCTGCTCTATCGGGAGCACGCTGTGGGCGGCGTTGCCCGCGAACAGCGCTCGGGCCGCCTCCCCCTGAAACAGCCCGCGCGCGAGCATCGTGGCCGGGCGGATGGCGAGGACACCGAAGCGGGCGAGCGCGAGCAGGTGGGGCGTGGGGCGTGGTGGGCCGAGCAGGGTCGGGGCAAGCTTCTCCCACTGCTCTGTGAGGACACCGAACAGCCTGTGGTACGTCTCACCGTCGCGGCCACCCAGCAACTCAGATGTGGCTTCGACTGACCGCTCCATCACTGCTGCCGTGCCACCGTCCAGAGGGTGCACGAGCGGCGCGGGAGGATGCACCCACTCCAGGCCGTGTTCGCGCAGCGGCAACGTGCTGAAGAAAGGAGAGGCGGCTGCAAGTGGATGTATGGCGGAGCCGAGGTCATGCACGAAGCCCGGTAGCGTAAGCTCCGACGACCTCGCTCCCCCTCCGATACTCTCATTCGCCTCAAGGACGAGTACGGAGAGGTCTGCCTGCGCGAGCCTTAGCGCCGCTGTGAGCCCGTTCGGCCCCGCGCCTACGACGACCGCATCGTAGCTCCCACGCCCAGCCCTCTCCCTGATCTGAGTGCTCACGCCCCCTCCAGCTTGCCAGTCTGGTCCTGGTCGGCAGCGGCAGTTGCGCGGCCTAGCTCCTGTCTTCTGAAGATTCCGCGCAGCGCCATTATACGGACAACGGGCGCGTCTGAGCTGGGAAGCGCGCCGCGACCGTGTGTTACAATTGCGCCTGTAGCACAGACTTTCAGAGAGCTGTGCTCGCTTGAAACGTGTATCTCTCCACGGGAGTAGCATGACCCCCATCAACTCTTTCTTTGGACTCTTCAGTCGGGATCTAGGCATAGATCTCGGTACCGCAAACACCCTCGTACACTGTCGCGGCAAGGGTATAGTCATATCTGAACCCTCCGTCGTCGCCATGGACAAGAAGAGCCGAGACGTGCTTGCCGTAGGCTCGGAAGCGCGCGCCATGGTTGGCAAAACCCCCGCGAATATCGTCGCCGTCCGTCCTCTCAAGGACGGCGTAATCGCGGATATTGACGTGGTAGAGAAGATGCTCGACCATTTTATCCGCAAGACGCATAACGGAAGCATCTACCCCTCTCGCCCGCGTGTCGTCGTTGGCATCCCCAGCGGCGTCACGGAGGTCGAGAAGCGCGCCGCCAAAGACGCCGCGATAGCAGCAGGCGCCCGCGAAGTGTACACCATCGAGGAGCCTATGGCTGCGGGCATCGGCGCTGGCCTGCCCGTCAACGAGCCGATGGGCAGCATGATCGTTGACATCGGCGGCGGCACCACGGAGGTCGCGGTCCTCTCTCTCGGCGGCATAGTGATCAACCACTCCATACGCGTCGCGGGTGATGAGATTGACGAGGCGATCATGCAGTTCGCCCGGCACGAGGCGAACCTGCTCATCGGCGAGCGCATGGCCGAGGGCGCGAAGATAGTGGCCGGCTCCGCGTACCCGCTTGAGGAGGAGCGGCGCGTAACTCTTCGCGGGCGCGACGTGCTCACCGGAATGCCGAAAGCCGTGGAGGTATCGAGCGTTGACCTGCGCGACGCGATCGGGGGACCGGTGGATCAGATCGTGGACCTCGTCAAGCTCGCCGTCGAGGAGACGCCGCCGGAGCTTGTCGCGGACATCATGGAGTTCGGCATCACGCTCGCGGGTGGTGGTGCGCTGTTACTCGGCCTCGACCAGCGCATCATGAGGGAGACGAAGATGCCGGTGCAGATAGCGGACGACCCGCTGACGTGCGTCGCCCGTGGTACCGGCAGGGTCGTAGAGAGCCTGCACGAATACCACGCGGCGCTGCGCGCGGGCCAGGAACTGCGCCGCCCGGCGTGAGCACGCAGCGTGATTCGGTGAGGACCGAGCAACTTTGAGGTCCAGGCACCATATAGCTGACACCCGCCGTGGCCTCACCGCGTTCTCCCTGCTGGGGCTTGCGGCGCTCGCCCTGCTCGTTCTGAGCGGATTGGGCCAGCTCACACCCGTGCAAGACGCGGTTGGCGCCGTGGCTGCTCCCGTCCAGCGCGGACTGGTCTCCGTTGCGTCCGGCGCGCGTAGCGCCGCATCACGCCTCGCGTCGCTCGGCTCAGACGAGCAGGCGGAGATAGCCCGCCTCCGGGCCGAGGTGGACAGGCTCACCGCTCAGAACGTGCAGCTTCAGCAGCTGCGGCGTGAGAACGACCAGCTGCGCGAGCAACTCGGCTTCACGTCCGCGCACCCTGAGCTCCCGCTGCTGAATGCCCGTGTCATAGGCCGCGACCCTGCGAGCATCCGCCAGTACCTTGTCATAGACCGAGGCGCCGCGCAGGGCGTCCAGCCCGGTATGGCGATCGTGCACCCTGGCGGCGCGCTCGTCGGGCAGGTGTTGCGCGTCGAGCGCAACCGCTCCGAGGTACTGCTCATTACGGACGTTGAGAGCGGCATCGCCGCCAAGGTGCAGGACACGCACGCCGATGGCATCATAGAGGGGCGCTGGCAGAAGGGTTACCTGCTTGAGATGCGCTACATCCAGCAGGGTCTCACGGCGGACGGCAAGCCCCGCGTAGCGCCCGGAAAGTGGGTGGTCAGTAGCGGTCTGGGCGGGCGCATCCCGGACGGGCTTCTCATAGGCAGGGTCGAGTCCGTCGAGCAGCGGGACACCGAGCTGGAGCAGCGAGCCCGAGTCCTCCCCGCCGTTGACATCCGCTCGGTGGAGAGCGTCCTGGTCGTGAGGACTCCCCAGCCATGAACCCAAGACTCTCTCTCGCCCTACTTGCCGGCCGAGCCGTCGGCGCCGCATCACGCCTGTCGGGGCGTGGAGGCGGCACTGCGCTCCCCGGCCTTGCCGCGCGGAGGCTCTACCCGGGCCTCATTGGTGAGGTCGCGGCTCGCTTACCAGACGGCATCGTACTTGTGAGCGGCACGAACGGCAAGACGACCACGAGCCGCCTGCTCGCCTCCATGCTTACCTCGAACAACAGGCGCGTGCTGCACAACCGCTCCGGCAGCAATCTCGTGCGCGGCATCGCTGCGAGCATGGTGTTCTCCACTCACATCACCGGGAGGCCACGCGGCGATGTCGGGCTGTTCGAGACGGATGAGGCGGTGCTCCCCGGCCTGCTGTCCGAGATTAGCCCCTCGGTGGTGATCCTCAACAACCTCTTCCGTGACCAGCTCGACCGCTACGGTGAGCTTGACACCGTGTACAGGCGATGGGAAGGAGCCGTCGCGGGCCTGCCCCCCGAGACCTGTCTCGTCCTCAACGGCGACGACCCGGCGCTCGCGAGGCTGGGCGAGGAGGCAAGCTGCCGCGTCACGTATTTCGGGCTACACGCCCCTGCGCTCTCGCTCTCGGAGCTGCCCCACGCCGCGGACGCCACCGCGTGCCCGCGCTGCAAGCGCCCCCTCGTCTACTCCGCGATATACGTCTCTCATATCGGCGAGTACAACTGTCCCAAATGCGGCTTCACCCGCCCCGAGCCTGACCTGTGCGCCTCGAACGTTGTGCTGCACGGCACAACAGGCACGGAGCTGAGCCTGCGCGGGCCATACGGCGAGCGGCTCGTCAGGCTCAACGTGCCGGGACTGTACAACGCGTACAACGCCCTCGCCGCGACCGCCGGGGCGCACGCGCTCGGGGTGCCGTGGGAGGCGGTCGCCCGCGGCTACGAGGGCTTCACCGCCGCGTTCGGCCGCTTCGAGCGCATCCGGGCCGAGGGCCGCGAGATCGTGCTCGCGCTCGTGAAGAACCCGGTGGGATGTAACGAGGTGCTTCGGATGCTCTCCTCCGAGCCGAGCTCTGAACCTTTGCTGATCATAATCAATGACAAGACCGCGGACGGCCGCGATGTCTCCTGGCTGTGGGATGCCGACTTCGAGATGCTGGGTGCCCTGGGCGGCGAGATAGTCACGAGCGGGCTGCGCGCTGCCGATATGGGCGTTCGCCTCAAGTATGCGGGTATACCCGCCGAGAGGATACACGTCGTCGAGAGCATACCCGCCGCTTTGCGCGAGGCGGTGGACCGCACCCCGCGCGGGGGTACGCTGCGTGTGATGCCGACGTACACCGCAATGCTCGAGCTTCGAGCGCACATGGGCGAGCTCGGCTGGGTCGAGCCGTACTGGGAGGAGTAGGACGGGTGCTGGGTGACCACGTCTTCAGCACGGGAGGTACGATGAAGCTGACTATCGGGTTCCTGTACGGTCGCCTGATGAACATCTACGGCGACCGTGGCAACGTCGCCACGCTCGTGAGAAGAGCAGGGTGGCGCGGGATCGAGGTGGAGGCGGTCACGCTCAACGCGGGCGAGCCCATTGACCCCGACCTGTGCGATATCTACGTCTTTGGCGGTGGTCAGGACAAAGAGCAGTTCGTCGTTGCCGACGACCTGGCCTCGGGCAACGGCGAGCGTCTCAAGGAAGCCGTCGAGGGCGGCGCGGTCGTGCTCGGAGTGTGCGGCGGCTACCAACTGCTCGGACACTATTACAAGCCGCACGGCCACGAGGAACTCCGGGGCCTCGGGCTGATAGATGCGTACACCGTCGCGGGCGACACTCGTCACATCGGCAATATCGCGCTCGCCGGGCCTTTCGGGGAGCTGGTTGGCTTCGAGAACCACAGCGGCCGGACGTACCTCGGCTCCGGTGCTCGGCCCCTCGGCGCCGTCACGAAGGGCAGCGGCAACAACGGAGAGGACGGCACCGAGGGCGCGTACACGGGCAGGGTGTACGGCACCTATATGCACGGTCCCCTCCTGCCCAAAAACCCCGCCCTCGCCGACCGGCTTCTCAGCGAGGCTCTGGAACGCCGGCACAGCGGTCCCGTAACCCTTCCCCCCCTCGATGATACCCTGGAATGCAGCGCCCACACCTCCGCTCTCTCGCGACCAAGATAAGTCCCGGCGCTATCTGTTCCGGCGTCAGGTGCGGCTATCTGCCGTGATGTCTCTGCATTATGTAGATCTGGCTACCGACCTGCCGTGGAGACAGCAGATGGGAATGGGAGAGAGGGGAACGAGGGCATGAGAAAGGGGGGCATGCGCCCCCCTTCTGTGCTGGACTCGGAACGTGTCGTCTCTATATGAGAACGACGATATCGTCCGTGTTCAGAACGATGACCTGCAGAATGTCCTCAAGCTCGATGTTGTTCTCGTTGAGGAAGTCCTGCAGCGTGATGTTGTTGTTGTTCAGGAAGTCAGTCAGGACGTTTATGTCCCCGACCGTGACGTCAATGTCGTTGTTGCTCAGGATCGGGCTGTTGTTCAGCACGTTGTTGAGCGCCCTGAGGTTGTTGAACGAGTCAACAACGTTCACCTCTACGACATCATCCGTCGCGATCTGCACAAGGGCGGCCACGAGTCCCGCGGCGCCACCTCTGTTCGACTGTGCACTGGCGCGGTCGCTAAACCCTACTGTAAAGGATAACATCAGGGCCGCTACGAGCGCGAGCGATGCTAGTCGAATCTTCATGGTACCTGTCCTCCTCATGTGATTCGTAGTTGGTGTCTGTCTGAACCTGATTGTGAAGGTCATCGTATCCCAGGCTCACCTCCTAGCCGGGCCGAGGAAGGCCCTGATCACCTGGCACGCATGACGCGCCGGCACCCTTCGACTCGCCCTCGTACCGCTCCAGCAGTTTGCGTCCACGACGCCTCAGAAACCAGGAGTCCCCGAGCGCCTGTGCTCGTGGTGACATTCTCGCAACTCCTCGGCGCAGCGACGAGTCGTACCCTTTTAGACACATGCCGGGCCTGGATCGTTACAGCCGCTGGCGCATATATCTATACGACCCGAAGTCGGGGGAAAATGGTTTCCGGTTATCCGTCGCGCTGGCGGGTGCCCGCCGGTCCGGTTATCTCGACGACGTGTTGCAGGAAGTATGCGTTGGGCACTAGATACCCCTGGCCATCCGGGCCTCGTACCGTCGTTACTGCGTGGCCCATGCGCTCGACGGTGCCGGAGAGCCCGTTCAGACTGATGCGATCTCCCTCAGAGATACCTTCCGCGGCGTACCGGCTGGCCGCGGTGTTCTCCGATACCGGACGCATCCCCAGTCCCACGGCGAGGGACGCCGTCAGGGCCACCGCGCCGAGTACGTTCACTGTGAGCAGGATCAGAAGTGTGACATCCACACCGAGCATAGCTGCCGCGAGCCACCGCGCCGTAGCAGCACCCCCAGC
>JADDPP010000007.1 GCA_016781845.1 Rubrobacter sp.
AAACAGCCGTAGAGACGTTGCACGCAACGTCTGCGTATCATCTACGCGGCGTGTCCACCCCCACCAACATCGACTTGAAACCGCAGTGCCGAACGCTCGTCCCGGCCCGCCCGTCGGCTGCGCCGCATCGTCCGGTGCGATAGAGGGCGCCTCTACCCCGTCGAGGAGCCCTGTGTCACATCGGTGGGAAGCTCGAATTGTCGGCTGCGTTCGATCACGTACCGGATGAAGTCGAGCGCCTCCGTCAGGTTGTCCAGCTCACCCGAGCGCGGGTCGCGTCGCGCCGCCAGGGCCCACGCGATCAGAGCTGCCCATCGCGCCGCCACCGGTTTGGAGCCAACGGTCCCGTACCTGAGCGTATACAGCATCCGGCATCCAGTGAGGACGAAGTAGGACCGATACCCGCGAGGATGCAACTCCACGGGGTCGCGCAAGGGGCGCGGCCACCACTCCCGCAGCGCCGCCAGCACTGCCCGTCGTAGATCGTCCGGCCCCACCGGGTCTATTAGGATTCGCGGTTCCGGTCCTTCCACGACGATCCCCCGCTCCCGGATGATGTGGCGCTGGATATCCCACTCCTGCCGGTGCTCCTCCCTGCGGAGCCTCTCACCCCTGGCAATATGTGGGTGCAGGTCGCGAGCCGGGTCGTAGCGGCGGACTGCGTACCACGGGATGTACGAGACCTCCAGTTCCGCCCCCCACTTCGAGTCGTCAGCGGAGAAGCGCTCGTGCATCACCCAGAGAGCAGCGAACATCTCGTTCGGGAGGGCATCGGTGGTGACCACGAGCACATCTATATCGCTACTCTCGTCGAAATCGCCCATCGCGAGCGAGCCGGAGAGGTACATACCGAGGAAGCGATCCCCCAGGATACTCCGTACGTTCAACAGAAGCGCCCGCAGCATTGCGTTGGCGTCAGGATACGGGGTGGGATGTGGGGAGTGAGCACGCATTGGCTCCATCCTTCAACTGAAGCAGCATCCCTGCTGTTCCCTTCTTTCGGCAAGATAGCGGCATCCACTTGGAATGACAATCCCCCGGCTGTCACCCCAAGGCGATTTCAAGGTCGCTGTAGTTGAAAGTGGACAGGTCACGCAGACGTTGCGTGCAACGTCTCTACAGCCGTTATCACCGTTCGCGCGCTGTTATGGCCGCCAAATAGCTGCCGGCAAGGGGTGTTAGGTTTCCCAGGCTGACTTCGAAATCGCCCTGCTGTCACTCCCATGCTGTGGCGATTCAATGGAACGCGCCTGGGGATTCCACTCGTAACCCCGTGCCCCTATGCGGCATCCAGTGCCTGGCAGAGGTCCGCGAGGATGTCCGCCTCGTCCTCGATGCCCGCGGAGACGCGCAGCATACCCGGCTTCACGCCCAGACGCTCCCGGTCCCTGGGGCTCATCGTCAGGTGCGAGGAGCTGACAGGGTGTAGCAGCAGCGTGTATACATCGCCCAGGCTGGTGGCGGGCAGGCAGAGCCGGAGCCTCGACAATACCCGGTTCGCGGCCTCCTCGGTGTCCTCCGCGAGCTCGAAGCTCACCATTCCTCCGTAACGGCCACACATCATCTGCCTTGCGAGCTGGTGCTGCGGGTGCGACTGCAGGCCGGGATAGTGGACTCGGGCAACCTTCGGATGCTCCTCGAGCATGCACGCTATCGCGAGCGCGGTAGCGCACTGGCGGGGGACGCGCAGGCCGAGCGTGCGGATCCCGCGAAGCGTCAGCCACGCGTCGAACGGGCTCGCGATGCCGCCCACTACGACGGCCATCTTCGTCATGCGCGCACATACGTCCCACGCGCCCGATGCCGCCCCGCCTATGACATCCCCGTGGCCGCTAAGATACTTCGTCGTCGAGGTGACGCTTATGTCCGCGCCAAGCTCCAGCGGACGCACGAGCATCGGCGTTGCGAACGTGTTGTCCACGAGCAGCGCCGCCTTGTGAGCGCGCGTCAACTCCGCGAGTCCCGCGATGTCCACCAGCCGGAGCGTGGGGTTGGAGACCGTCTCGCAGTACACAGCCACCGGCTTCTCGCGCTCCAGGACCTCTCGCGCCTCTTCCAGGTTCGTCAGGTCGGCGTACACCACCCGCACGCCCATCGGCGCGAGTACGGTGTTGAGCAGGGAGACGGTAACACCGTACAGGTCGCGGCTGGCGACGAGCGTGGCGCCCGCGGCGACATCCACGGCGAGCAGTGCGGCGTGGATAGCGGCCATCCCGCTGCCGAACACCACGGAGTCGCCCGCGCCCTCCAGCGCCGTGAGGCTCTCCCGCAGCGCTGCCACGGTGGGGTTGCCGTTGCGCGAGTAAACGTATCCTTCCTTCTCACCCGCGAGGACAGCGCGCAGGTCGTCCGGATCCTCTGACAGGTACGCAACACTCGGATGTATCGGCGGCACAACGGGGCGCATCTCCGGACCGCGCAGTGTGCCGGAATGGACGGCGCGTGTGCTCGGTCCTGCGTCCGAGAGGTCGGGCTTGTGCGACGGGGTCATTGGCTGCTCTACCATTCGAGGTTCACCTCGTGCGCCGTCTCTAGAAAGCGCGCGACGAGCGCGACGGTGGCATCTATGTCCAAGACGTACGCCATCTCGTTCACAGTATGGACGTAGCGCACCGGCAGGGAGATGGTGATTACGGGAACGCCTCCGCGCGACTGCTGGATGCCGCCCGCGTCGGTAGCGCCGCGTGGCAAGATCTCCATCTGGTACGTTATGCCGTGCTCCTCCGCGACCTCCTTGAACCTCTGCACGAGGCGGGGGTCTGAGATAGCGCCCGCGTCCATCACACAGATCGCTGCGCCGGCGCCTATCGCCGTTACCTGAGCCGCGGGGTCGCCGCCGGGGATGTCGCCCGCGATGGTGATGTCGAGCGCGATCGCCATGTCGGGCTCGACGCCGTACGCGCTGGTGCGCGCCCCTCGCAGCCCTACCTCCTCCTGCACGCTCGCAACGGCGTAGATCTCCGCCTGCGTGTTCTGTGCCTCCCGCAGCGCCTGTATCATCGCGTACACACCCAGCCGATCATCGAGATAGTGGGACGCGAAGGCGCGGTCGGTGACGTGCGGCTCTCTGAGCAGCGTCACCGGATCACCGATTGAGACGAGCTCCTTTACCTCCTCGGCGGGCAACATCAGGTCAACGAACAACTCTTCGAGCTTCGGCGCCTTCTCGCGCTCCTCCGGGGTGAGCAGGTGTATCGGCTTGCCAGGGGGCGAGACGAGCCCAACGAGGTCCTGTTTGCCCTGCACGAGCACACGCTGCTGCACAAGGGTGCGAGGGTCGAAGCCCCCAACGGGAGCGAGCCGCAGGAAGCCCCGGTCATCAATGTGGCTGACCAGGAACCCAATGGAATCTATATGCGCGGAGAGCATCACGCGCGGCCCGGAGCCCCGCCGCACGCCAACGAGGCTTCCTAGCCTGTCACAGCGCACCTCATCAACGAGCGGTCGCAGCTGCTCCGCGACCACCTCGCGTATGCGCTCTTCCCGCCCGGAGATGCCGGGGGTAACAACCAGCTTTCTTAGTAGCTCCGCGTCCACATGGAGTCCTTCCATCACTATTGCTCGGGGTGATTCACCAGACAGTCGCAGAGATATCTGGCGCCTGCAATGCTTCCTCTGCGCCCTCCGCGGTTACTAATTCCGCGTCTCTGTGTGCTCCCTGTGGTGAATCTTCCGTTCAGGCCCTATATGCTTCCTGCCCGCCGACGTACGTGGCGAGCACCTGTACATCCTTTATATTATCAGGCGCGCACTCCAGCGGGTTATCGGAGAGTTGCACAAAGTCCGCGAGCATGCCTGCGGAAAGCCTGCCTTTGATGCCCTCCTCGCCCGAGGTCCAGGCCGCGCCCTCGGTGAATGCCCGGTACGCCTCCTCGGCGGAGAGTCGCTCCTGGGGTTGCCAGCCGCCCTCGGGCTTGCCGTCTCGCTGGCGGGTGACGGCGGCATGCAGGCCGAGAAAGGGGTTAAACGGCTCTACCGGGCAGTCGGACCCGAACGCGAGGCGCGCGCCGGTGTCCAGCAGACTCCTCCACGCATATGAGGAGCGGGCGCGCTCCGGTCCGAGCAGCCGGTCCGCTACGAACATGTCGGAGGTCTGGTGAATGGGCTGCACGGACGCGATGACGCCAAGCTGCGCGAGCCGAGGCAGGTCGTCGGGGTGAATGTGCTGGACGTGCTCGATGCGGTGGCGCAGGGCATCTCCCACCCCCTCGTTGCGGACGTGCCGGAACGCATCGAGGGCGTTTCGGTTCGCCTTGTCACCTATTGCGTGGAGAGCGCAGGCGAGTCCCCCGCGCGCCGCCCGCAGCACCAACTCCCGCAGCTCATCCGGCGGCGTCACCTCGATGCCGGTGTTCTCCGGCTCCCCGTTGTATGGCTCGAGCATCGCGGCGGAGTGGGAGCCGAGGGCGCCGTCCGTGAATATCTTGACCTGCCCGAACCGGAACCACTCGTCGCCCTGGTACGTGCGTATGCCCTCGTCCAGCGCCCAGTCGAGGTTCTCGACCGGGATGGTCTTGAGCACACGCAGCCGCAGCTCCCCAGCTGCGTGCAGCTCGCGGTATGCCTGTATCGCCTCCATCCGGTCGAAGTCGTGTATGGAGGTAATCCCCGTGGCGAGCGCGTGCGGAAACGCCTTTCTGATGGACTCGGTCAGCGGCTCCTCGGGTGCGTCCACAACCGCGTACACTATGCCGCGCGCCGTCTCCAGCAGCCAGCCGGAAGGCTCGCTGCTTCCCGGCTCGCGCACTATCTGCCCACCGTCGGGGTCGGGGCTGTCGGCGTTTATGCCCGCCAACTGCAGCGCACGCGAGTTCACCCACAGCGAGTGACCATCGCGGCTGTGCAGCGCGACTGGATTCTCTGGCGATACGGCGTCGAGCGCGTGCCTGTCGGGGGGGCGCTGCTCGGCCCAACGGTTGAGGTCCCAGTTACCCCCGACGACCCACTCACCCGGCCGCACCTTCTGCACCCTCTGCCGCACCAGCTCCAGCGCCTCCTGCATCGAAGCGGTGTTATCCATAGCTACGTTGTTCAGCCCGGCGGCGTAGTTGGAGAAGTGGATATGGCTGTCGGTGAAGGAGGGGAGCGTCCACGCGCCCTGGAGGTCTACCTCCTCCACGCCCGGCCCAAGCACGGAGCGGCACCGCTCCCGGTCTCCCGCGAACGCTACCCGTCCGTCCACTACCGCGAGCGCGTCCGGACGTGGGTTCCGCGGATCGAGCGTAACGATGCGACCGTTATAGAACAGGGTCCTCTGAGGCATGGGAGTCTCCAGGTATTCAGGTTTGATAAAGGGGTACAGCGCCGCATTCTAGCGGGGAGGGGCAGGGCGTGTAAAGTGTGAAGGCTGGCAATGCAGCACCACGGCAAAGTCAGCCCGTTCGAGGTTTTGGCCTCCCTTGGGAAGCTTGCCGGGGCTATCCTAAGGGAAGGAATGGGGCTGATAGGAGTCGCGGATGGGTGCCATCAGGGCATCTCACCATCCGACCAGCCCACTTGCAAGGACTTGAACATGACCCCGCGCAACTGGTATCCGATCTGTAATGCTCTGCTGCTACAAAATAGTGAATAGACTGCCTGATCTTTAACTGTAGGTCATGTAGGCGAAAGCGCGCCGATCTGGAATGAGGACCTGCAACAATACCAGTTACCGCTCTGGCGAGGTGAGCTGGGGAGTAGCCACGGGGATATCAGCGACAAAGCTGTTGACTTGGGACGGTTGTAGAGACGTAGCATGCTACGTCTCTACGGGCCTCGGGCCCATTGACAACGACTTCGAGACAGCCCTACTTGCGTGGACTCGTTCTGCGAAAACGCAGAGGGTAGCGTTTGTGGGGGTCAGGGGGTTGGGGGAGAGAGGAGCTCAGTCGCTCCCCCGATTTGGCCCCTGCAACACTGTATGCACAGAGCTAGGACGCAAGCCGGATAACCCCACTCTGTAAAACGACATCGGGGGCGGAGCTTGTGAGCTCCGCCCCCGGTCAGAATGGCGTAAGGGAACTCGCTACAGGATGAACCTACTCAGGTCCTCATCCTCAACCAGATTCTCCATCCGGGACCGCACATACTCCCGATCCACAGTCACCCGTGGGTCCTCGAGCTCCGTCGCGTCGAACGACACCTCCTCGAGCACCTGCTCCAGGATGGTCTGCAACCGCCGCGCCCCGATGTCCTCCAGCTTCTCGTTCATCTCCTGCGCCAACCGGGCCATCTCCTCGACCCCGTCCGCTGTGAACGAGAGCTCAACGCCCTCGGTCTTCAGGAGCGCCTCGTACTGCTTCGTCAGCGCGTTGTCCGGCTCCGTCAGGATCCTCTGCAGGTCCTCCACGCCCAGACTCTCGAGCTCTACCCGCAGGGGGAAGCGCCCCTGCAGCTCCGGTATCAGCTCCGAAGGCTTCGCCGCGTGGAAGCTCCCCGCCGCGATGAACAGCATATGGTCCGTCTTCACCGGGCCGTACCGCGTCATCACAGTCGAGCCCTCAACAATAGGAAGGAGGTCTCTCTGCACGCCCTCGCCCGACACGTCACCAGAGGACTCGTACCCCGAGCTGATGATCTTGTCTATCTCGTCAATAAACACGATCCCGCTCTGCTCTGTCCGGAACACCGCCTCGTCAATCACCGAGTCAAAGTCTATCAGCTTCTGCGCCTCCTCCTGCGTGAGGATCCGGCGCGCATCCGCGACGCTAACCCGGCGGCTCCGCTTGCGGATAGGTCGCTCCCCCGAGAAGAACCCTTCCATGTCCTCCCCGGCCGCCACCTCCGACACGAAGTCCGGCAGCTGTCCGAAAGCGAACCCGTCCACCTCCATCTCGACCTCGATCTCGACCGTCTGATCCTCCAGCCGGCGGTCAACAAGCATCTGCGCCACCCGCTTGCGCTGCCGCAAAAGCCTTCGCTCCGTTGCCAGAGCTGTCGCGGTCCCACCAGCAGCGCGCGCAACCTCCCCGTTCTCCGAAGCGGCCACCGCCTTGAGCTGCGGCGACTGCTCGACGAGGTAGTTCACAAGCCGCTCCATGGCGGCCCGCTCCGCCCGCTCCCGCACGTTCGCCAACTGCTCTGAGTGGATCATATTGATGGAAGTCTCGACCAGGTCGCGCACGATGCTCTCCACGTCGCGGCCCACGTACCCGACCTCGGTAAACTTCGTGGCCTCGACCTTCAGGAAGGGCGCATCGGTCAGCTTGCTCACCCGCCGCGCGATCTCGGTCTTGCCGACGCCCGTCGGTCCGATGAGCATCAGGTTCTTCGGAAGAACCTCGTCCCGCATCTCCTCAGGAAGCCGTTGCCGCCGCAGCCGGTTGCGCAGCGCGATAGCCATCGCCCGCTTCGCGTCCGCCTGCCCGACAACGTACTTGTCCAGCTCGCGAACTACCTGCCGGGGCGTCAAATCTAATGAAGGGGAAGAAGAAACAGAATTGTCTTGCATAATCACAGGCTTACCTCCAAAAGTAGGAGTCTACGGGTTGGGAGATTCGAGTCTCCTCACCGGCAACATTCACCTTGCCGCCGCTGAGGAACCCCGAATCCAGCCCTGTCCAACCCCCCGTTTTCTACCGCCGCGCTCGCGGCCCCACTCAACTCACCCTGTCACCGGCGCTCACCGGTAAACCTTACCCAACCACCGCCTCAGCCTGCTCGGGCTGAATGCTGTGCAGCGTGATCTGGTCGTTTGTGTAGATGCACAGGTTCGCCGCGATTTTCATAGCGGCTTCTGCCACCGCATCCGAAGGCAGCTCCGTGTACCCCATCAACGCCTGGGCCGCGGCCAGCGCGTACTCCCCACCGGACCCTATCGCCGCGACCCCCTCGTCCGGCTCGATGACCTCGCCATCGCCCGAAACAAGCAGGATCTGCTCCATGTCCCCAACCAGCAGCTGTGCCTCCAGCGGACGCAGGAACTTATCCGTCCGCCACTGCTTCGCCAACTCGACCGCCGCCCTGCGCAGGTTCCCGTGGTACTGCTCCAGCTGGCTCTCGAACTTCTCGAACAGCGTCAGCGCATCCGCCACTGCCCCCGCGAAGCCCGCGAGCACCTGCCCATGGTATAGAGTACGTATCTTGACGGCCTTGTGCTTTAGCACCGCGTCACCGAACGTGACCTGCCCATCCCCAGCCATCGCCAGACGGCCATCGCGAAGCACCGCGAGTATCGTAGTCGCCCGCTTCCTCGGCCCCAAATCACTCATAGTAGACATATAAAATTATACCGCATCCTTCTTCCGAACCCGGATGCTCAATCATACTTCCCCCCGTTCGCATGCACATCAGGAAGGCGCCGCCTCTGCATCCCCTTGAATCTCCACGCCCTCTGCGGTAAATACCCCCCCCGCCCGCGGATGCGCCCTGCCGTACGCCCTCCGGCTCTCCGCCTGCGTCACGTGCGTATAGACCTGCGTCGTGTTCAGGCTCTCATGCCCCAGCAGCTCCTGCACAACCCGCAGGTCCGCGCCGCCATCGAGCAGGTGCGTCGCGAACGAGTGCCGCAACGTATGGGGGCTGATATGCTCCGGCAGCCCCGCCCGCAGACGCCACTGCTCAACAATGGAACGCGCGCTCCGGTCCGAAAGCCGCTTCCCAAACCGGTTCAGGAAAAGCGCCTTCTCGCCGGGTCTGCCTGCCGCCGCGAGCTCCGGCCTGCCGCGCTCCAGGTACTCCTGTAAAACGCACAGCGCCTGCCGCCCGACCACAACCACGCGCGTCTTGCCCCGCTTGCCGACGACCACCGCCTCGCCGAGCGCGGGGTCCACCTGCCCCACGTCAAGAGATACGAGCTCGCTCACCCGGAGCCCAGTTGCGTAAAGCAGCTCCACGAGCGCCCGGTCGCGCAACCCCTGCGGCCCCTCCCCCGGCGCCGCGTCCATCAGCGCCCCCGCCTGCTCGGGCGAGAGAAATACGGGTAGGTGCTTCCCCGGCTTCGGTGAGCGTATCCCGGCGGTAGGGTCGTGGCCGATGTATCCATCACGGTGCATGATTCGGTAGAAGGTGCGCAGCGCCGAGAGCTTCCTCGCGCACGTCCGCCTTGAGAGCCCCCCTGCCTGCAGCGCCGACAGGTATGCGCGAAAGCTGGATCGGCCCACCGCGTCCCACGCTTCTCCGCGCTCCTCCAGGAACTGGGCGAACCCCGCGAGGTCCGCCGAGTACGCCGCCACGGTATGGTCCGACGCCCGCCGCTCGCCCTGCAGATAAACCAGAAACCGCCTGATCTGCCCGTCCATTTGAAGGAGTATAACAACGCCCGTGCCCGGTAAACAGTACCCTTCCCCCCGCAGAGACGTTGCACACAACATCTGCGGCGCCTGCTACCCGCCCTCGCGCCTGAGTATCCACCACCCAAGCGCCGCCAACAGCCCGACCGCGAACAGGGGAAAGAACACCATGACGAAGAACATCACGCCGCCCGTGTTCCGCATGAGCCCACCCATCAACCCATGCCCAAGCACCCCAAGGATCGTCACGAACAACATCCCCACGAGCAGGAGCATCCCCACGAACGTCAGCACGATGATCAAAACCTCACGCCGCGTCAATCCCGCACCCCGCCTCCTAAGCGCACTACCTGCACCTTTACGAGATTATAACCCCCTCACCAG
>JADDPP010000123.1 GCA_016781845.1 Rubrobacter sp.
CCTCATCGGCGCTCTCCCTTCACCACTTTGAAATCGCCCTGTATTCACGCCCCAAGCTATTGACAGGAGATGGAGAACGGCATAGGATAAGGGCTGGAACGGGTAGCGCCTCGCGAGAGGATGTATCCGCTTGCATGCGTGCCGGGCAGCGAAAGGGGCTCAGAGTGACCCGCTGGTACACGATCCTTCCTCCTGAGGGAGAAGGTCCCAGCCAAGTCCTGCCCGTGACAAGGAGGTTGAGGAGCGGTTAGCCCCGACCTCGGCACCGACGCCACCGACGACCGCGGGTAGAACAGAAAGGTTCGGCCCGCGGTCTTTCTGTCTTCCCCACAGCATACCTCGATACCCCCAGCACGCGGCGCCCCGGCCTGAGCGGGCGCGGCAGAAAAGGAACGGCGACGTGACAACCTCGAGCAAAGAGTACCTCGAGATGCTCCTGAAGTACCTTCGGCCACAGCGTCGCAGGGTGACCATCCTGGCCGTATTTCTCTTTGGCAGCATCGGTTTGCAGCTCATCAACCCACAGCTACTGCGCACCTCTATTGATGCCACCTCCTCCGGTAGAAGTGGGGCGGACCTGACGGGCATAGCGCTGCTCTTTATCACGGTCGCCCTGGCGCAGCAGGCGCTCTCCGTTGCCGCCACGTACTTTAGCGAGCGCGTTGGCTGGACCGCCACGAACGCCCTGCGCGCCGACCTCACGCTGCACTGCTTTCGCCTCGACCTGTCGTTTCACAAGTCGCGTACTCCTGGGGAGCTTATCGAGCGCATTGATGGCGACGTTACCGCGCTCGCCAACTTCTTCTCCCAGTTCGTAATCCAGTTGGTCGGCAGCCTCCTGCTGCTGCTGGGTGTGCTCGGCGTGCTTTGGTGGACCGTGGACTGGCGCGTGACCATCGCGCTCGCCGTGTTCGCGACGCTGACTCTTGGGGGGATGATTCGCATGCGCTCGGTAGCGGTGCGGTACTGGGAGAGGGACCGCCAGGCGAGCGCGGACCTGTTCGGCTTTATCGAGGAGCGTCTTGGCGGCACGGTGGATATCCACTCCAGCGGCGCGCAGGCGTACGTGATGCGGCGTTTGTACGAGTACATGCGCGTGCGTCTCCGAACGGGAAGCAAGGCCAGGGTGATGGGCACCCTCACCTGGTGCGTGCCCGTATTCGCGTTCGCGGTAGGGACCAGCCTGGCGTTCCTCCTCGCAGTCTATCTCTACAGGACGCAGAACCTCTCCCTCGGAGGCGCGTTCGCCATCTACTACTACACGCAGCTACTGTTCTACCCACTCAACCTTATCTCAAACCAGATAGACGACTTCCAGAAGGCAGGTGCGGGCATCGTCCGTATCCGCGAGCTGCTGGACACTCACAGCGCGCTGCCGGATGGCCCCGGTGCTGCCTTCCCACGAGGGGCGCTTTCCGCGGAGTTCGAGAACGTGACTTTCGGCTACGAGGAAGAGGAGGTTGTCCTGCAGGACGTGTCGTTCCGCATCAAGCCTGGGGAGGTGATGGGCCTGCTCGGGCGCACGGGCAGCGGCAAGACGACGATTACGCGCCTGCTGCTGCGGCTGTACGATCCCCTTGCGGGGAGCGTCCGGCTCGGCGGCGTGGAGCTGCGCGAGGCACGGCGGACGCAGGTGCGGGAGCGCATCGGCATGGTGACGCAGGACGTGCAGCTCTTCCGCGCCACCGTGCGCGACAACCTCACGTTCTTCAACACCAGCATCACGGAGGACCGCATCATGGGCGCGCTGGCCGAGCTTGGGCTGGACGGGTGGATCCGCGCGATGCCTCAGGGGCTGGACACCATGATCGCCGCTGGCGGCGGGGGACTCTCCGCAGGCGAGGCTCAGCTGCTCGCGTTCACCCGAGTCTTCCTGAAGGATCCGGGACTCGTCATACTCGACGAGGCGTCGTCGCGGCTCGACCCCGCCACGGAGCGCCTGATCGAGCGTGCGGTGGGCAAGCTCCTGGAGGGGCGGACGGGCATCATCATCGCCCACCGGCTCGCTACCGTCCAGCGCGCGGACACCATCCTGATCCTGGACAACGGCGGTATTGTGGAGTACGGAGTCCGTGAGGAGCTTGCTCGCGACTCGGACTCCCGCTTCTCCGGCCTGCTGCGCACCGGTGTCGAGGAGGTGCTGGCCTAGGCATTGAGCCCTGGGTGTGTGGCCGGTAGCGCTGCACTCCTACCTCATCTTTGGCGCCCCAACATCTTGAGGAGTTGCGCGAGATGACCACGGAATCCACGGATACTCGATACTCAGCACTCGGCACTGATCACTCCCTGAAGCCGTGGCGCTTCTGGTGGAGTATGACGCGCTTCCGTCCGAAGCTCTTCTGGATCAACTGCGCGGCGATCACGCTGCTCTTCGTCAACGGGATGATCCCTGGCTTCGTCGCGCGCGAGTTCTTCAACAGGCTGGAGGCCGGGGGCGCGGCGGTGAGCGCGCTGTGGTGGCTCATCGCGCTGCTGCTGATGGAGGCGGTGGGCCGCATTGTCTTTCTGTTCGGCCTGGCGTTCACGAACGTGCCGTTCATGCTAAATAACGCTGCGCTGATGCAGAAGAACATGCTCCGGCGCATCCTCGATCTCCCCGCGGCCAGCGCCCTGCCCGCCTCTCCCGGTGAGGCGATCAGTCGCTTCCGCGATGATACTCAGGAAGTAACCAGCTACATGATGCTGCTCAACGATCTCGTCGCTTCCACGATCTTCGCACTGATCGCGCTCGTGGTGATGCTGCGGATCAACGTCACGATCACGCTCGCGGTGTTCCTGCCGCTGGTGCTGATCGTCGCGGCAGTGAGGATCGCCAGCAACCGTATAGAGGCGCTTCGCAAGGCGAGTCGGGAGGCGACGGGCGATGTGACCGGCTTCCTCGCGGAGGTGTTCGGCTCTGTCCAAGCCGTGCAGCTTGCGAACGCGGACGAGGGGGTAGCGTCCCGCTTTTCCAGGCTCAACGATATCCGCCTGCGCGCAACGGTGCGAGACAAGGTGTTCGACAGAGTGCTGGAGAGCATTTTCTGGAACACAGTTAGCGTGGGGACGGGCATGATCCTGCTCATCTCCGGCCAGGCCATGAGCTCGGGCCAGTTCTCCCTCGGTGACTTCGCTCTCTTCACGTACTACCTCGGCTGGATCACCAAGTTTACCGCCATCTTCGGGATGGCATTATCGCACTACAGGCAGGGCGCCGTATCGTTCCGGCGAATGGTGGCGCTTCTCGGAGGGGCGCCGCCGCAGACGCTTGTGAAGCACGGCCCTGTGTACCTGCGGGGGCCGCTTCCCGAGGTGCCCGGCGTCCCGCCGAGTGCAGGTGGCCACCTGGAGACGCTTGATGTAAGAGACCTCAGCTATCGCTACCCGTCGTCGGGGCGCGGCATCGAGGGAGTTAGCTTCCGCCTGGAGCGTGGCTCGTTCACGGCTGTTACGGGCCGCATCGGCGCCGGCAAGACCACGCTGCTGCAGGTGCTCCTCGGCCTGCTGCCGAAGGACAGTGGTGAGATATGGTGGAACGGCAAGCTGGTCGAGGATCCCGCCTCCTTCTTCGTCCCTCCCCAGAGCGCGTACACTCCGCAGGTGCCGCGCCTCTTCAGCGACACCCTGCGCGACAACATCCTCATGGGCCTGCCAGAGCGCGAGCTAGACCTCCCCGCGGCGGTGCATCTCGCCGTGCTGGAGGATGATGTCGCGGAGATGCCGCACGGCATGGACAGCCTTGTCGGATCGAGGGGGGTGCGGCTCTCGGGCGGGCAGGTGCAGCGCGCGGCTGCCGCGCGGATGTTCGTTCGCGCCGCCGACCTGCTGGTCTTCGACGACCTCTCCAGCGCGCTCGACGTGGAGACGGAACGCACGCTCTGGGAGCGGGTGTTCTCGCGCCCTGACACCACTGTGCTGGCCGTCTCCCACCGCCGGCCGGCGCTGCGCCGGGCGGACCAGATAATCGTACTCAAGGATGGCAGGATAGACGCCAGCGGCACGCTGGAGGACCTGCTCGCCACCAGTTCGGAGATGCAGCGTCTCTGGCACGGCGAGCACGACGGTGCGCAGCAGGACGGGCAGAGCCGGGGATGACCCGCTGACAATACGAGAGCTCGGCGCGGGGCTGGCCCAGACGCCCGCGACGGATCGCTCACGCGCCTCAGCGGTTCTGTGTTGCTGTTAAGTGGGGGCATGTTGCGTGGGTGGCGCGCAGACGTTGCGTGCAACGTCTCTACAGATCGATAGGGCTCCGCGTGCTCCTTTGGCCGCCGACCGGTTGCCGGGAGGAGGTGTGGGGCTCTCATTCTCACTATGAAATCGCTCCGGAAGCTTGCTTGACCGCAGACACTTCCTGTGATTAGATGTAATTACTACTGGTTGCAACAAGCACTTGTGGCGGCTTCTGACTCCTGGCTGGTCCTTGCGGAGCTCGAGGGCGGGGCAGAGGTCTCGAGTGTGACCAGTAGCCGCACATGTACTTACTTCAGGAGATTCCCGGCCTTGAAAGCGTCCCTCCCATTACTACTCGTCACCGTGCTTGCGCTTCTGCTTGCTGCGTGCGGCGCCGTGAACCCTCCCGATGCAGGTAACACGGGCAGCAGCGGCTCCGATGCTCAGGTTGGACCGATGAGCACCCGGAATACGGGCTCCCGGTCTTCACAGTCGCCGAAGGAGAAGCTGAGGCTGGTAACTACCGTCTCGCCCATCACGAACATCGTCTACAACATTGCTGGCGAGAGGGCAACCGTCGTCGGCGTGGTGCCCGAGGGGACGAACTCCCACACCTTTGAGCCAGCCCCCTCTGTAGCGCGCACGCTTGCTGCTGCGGACCTTGTATTTATCAATGGTCTGAACCTCGAAGAGCCCACGCTGCAGCTGGCTAAGGCGAACAAGAAGGCGAGCGCGGAGATCGTGCTGCTCGCAGAGCAGACCGTAACTCCCGACCAGTACGTGTACGACTTTTCGTTCCCCAGGGAGGCGGGTGATCCAAATCCTCATCTTTGGACCAACCCCATCCACGCGCTCCGCTACGCGGAGATAGCCCGCGACAAGCTCACAGAGCGGGACCCGGAGGGCGCGGAGTATTACCGCAAGAACTACGAGGCGTTCAAGCAGCGGATAGACGCGCTCGACATAGGTATCAAGCGCGCGGTTGAGAGTATCCCCGAGCAGAACCGCAAGCTGCTGACCTATCACGACTCGTTCGCGTACTTCGCCCCGCGCTACGGTATGAAGGTTATCGGCGCGATCCAGCCCGCGGACTTCTCAGAGCCGTCAGCCAGGGAGGTCGCGACCCTCATTGACCAGCTCCGAAGTGAGCAGGTGCCCGCGATCTTCGGCTCGGAGGTGTTCCCATCACGGGTGCTCAACCAGATAGCCAGGGAGGCTGGTGTGAAGTACGTTGATACCCTGCGTGACGACGACCTGCCCGGCAAGCCTGGGGAGTCACGACACTCATACGTGGGGCTGATGGTACAGGACGTGGAGATCATGGCGCGCAGCCTCGGCGGCGATCCGAAGCTCGTCTCCAGTATTGACACCTCTAACGTGCCCGGGCCGGACTCCGCAGTTGAGCAGCCACAGTAGGTGAGACAGCAACCGCGAGTGCGAGCCCTGGTCGAGCTCGAAAACGTCAGCTTCGGTTACGGGGAGGCGCGCGTCATTGAGGACGTGTCCCTGCGTCTCGATTCGGGGCAGTACGCCGCTCTAGTCGGCCCGAGCGGTGCGGGCAAGACCACGCTGCTGAAGCTCGTGCTGGGCATGCTAGATGCCACTCAGGGCGAGGTGCGCGTCGGCGGGCGGCCGCTCCGAGACCGTCCCCCAGCGCGGGTGGGCTACGTACCTCAGCTCGAGACCGTGGACTGGAACTTTCCCATGACCGTCGAGGAGGTGGTGCTTCTCGGTCGCATCCGCAGGTCGTGGCGGTGGCCGTGGGCGAGCAGGGAGGACCGCCGCTGTGTCCGGCAGGTGCTGGAGCAGCTCGGCATAGACTCCCTCTCCCGGCATCACATCCGCAATCTCTCCGGCGGCCAGCAACAGCGCGTCTTTCTGGCTCGGGCGCTCGTTGCGGAGCCGGACCTTCTGGTGCTCGACGAGCCGACGACAGGAGTGGACGCGCGCACCGTGGACAGCGTGCTGCACCTGCTCGCCAGCCTCAACAGGAAAGGAATAACGATCCTGATGACTACGCATGACCTGAACGCCGTCGCCGCGCATGTGCCCTGGGCCATCTGTCTCAACCGTCGGCTCATCGCCCAGGGTACACCAGAGGAGGTGTTCACGGAGGAGATCCTCAGCGAAACGTACGAGGGCGAGATGCTCGTGCTGCGGCAGGACGGGATGCTCTTCGTTCATCAGAAGCCGCACGGCCATGCATACAGCGACGTAATGAGCGAAGTCTTGAGCAATGAGTAAGGCACCCTCAACGTTCGGACTCCTAGAGCCCTTCCAGTACGAGTTCTTTCGCAACGGCATGCTCGCCGCCGTCCTCGTCGGGGCGCTCTGCGGGCTGATCGGGGTGTACATCGTGCTGCGTGGGATGAGCTACATCGGGCATGGACTCTCGCACGCGATCTTCGGCGGGGCAGTGGTGGCGTTCGTGATGACGTGGAACTTCTACCTCGGCGCGGGTGCGTGGGGCTTCATCGCCGCCGTGCTCATCAACCAGACGGCCCGGCGCACGAAGATCAACGCGGATGCCGCGATAGGGGTCGTCACGACCGCGAGCTTCGCGATAGGCATCGCGCTCGTGAGTCGCTACCGCAACTTCACGCGCTCCTTCGACGCCGCGCTCTTCGGGAACGTGCTCGGCGTCACTCCACGGGACGTGCTCGCGATAGCCGCCGTGCTGTTGATGGTCGGCTTTATCATCTTCTTCGGGTACAGACAGCTGCTCTTCTCGACGTTCGATGCGGAGGTGGCAGCGGTGTACGGGGTGCGAACGCAGTGGGTGGAGACCCTGTTCGCGCTCGTCCTCGCCGCAGCTATCATAGCCTCCATGCAGATACTGGGCGTGACGCTGATCGCGGCGGCGCTTGTGATCCCGGCGATCACGGCGCGGCTGCTCACGGACAGCTTCAACCGCATGCTGCTGTTGTCTACGCTCTGTGGCGCGCTCACTGGCTTCTTCGGCATGTACCTGAGCTACTACGTGGATGTGGCCTCCGGCGCCTCCATCGTGCTGCTGCAGGCTTCCGTGTTCGGTGCGGCTCTATCGGCGGTCTCGCTGCAGAAGCGCGTCGGCAGCAGGCTGTTGCGCACGCTGCAGTAGGGGCGCGACGAGCGGACCTGACAGCCAGCTCTGGGGCGGCCTATACGTACGTAGAGACGCTGCACGCAACGTGTGCGTAAGATATACACCCCACCAGCAGCGGCTTCGAAATCCCCCTGTCTCTCCTTCTTCGCGGTATTGACTTTCACGGCCGGCTGTATCATTCTGATACTATCCTACTAGCCCGATACTGTTCGATAATTCAAGTGGAGGGAGCGTGGCCACGAGCACGAATCCGGGCGCCAGGCGGGCTTTGTCGCCGGAGGAGCGTCGCAGACGCAATCGGGAGGAGATGACCGACGCGATACTAGCCGCTGCCCGCGAGGTTATGCGAGAGGAGGGGGTGGCCGCCCTCAACATGCACGAGGTCGCGCGCCGAGTGGGGTTGCGTACGCAGTCGCTCTACCACTACTTCTCGAGCAAGGCCGCGCTCTACGACGCACTCTTTCTTCTGGGTACCCGACTGCTCGCCGAACAGCAGGACAACGCGCTCCAGGGCAAGACCGATGTGTGGGAGAGGGTGCAGGCCGCGATCGAAGGGTACATGGGCTTCGCCCAGCAGCACCCGGAGCTCTGGCGCCTGACCTTCGAGCGGCCTGTTCCGGGGTTCGTTCCCTCCGAGGAGAGTATGGAGGAAAGTGAC
Organism: Rubrobacter sp.; assembly: GCA_016781845.1. Classification (GTDB taxonomy): domain Bacteria; phylum Chloroflexota; class Chloroflexia; order Thermobaculales; family Thermobaculaceae; genus JADDPP01. The sequence goes on from JADDPP010000123.1 coordinate 7,896, forward strand.
AGGCTTCTCGCGACCGCGAGGCGGCAGGTCGCGGAGGCTATCGAAGCGGGGGCAATGGAGCCCGGCCTGACGCCCGCGGAGGCTACGGACTTCATCAACAGCTTGATGCACGGCCTGACGGCGGCGCACATGGCCAACGAGCCGCACCTGCCTGCAGGCACCGGCCGGTTCGGGGGGCTGCTACCGGCAGCCGTTGCATTCTTGCGGGCAGCCTGGGGGCCGCGGCAACACGAGAGCTATCCGGAGGAGCCAGGTGGGTGACGTAACCGCGCAGGCACGAGTTGGCGAAGGGAAAGCGGTTTCGTCAATGGAGGTAGGAGCATGACGCAGCAAGTACAAAACGTAGGCGACCAGGACCGAAGTATGCCGAGCACCGTACAAGACGCGGCACATATTCCCGCGCTGGCGCATACAGAGGCGGCGAGAATGGCAGCTTCCGAGCTCGATCGCTTCCTCGCGCTCCTGGGGCAGCTCTCCGAGGAAGACTGGGCGAAGCCGACCGCCTGCGCCCGGTGGGACGTGCGGCAGGTCGTGGCACATATGGCCGGCTCAGCGGCGTCCATAATTAGCCTCGCCGAGTTCAGGCGGCAGGGATCTGGCCGGGTGCAAAGACCGTACCGCCGGGCTGGCTTCTCGAAGCTCGACGCCCTTAATCAGATACAGGTGGATGACCGCGCCGACGCCTCGCCCGACGAACTGATCGCCGAGATGCAACAGTTCGGCCCTCGCTCTGTTGCCAGGCGGGAGCGCCTACCCGCAGCCCTCCGCGCAGTCCGCCTTCCCTTGGGCCTGTCGTTCCCGCTCGGCAGGGTGTGGGTGCCCATCGGCTATATGATGGACACGATCCTCCTCCGCGATGCGTGGATGCACCGGCTCGACATCTGCAGGGCGACCGGGCGTGAGATGGTGACTACTCCCGAGCATGATGGGCGCTTCACTGCTCTCGTGGTGCGGGAGCTTGCCTCGACGATCGCGGCAGGGCTGGATGGAGCCTCCTTAACGTATGAGCTCTCTGGTCCGGCTGGAGGCGCCTGGCGGATCGGCCGCGAGCTCGCGACACCGGCGGCAAGCATCCGGATGGACGCGCTTGACTTTCACCTGCTTGCCTCGGGACGGCTGAGCCCGGTCGCGGCCAGGGAACTCGTGGACATCCGGGGCGACGAGGAGTTGGGGAACCGGGTGCGGGAGCTCACGTCCGTCCCGTACTGACTCCTGGCCAACAGGCCCGGCGCTGGCTGGGCAGTACCCGCAGTGGAAGCGCGACCCGGAGCAAAGGAGGGAACCGTGGCCAGAGCAGGCGATGTGATGGAGGATCCGAAGACCGGATCGCGGCCGATACGAACGGGGAGCTGTCGCAGCTAGACTTCACCTACCCGCCCCAAATCACCTTGTCCGTAGAGCACATCCACTCGCTCCAGGAGGAGCGATTCGAGGTGATGCCAGGCACCTTTGGATTCCTGGTGGGCGGCGAGGAGCAGGTGGGTGGGGCGGGGCGCTGGGTGATCCCGCCCGCGGGTGTAGGGTACAAGTTCTGGATTACGCGGAATAGGGTGTCAAGGCCTTGGCCTGCAAAATGCGCTGGCCGTGCGGGCTGAACCGGGGCAGGCGCCGGCTACAGCGATTTAAGGAACAACTGAGCCTTGAGGTATGTAGCCACAGTGCC